>JAFUYB010000089.1 GCA_017470735.1 Lachnospiraceae bacterium | reverse complement strand
GTTCATTGAAGATGAAAGAGGCAGCATCAAAGAAGGCAAATATGCGGATTTCCTCCTCGTTGACAAGGATGTGCTGTCCTGTCCGGCGGATGAGATACACACTGCCAAGGCGCAGGCTACCTATTTTGAGGGAAAGAAGGTCTACTCTGCATGACCACTGCCTTAAGCAGCTTGGCATTGAGGCGCGCAATCCCTCCACCGCCTATATGAAGGAGCCCTACACCGATCCCTGGTCTCAGGAGCATCAGTATCGCGGGCAGCTGCGCCTCGACATGGAGACACTGACGGCGGTGTTCAAGCGGTCCCACGAGCTCGGCTTCACGGTGCACGTCCACGCCATCGGCGATGGCGCACTGGCCATGACGCTGGACGCCATCGAGAGGACGCTGGCCGAGACCGGACCGCATGATTATCGGGACGCCGTCACCCATTTGCAGGTCGTTGACAAGGCGGACATTCCCCGCATGGCGAAGCTGGGCGTCGTGGCGGTCACCGACCCGCACTGGTTCGATAAGACGCCCGAATTCGACCACATGATCGTGGCCAATATAGGCGAGGAGCGCGCTGCGAACCAGCTCCCCATGAAGTCCTTCTTCGACGCGGGTGTCGTGGTGACCTCCGCCAGCGACTACCCCGTCATCAACCCGGCTTATCCGCTGGTCGGTATGCAGAAGGGCGTGATCCGTCAGCTTCCCGGCCGTTTGGAGACCCTGCATAATCCCGGCGAGCGCGTCACCATCGAGCAGATGATCGAGGCGACCACCATCAACGAGGCATATCAGCTCCTGTGCGACGACCGGCTGGGCAGCATCACTGTCGGTAAAGAGGCGGATCTGGTCGTGCTTGGAACGGACATTACCGCATGCAGCCCGGAGCACATTCAGGACGCTCCCGTGTTTGGCACCATGGTTGGCGGTGAATGGGTCTACACCTGTAAGTAATATGTAATATAAAGAAAGGCTGGTGAAAACAGGCATGAAAGCAGATATGATCATGAAAAACACAAAAATCTTTACCGCGAATAAGGACAATCCTCTGGCAACCGCCCTTGTGGTGAGGGATGGCAAATTCGTCTATGTGGGTGATGAGGCGGGCCTTGCGGCCTATGAGGGCGAGGTTGCCGATCTTGGCGGCAAATTCATTATGCCGGGCATCATTGACAGCCATGTCCACGTAACCATGGGCACTGGATTCGAGTACACGGATATGGGTCCTTACGTCGCGTGTGACAGCAAAAAGGGAGCCCTGGATTTTATGGCGGACTACATCGCGAGCAATCCCGGCAGGAATCGTTACAGATTCCTTTTGGAGCGCGTATTCCTCCACGGCGACGACATTACCAAGGAAGATCTTGACGCGATTTGTCCGGACGCCGAAATCGTGATCCTGGAAGGGGAAGCGCACAGCGTCTGGGTAAACTCCAGGACCCTTGCGCGGCACGGCGTTACAGACGACGTTGTGGACCCGGTGCCCGGACTCAGCTATTATGTGCGCAAGGACGGGCATGTGACCGGAAATGTATTTGAAGCCGCAGCGGAAATACCCTTCCTTCTCGATGAAGCACTGGAGCTGACAGATGAGCAGATTGACGCGGCGCTGCTGCGCTGGATCGATTACTCTGTCAAAGTCGGCGTGGTCGGCGTCTTTGACGCAGGCATCCCGGAATGCAACGAGCTCCATGAGCGGATCTATACCCGCCTGCGCGAGCTTGACAGGCAGGGAAAGCTGCCGGTTTATATTGACGGATGCTATGTGATCACGCAGCCGAGACAGGTGCCGGAAGCCCTGGAGGAGCTGAAGCGTTTCGAACGCAAGTTTGACACCGATCATCTGAAGGTCCATACCTTAAAGATTTTTAACGACGGTACCTTGAAAATTCATACCGCCGCCATGGTCACACCCTATGAGGACACCCATGAGAAGGGGACAGCAGCCTTCAATAAAGAGCAGATCGCCGACCTTCTCCTACGGCTTAACGAGGCGGGGCTGGATCTTCATCTGCACACCGTGGGTGAGGGTGCGTCCCGGAACGTGCTGGACGGCGTGGAGATGGCCAGAAAGACACTGGGTGACAAGTACCGCGTGAAGGTCACCTGCGCCCACCTGGAGGTCCAGGATGACGCAGACCTGGATCGCTTCGCAAAGCTCGGCGTCAACGCCAATTACACCCCCTGGTGGCACGCCGGCAACATGGGCGGCAATCCCTATGAGACATGGCGCGTTCTGCTTGGTGAGAAACGCGCGCTGAGCATGTACCGCTGCAAATCGGTCTGGAACAGCGGCGCGAATGTGACCTGGTCCTGCGACGATATCCACTATGGTGATTTTACGAACTGGAGTCCCTATCTCGGCATGGAAGTCGGCATGACGCGCTGGATCAACGAGAGTACCAGAACCTCCGAAATCAGCAGAACCGTTGCGGCATATCCTCCCGTCAGTGAGCAGATGAGCATTGAGGAAATGATCACGGGCTATACGATCAACGGCGCCAGACAGCTCGGCATCGAAGCCGCCAAGGGTTCTATCGAGGTCGGCAAGGACGCAGACTTCCTGGTGTTCGACAACGATCTGCTCACCGCGGAACATGCGGGTTTCAGCTGTAATAAGCCGAAGGATGTATATTTCTGCGGAAAGAAGGTGAATTGATTCTTTGAATACTATGAAAAACAATATCAGGAACCTGTTCGGAAAAGACGAGGAACAAACCATCCGGACTCTGGCAAAGTATTATCCGCTGAATGAGGCGACCAATACCTTTGAGATTGCCCTGCGCTATGAAAAGGCAAGCGACCTTTTTGAAGAGAATACCGATACGCTCGAAAGGTCTTCAAGAGCCGCTGAAGGTATTACAGATCAAATGGCGGAAATGCTGGACGATATCCCGAAAGGATACAGCGCCGATGTCTCGATCCGGGTTGATGATTACGAGGGATATTCCGCGGAGCAGTTGATGGACGGATTCAAAGATGCCCTGTTTCTCCGTCACCGCCGATTCCTTCACGAGGCGACCCGGGATGGAATGAAAATGGGTGCCCTGCTGGTGTCAGGCATCGTCATGATCCTGGTCCTGACCATCGGCAGGCAGATCGGCTGGTGGGGCGGCGATGACACCGTCAGTGAGATCCTGACCTATCTGCTGGACACCCTGGGCTGCGTCCTGATCTGGGAAAGTCTTTACATGGCTTTTCTTAATGAGTCTGAAGAATATGATTTCGAACAGAAAATATCTCATAAGATCAGTTCCATCAGCTTTTGGCAGGATAACAAAGACAGAGCCGCGGCCAGTGAGAGCGGGGAGAATATCTCTGCGCTGATGGCGATAAACCGCAAAATACTGCTTGCCAAAAGACTGCTTCTGTTCAGCGGCTTTTCCCTGATCTGCCTGTCAATTGCGTGGGTGCTGCAAACACTTGGGATTATCATCAACCCCGAGGTATTCGGTGAAAAAGTCACCGTCGAACTCATCCTGGATATGGGGGTTGCCATCCTGGCCGGGGCTGCCGGCGTTCTGTCGCTTCTCACTTACGAGGAAAAAATGAAGGATTCGCCCATTGCTCTGGTTTTTGCCGCGGCAGTTATCCTTTATACGACTGTCTACGGCTTTATCATGCTGTTCGGTGAAGGAAGCAAACTTATACCGATAGAGATGATTCTTGTCATCTGCATCATCATTGCCGGATTGACCTTTCTGATCGGTCACGGAATGAATTACGCTCTGTACAGGCAGAACAAACGCCGGTAATCATTCAGAAGAAAAGAGAAATGAAGGCCGCCAGAGAAGCGGACTTCCCGGTGTTCGACCACGACCTGCTCATGCAAAACGAAAGGAATGAGGGGAACGAAAGGACGAGACAATATTTCTAATCGGGAGGCATAGCCCCAATCATGTGTTGCGACAGGACAAAGAAAGGAAAAACAATGAAAGCAGACAAGATCATCAAAAACGCGAAAATCTTCACATCGGATAAGGACAAGCCGATGGCTTCCGCCCTCGCGGTAAAGGACGGCAAATTCGTCTATGTGGGCGATGAGGCCGGTCTTGCGGGCTATGAGGGAGAGGTCACCGACCTCGGCGGCAAATTCGTCATGCCCGGCATCCTTGACACGCATGTGCATGTGACCAGCAGCATCGGCTTTGAGTACGCGGATTTGGGCGTGCGCTTTGAGTGCGACGGCAAACAGGGCGCGCTGGACTTTATGGCGGACTACATCCGCAAAAATCCCGGCCTGGACCGTTACAGATTCACGATGGAGCAGAAGTATCTGAACGGAGAAATCCTCACCAAGGAGGATCTTGACTCCATCTGCCCGGACAGCGAGCTGGTGCTTCTGGAGGACGAATGCCACAGCAACTGGGTTAACTCCAAGGTCCTCGAAAGGCACGGCATCACCGACGACACACCGGACCCCGTGCCGGGGCTGAGCTATTTTGTACGTATCGACGGGCATGTGACCGGAAACGCGTTTGAATCCGCCTCCTGGCCTTTCCTCTTCGACGGCGTGGAGCTGGACGAGGAGAAGATCGAGGGCCCGCTTTCCCGCCTGATCGATTACTGTGTAAACTTCGGCGTGAGCGGACTCTTTGACGCCGGCTTCCCGGAGCATGAAAAGATCCACGAGCGCATCTATCAGGAGCTGCGCAAGATGGATCTGGAGGGCAGACTGCCGATGTATATCGACGGGTGCTATATGCTCACGGATCCGCATAAGACGGAAACGGCCCTCGAGGAGCTCAAGCGCTTCAACCGTGAGTTTAACACCGAGCATCTGAAGGTCCATACGCTGAAGATCCTGATGGACGGCACCCAGAAGATTCACACCGCGGCCATGGTCACACCCTATGCGGACACCGGGGAGACAGGCTGCACCACCTTTGACGCCGAAGGACTCGCGGCGGTTTTGAAGCAGCTCAACGAGATGGGCATGGATCTGCACGTCCATACCGTCGGCGAGCGCGCGTCCCGCACTGTCCTGGACGGTGTGGAGCTGGCCCGGAAGGATTTGGGCGACAGCTTCCGCGTGCGTGTCACCTGCGCACATCTGGAGATCCAGGACGACGCGGATCTGGATCGCTTCGCAAAGCTTGGCGTGATCGCGAACTTTACGCCCTGGTGGCATGCCGGTGATCCCGCGGACGCCAGCCTTTGGCTTGGTGAGGAACGCGCCTCGAAGCAGTTCCGCTGCAAAACGGTTTGGGATTCAGGCGCGCTTGTGACCTGGTCAAGCGATGAGGTTTTCTACGGCGATTTCGAGAACTGGAACCCCTATTTCGGCATGGAAGTCGCCATGACGCGCCAGAGAACCGAGAAGACCCGCACCCCGGATTACACCAGAACCGCTGCGGTATTGCCGCCTGTCGATGAAAAAATGGGTGTTGAGGAAATGCTGCTGGGCTACACCATCAACGGCGCAAAGCAGCTGGGCATCGAGGACCATAAAGGCTCCATCACCGTCGGCAAGGACGCCGACTTCCTGGTGTTCGACAACGATCTGCTCACAGCCGAGCATGAGGGCTTCAGCCAGAACAAGCCGAGTGAAGTGTATTTCAGCGGCAGGAAGGTTAACTAAAGCGGGTGATGGTCTTCGACGAATTCAATGTTCGTGCGGAAAAGGAAAACACGATGAAGATTGTTGACTGGGACAGGACCTATTTCCTGACCAAATATTACTGCATCTGATGAAGGAGTTTTACGCGATGAAAGAAAATGTTGCCATGGAAAAGGAAGAGTTCAAGGACAATCTGACAGCAATAGGGCTTGTTAAAGCGGAAGGACCATTTAAGAGTTCGCATCTTCTGCCAAAAGAGTATGGGCTGCTGAAAGGCTTTTCGATCCCTGTGGGGATTACGAATAAAGATATGGAGATAGAGGGGCTGGAGCCGAAAAATGCGAAGAAGCTATTCATTGATGGGGCACAGGGAAAAGGAAAGCTGAACCTGTATGTCTTTCGTCCGGCAGGGTACAAAGACGGTGAAAAAACTCCGCTTATTTATTATATTCACGGCGGGGGCTACCAGTTTGGCAATACAGGCGCATGTGAGCAGGGGATACAGGAGCTGGCGGATGTACGCCGGGCAACCGTAGTTTCCGTTGAATACACACTGACGAAGGATCCTTCCTACGGATATCCCATGGAGCTGGAAGACGCCTATGCGGGTCTGCTTTATGTGTATGAGCATGCGGATGAATTGCATGTGGATCGGGATAATATCATCATTGAGGGAGAAAGTGCCGGCGGAGGACTGAGTGCACGCCTGGCTCTTTATAACCGTGACAAAGGATGTGTGCCGCTGAAGGGCCAGATACTGATCTATCCCATGCTGGACTACCGTACCGGCGGGGAAGAGGATATTTACAAGAATGAATATGCAGGGGAGTTTATCTGGACAAGGGAGAATAATGTCTCAGGCTGGTCTGATCTGATTGCAGGACAGGAGAAGAAGCTTAACGATGAGGAAATGATCTATTTTTCACCGGCAGTGGCAACGGTTTCGCAGCTGAAAGGACTGCCGCAGACTTTCATGATCGTCGGCAGTCTGGATCTTTTCTGCGATGAGGACATTGACTATGCTAAGAAGCTTATGCAGGCAGGAGTTTTTACGGAGCTTCATGTAGAACCCGGACTTCCTCACGCTTATGACACCCTGGAAGGGACGCCCCAGACAGAACGGTTTAATGAACTGAGGAATCGTGCTGCTGCGCGGATGCTTGGGATCGATAAAGCTCCTGCCGGAAACACGGTATTCGGAAATATCTTAAAGTATCTCTTTGGATGATAAGAAGTAAAGTGTGATAAAGCATCATAGTATTTTATAAACGTATGCAAGACGAAAGGAGAATAACATGAAAGCAGACAGGATCATCAAAAACGCGAAAATCTTCACATCCGACAAGGACAATCCTCAGGCTTCCGCTCTTGTGGTGAAGGACGGCAAATTCGTCTATGTGGGCGATGAGGCCGGACTTTCGGAGTATGAGGGCGAGGTCACTGATCTCGGCGGCAGATTCATCATGCCCGGCATCATAGACAGCCATGTCCATGTGACCATGCCCGTCGGATTTGAATACGCGGATCTCGGCAAACAGATTCAGTGCGAGGGCAAGCAGGAGCTTATGAAAGCCATGTCGGAGTACATTGCGGAGCACCCCGGCGAAAAACGCTACAAATTCCTTTTTGACAGAAGGTTC
>JAFUYB010000020.1 GCA_017470735.1 Lachnospiraceae bacterium | reverse complement strand
GGTAGTTCAACATAACATGCAGGCGATGAACGCTAACAGGCAGCTCAACTTAGTAACAGGTGGACAGGCGAAGTCGACAGAGAAGCTTTCATCCGGTTACCGGATCAACCGTGCAGCGGACGACGCTGCGGGGCTTTCGATTTCCGAGAAGATGCGTAAGCAGATCCGCGGCCTCGACCGCGCTTCCACCAATGCGCAGGACGGCGTGTCCGCGGTGCAGACCGCAGAAGGTGCCCTGGGCGAAGTACAGGACATGCTGCAGCGCATGAACGAGCTGGCCGTGCAGTCCGCGAACGGCACGAACTCCAAGACCGACCGCGACGCTATCCAGGCCGAGATTGACCAGCTTTCGACCGAGATCGACCGCGTATCCGAGACGACGAAGTTCAACGAGACCTATTTGCTTAAGGGCGACCGTAACGCGACCCGCCAAGTATCTTATAGCTTCAACAATAATCCAGCTGAAGCAGTTACAAAAGCGTCGGCAAATATGTACTCGGATGGTGCGACCGGCATGAACGCAACCGTTGATTTCGAGGAGGGCGCAAAGCAGGACGACCAGAACGCTGTTGCAAAAGCTCTCCGCGATCAGGGCATCAGCATCAACTATCGCAGTACCTATGCCGACCCTACGGATGGCACAGGCGCGGCAGGTGGCGACGGTACCGTCACGAACGGCTACACGATGACGCTTAACGGCGACGCTGCACAGAAGTACGATGTTGTGACCGTTAGTTCTATGAACAAAGACGATAGCGGCAATGAGTTGAATACCGCTACATTCAAGATTCAGGACAAGAACGGCAATGATATCGCAACCATCACAGTAGGCGGCGCGACGATGGAGAACGCCAACAAGACAGAAAAAGACAAAACATCTTCTTCAATCCTTACGGCTGAATCCGTGACGGCGGCGAAGGGTGAAGGTGAAATATCCCAGTACTTCGACAAGGACGGAAACAAGATTTCTGCCAACAGCCTGAACAATTACTTCTCGCTGACAAGCGGCGAAGTGAACCAGGCAAACGGCGCAGGCCAAGGAGACGTAGAGCCACCGGTTATCGGAACAGAGACCAAGTCCCTTTCTCCCAGTGGCGGTACGGCGAAAGCGAACGCTACCCTGACCTACAGCAAGACTGATGGCACTTGGTCAGATGGCACCACCACTTATTCTGCAGACGAGCTGGAGTCCACTTTCGGAATCAAGGCAAGTGAAGTGGCGGATGCAGAGAATGGGGCTACCATCGAGTATACTGCTGCAATAGCGGGCGAAGATACCTTGATCGGCGATCATGAGCATAAGGATATGGTTGATTTTTCCGGTAAATTTGATCTCGAAGAGGACGTCGACCTCACATACAGGAGAGGCGTTACGGCAAAAGATGGTGAGGGTGGAGACGTAGAGAATGTCGTGGATATATCCAATATGGATTCTTCCAAGGTAACGGCAGGTGCAACCCTTACCTACACGGCGGCTTCAGCTATGCCCAGTACTACCACAGGAATCGATGTTTCGGGCGTGGCTGATTCTGCAGCAGCAGCAGCGACATCGGAAACGGTTGTATTCACTCATACTACCGCCGGTGGATCGTTCAAATCGAGTAAGAATGCGACAGCATCAGATGTAACCTTGAGTGCGGGCATTACAGCAGCACAGATGAAGGCTCTTGAGGATGCGGGAACGCTGACTATGGCAGATGATGGCGAGTGGTATGACGAAGGCGGCCATAAAGTTGATTTAGACTCTATGGTAGGAACAAGTTTAGGTGCAGCCGGAGCTACAACAGGATCGACTTTCACTTACAAGGCAGATTCATGGACGAAGAAGACGATTGCTGCTGGCGGAACCAGAAAAACAGCGGATTCATCAGTTGAGGAATTGGAATCCTATGGAATTACGGTTGATTCATCTAAATTAGCTGCAACCGCTTCTGCAACCGTCACACTTGAAGCGAGCCAATTCGTCTTCGAGAACGATGGGGTTACTACCACAGTCAGCGGCATAGATGGCTTTGCCAACAGTGTAACTATGCAGGCTACTAAGATAACGCTGAACAGCGATAACCTGCCTTCAGGCGGCGTTACCGTAACATTCGACAAAGCTGACTGGTACAATGATGTAACGGGTAAGACGGTGAGTCTTGAAAATGATTATGGGATCAAGACCGTTACAGGCTTCCGTGCAGCAATCGGCGACAAGATCAGCATGACCGTGGACAAGGCGGCTTCAGCAGAATATACAACCGATATACTCGGCGAAGTACCTGAAGATACGACGAATTCCGACAAGATAAAGGCGAGGGCCGATTCGCCAAGGGTCTATGACGCCGTCGGGAACGAGACGACGCTAGACACGCGAACCGTTTCCGCAAAACGCGACATCAAGGGCGACCTTTCCCTGAAACTGCACGTAGGTGCGGATGCCACCAGCAACAACCAGATTCAGGTCAACATTGCGGACATGTCCGCAAAGGCGCTCGGCGTAAACGGCATGAAGGTGGACGGCGAGGACGATACCAATGCAAAGGATGCCATCGAAACGATCAAGCAGGCTCTGCAGAAGGTTTCCGACCAGAGGTCAAGCCTCGGCGCGGCTCAGAACCGCTTGGAGCACACGATCAACAACCTGGACAATGTCGTCGAGAACACGACCGCGGCAGAGTCCAGAATCCGCGATACGGACATCGCAGACGAAATGGTTACCTACAGCAAGAACAACATCCTCGCACAGGCAGGACAGTCCATGCTGGCACAGGCAAACCAGAGCACGCAGGGAGCGCTTTCGCTCCTCGGCTGATAACAGCCCAAACAATCATTATCACAAAGGTTTGTACGGCTTACGGGCTGGGAATATCCCAGCCCCGAAGCCATTTTATATACATTGGCAATTCCATACTTTGCATTATGAATTTGTTCCTGGCGCAAAGCATGGGATTGGCAGCACAGTAGGGGTTATTCATATGGCAGAAAAGAAACCGCGGCTTACCATTTCGCTGCTTTCGTCCGGGCGGAGTACGACAATTGAGCGCTGCCTCGCATCATTGATGCCTTTCAAGGAAAAAATGGATACAGAGATCATCGTCGTGGATACGGATCCGGAACATCGCGAAGGGGTACATGCGGTTCTTGAAAAATACGCGGACCAGATCATTCCTTTTGAATGGTGCGATGATTTCGCCAGGGCGCGTAATGTCGGAGTGGATGCTGCGGCGGGCGAGTGGTTCCTTTTTATAGATGATGACGAATGGTTTATTGATGCAGATCCGGTGATTGATTTTTTGAATTCGGATGATGCTGAAAAATGCTGGTGGACAAATTACCGTATCCGGAATTATTTTGATGATGCCCACAAGCGCTACAGGGATGCATGGGTCAGCCGGATGTTCCGGCTTGACGGGAAGATCCGCTTCCGGGGACGCGTTCACGAATTTATGTCACCGGCACGGGGCAATGCGGTTTCCATCGGGGGACTGACCGGACATACGGGATATATTTATCATTCGAAAGAGGAGAGGGATGCCCATGCCAGGCGCAATCTGGTCCTATTGGAGGAATTGGTAAAAGAAGAGCCAACCCAAGTCCGATGGACATACCAGATGATGCAGGAATATGCGAATTTTGAGGATAAGAAAAAGGAACTTTCCCTTGCAAAAAAGGGAATTAAACAGATGAAGGGGGTTCGTGGATATAAATTTGCCTGCATGAGGGGCATATTCGCGGCAAATGTCATCCGTCTGACGAGGGAAATCGACGGATGGGAGAAGGGATATGGGGAGTACCGCCATCTAAAAGGGAAGAAACTCGTGTTAGGGCGAGTATCATCCGCATGGATTGAATTTGAAGCGGCGCTGCAGTCCATGCACATGGGGAAATACAGGAATGCCCTCAGGCATGGCAAACGGTATCTGGATGCCTATGATAAATATCACGATGCCCCGGTTGAGTGCAGCGAGGATTATTTGTCATTTCTGATCGACACTTTCGGATCCGAAATTTACCATATGATGGCAGCGATGCAGGTGTACCTGGGCATTCGGGACGGCGAATGGGATGGCTATGATGCATTTTTCAGCCGGCTGCCGTGGGATGAAATGAAAACCTATGGGCTTGACCGCTATGAGCTTGACATATTGCGTGACGCATCCGCAGCGGACTATGATGAGCGTTTTGCAGAAATCATAGGTACTTTCTGGAAGCTTCCGGAAGCCCGCAAGGTTGTAAAGCAAGAGTTCGTACGCATGGAAGCAGAAGGCGATGAAAACCGCTGGCATATCGTCCAGGCGCTTGATGCGGCCAGCCTGACATCAGCCAAGCCGTTGGATTTGCTTATCATGTGGGAGGATCACGAAGAACGCAGGGAGAAAATGCCGGAGTATTTTACGCAATTGTTCCGTTCAGCAAATCCGTTTCTTGTTGATCCGAGATTATGGAAGATCGGCCTCAGGAGGGGAGCAGTTTTGGATGAGCGTATCCGTGAAATACCGTTTCCCCGCTGGTGTTCACTGGTTGACGATTTTGTCGGGCACGCCGACCGTGAAGCGTTATCTGAAATGGTCTCATTGTTGGATGACATCTACATGGGTTTTGCGGATGAGAGGTATGACTATTTCCGTGTACAGGCAGCGCAAAAGCTGCAGGAAATGGACAGGCAGGAGGAACAGAAAGAGCAGCAGTTGATCCAGGATGAGATGCAGAAACTGATTGACGGGCTGGGGCGGAAGGTTGAGGAACTGATTGCCGCAGGGATGACGGATGAAGCGGAAAAGGTTCTGGCAGAGATACGGAAATTCAGCCCGGAGTGAAAACGGAAAGCAATTTGTTAAAAAGCAGGTAAAGAACAAGTTTCTTATAATCGGAGATATGGCATGGAAAAGACGGTAAAACGGAAGATTGCCCCATTGACAAAATACGATGCCGAGCATGTCAAGGCAGTCAGAAAAAATACAGGCTTATCGCAGAGCCTCTTTGCCCTTGCGCTCGGCGTGACGCCGATGACGGTACGCAACTGGGAGCAGGGACGGGTTGAGCCGAGAGGCGTGGCGACGCGGGTGCTGGATCTGATTGAGGCTGACAGCAGCATCGTGGAATGGTATGTGTCGAAGTGACCGGAATATGATTTATTCGGTGTAAGAATAATGTTGCACAGCTAAATTGTACATTGACAATTTCATACTTTACATCAGGTTAGTGTAAAATTATCGTTGCCTGAAAGAAGAAGCACAGAACATATATTCTGACAGATATAAAAGGAAGAGAAGGATTGGATCCCACTCTTCCCTATCGGAAAGTTTTCCCTTATT
>JAFUYB010000019.1 GCA_017470735.1 Lachnospiraceae bacterium | reverse complement strand
GTTAATTAACTCAAACCAACATAATAAGGGAAAACTTTCCGATAGGGAAGAGTGGGATCCAATCCTTCTCTTCCTTTTATATCTGTCAGAATATATGTTCTGTGCTTCTTCTTTCAGGCAACGATAATTTTACACTAACACGGAAAAGGCGAGGGGAGAATGTTTACCTTTTCCGCTGCTCATATCACCTGATACTTTATGCCATCCCCGCGTACAGCCCGAAGCTTGCGAAGTATGCGATCAGCACCCGAAGCCATCCTGTCAGGAATCTGGAGTACATAACGGATACCACGCCGACCTCGATGGTCTCTGTTTCCGCTTCTGCCAGTCCCAGGCCGACCGGGATAAAATCGCAGGCACCCTGGCAGTTGATCGCAAACAGCGCCGGAAGCGCAAGCTGCGGATTGATGTTGCCCTTGCCGATCTCTGTACCGATCAGAGTACCGATGATCTGCGCGATAACGGCGCCCGGTCCGAGCAGCGCGGACAGTCCGGGAATGGAGCAGATGATGCCTAATGCCAGCAGTCCGAAGATGTTGCCCGCCAGCGGCTTCATGATATTGGCAAAAACTGTACCGATACCGGATCCGTTGATGATACCGATCAGCATCGCGACGAATGCCATGAACGGCAGGAGTGTCGTGATACAGGTCTGTACGGCATCGCGGGCCGCCTGATAGAAGGTGTTGACGACCTTGCCGGCGCCGAGACCGATCTTGGTCATCAGACTCTTGTTTTCCTGAGCCGCAAGCGTCTTTGACACGCTCTGATCTGCCGTGAATTTCGGAGTCTCGGAGTCGTTTTCTGCCTTTGCCGCGGATTTTTCAGCCGCCGCTGCCGCCTGTGCCTCGTCCGCCAGCGATACCTGAGCGGATGTGACTGCCGATACATAGATGTCCTCGGTAATGTACTGTGCCAGAGGACCGGACTTTCCGGTGGGCATCACATTGACCGTCGGGATCCCCTTCTGTGGGTAGATACCGCAGCGGAGCGTGCCGCCGCAGTCGATGATCGCCATCGCCATTTCCTCTTCCGGGCACTTGGTCTTGAAGCCGTTAACCGCTTCCATGCCGGACAGCTCACAGATCTTTGCCAGACACTCCGGCTCCGCGCCGCCGCCCGTGATGTACATTACTTTATTTTTCTGTTCAGTCGGGGTGACAATCAGCGGACCGCCGAATCCGCCCTGACCGCGTTCGATTCTGATTGATTTATATTCAGCCATTGTGTGCTCCTCCTTAAAGTCTGTTATGCTGCCGATTTCTTAAACTCACGGTTCAGTGTAATGCCCTGCTGTTTCTCCACATACTTTGTCGTAAAGTCCGTCGCCCAGCCGGAAATGAAGTTCGCTGCCATACCGACGAGCATGTAGCGGACTGCCAGCGGTGCTGTGTCCAGCCCCAGAGTCGAGATGCCGTTTGCGATGCCCAGCCATACGAACAGCTCACCTGCATTGATGTGCGGGAAGATACCGTTGTTGGTGTGGCAGTGGTAGGTTACCGATGCGTAAAAGCTCGGCTTGTAATACTCAGGCATGAACTTGCCCATCGACAGCGCCATCGGGTTTCCAAGCATGAATGCCGATACAAACGGCAGTATCCAGTAACGGAGCAGCGGATTGGCCGTACAAAGCGCCGCAAATTTTTCCACTCGTTCTTGTCCGACCAGCGAGATGATCGAATTCATCAGGACCAACAGCATCAGTACCGTCGGGATAATACCGGTCACCCAGCTTACAAACTGCTCGCCGCCTGCATTGAACAGCGCCATAAAGCCGGATGCGAATTTTACTAAAATGTCCATAATTACCTCTCTTTCTTGACTGTTTATTTGGTGACAGCCCGAACCCGTGTTGCGGATGCCAATTGTCCGGCGACATGATCAATCGCTGCACCTAAGCGGCCGACCGGGCTGGGCGGCTCAGGAATTTCCTCGCCAGCCGTAAATTTGCAGTAGGTCAGAGCGGCATCCTCGATCGCACGGCACAGATTCCGATGGTGTTTCGGACCGTCCTCACGCCGTAAGCTTCCGACATAACGCCCTTCGTAACCGTTCAAATCCGTCACCCGCGCCAGGATCGTCACGCCTTCGAGTTTTTTGCCCTCAACAATGATCCCGTCCTCGTCGATCAGAAACATCACGATCGCCCCTGCATGGAAGCCGCCGGATTTTCGTCCGACCGCAACCTTTCCTCTTCTGCGCAGGGCAATAAATTCATTGGAAAAGTGCTTCATCTGGATCATGGAAAGCACGCTCTGTATCACAAATGCGACAATAACGACAATTCCTAAAGCCAGCATAGTTGAATCTCCTTTCTGTTCCCCTCACTCCGTTCGGATACCAGTCTCAGCCCCTTGATTTTCCGCCGGAAATGTTGTATGTCGTACCCGTGATGTAGCTTGCCTTGTCCGATACCAAAAATGCTACCACATTTCCGACTTCATCGAGTTTGCCGTCCCTGCCGAGCGGGATCGTCTTGGAATAATCCGTTGAAAGATTTTCCGGCTTCACGCCTCTCGTATAGGCCAGCGCCTCGTTGTAAGCATCTGTCCGCAAGCCCGTCGCTTCCATGATGCCCGGCGCGCAAGCCAGCACGCGGATGTTGTACTGCCCCAGCTCCTTTGCCCAGGAACGGGTAAAGCTGTCAACCGCTCCCTTGGTCGCCGAATATGCCGACTGTCCCTGCGAGCCTTCTTTGCCGGACTCGGACGACATATTTAAGATCACACCATGCTTCTGCTTGACCATGATCCTCGCTGCAGCCTGTGCGCAGAGGAACAAACCCTTTACATTGACATTGAACATCTTGTCGAACGAATCAACCGACAGCTCGTACTCCGGTTTTTCGCCTTTGACATCCACTAAAAGCCTCGGCATATTGATCCCCGCATTGTTGACCAATGCATCAACCTTTCCGTATTTTTCCATGACCGCATCCATCATTGCCTGCACGCTGTCCGGATCCGTGACATTACACTTCACACAGTACGCGCCGTCGATCTCATCGCCCGTTTCCACCGACATATCAACGATGACGGCGTTCGCGCCGACCGACTGCAGCACTTCTACCACATGCTTGCCGATCCCGGATGCCCCTCCGGTCACTGCGACGACTTTTCCTTCCAATTCCAGCCAGTTCTCACTCATTATAAAACCTCCCGTTCCTGTTGTGTATATGCTTTGGAAAATCTTTCTTTTCCCTCGTTGCAAGCACAGAATAACAAGAATGGGAGGCTTGTTTAATACTTATATTTTCCTGCAGGCGGAAATGCGTTAGTGCGCCCGATTTCCATCCGGCGGAAATTCACCATCTCAATGCCACCAGAAAATCCTTGTAAGACTTCGCCTTCTGCATGTCCCTGATCGCCGCAGGGCTGTTGGCGATGGCAATGATCTCATCATAGAGCTTTAACAGAAGGTCATCTTCATCCATATTCTCCGGGACAGCCATCAAAAAGATAACCGAAACTTCTTTTCCATTATAAACCGTACTTTCCGGAAATACCCCCACGGCAAATCCCAGTCGATCCGAAGCTGTCTGGATCGTGTGCGGCAGCGCCACGCCGTTTTCAAATACCATGGATCCCTTTTTCTCCCGCAGGATGATCCGTTGGAAAAACGCGGTATCTGCCAATCCCTGCCGGATCAGCTCCGTCGCCATGCGGGAGACCGCCGCCTCGTAATAATCGTTTTCAAAACGGAAGAACCGGGATTCCTCTAAAAACTCTTCCAGCACCAGACGGTTGCCATCATCCACAGAGCCTTCCAGCATCCCTGACACGCGGATCTTTTCTATCTGCTGCGCCAGCGCTTCTTCATCAAAGATTTCCCGGATGCGGAGCATCGGAACCTTTAATGTATATGGCAGTTCCAATGTCGTAAGCACCAGATCATAATCATTCAGCACCTCTTCGTTGGCACGCTCGTCCGAATACAAGTCAATCGTCACGCTGGGATCCAGCACCTTCCGAAGCTGTACCAATATCAGCTTGGCGGTCACCCTGCCGCTTCCGCATACCACGGCTACGGAAAAATTCTGTTCACGGTTCATGCCCGCTTCTTCCAGATAAATGCCAAAATAGGATGCCAGATGCCCCATTTCGTCTTCGCTGACCGGTTCCCCTACTTCTTTTTCGATAATCTCCCCCGCAATCTGCGCCATGCGGTATGCCAGCGGGTATTTGCGCCGGATGTCGCCCAACAGCGGATTAGACAAAGGAATCCCGAAACGCACGCGGTTGACCATGAACATCAGATGATAGGCGAGCTCTTTGACAAATTCTTCCCTGTTCAGCCGGATATCCATCCGCTGGGATATCTCATCAAAAATCCGCTCCATCAGCGGCCCCGTCTGTTCATCCAGGTCAATCTGGTAGGCATCCCGCAGATCCGTCGGCGTACGCATCCCGATCACCGGAAGCATTAAAAAGATTTTTTCTTCAACCGGCAAACCAATATGAAAATAATCCGCGATCAAGTTGACGATACGGTCAACCATGGAAAATTCCCGTCTCGCGGTCAGATTGTAATACCGATCCGGCAGCCGTCCGATAAAATGCCCCGTCAAAAAACGGTCCAGCATCAGTGTCAGGTATTTCTTTCCAAGCTGGCGGACATCCCGCTCATAGTTCATCTGGCGGAGCCTATTCTCCAGCATATCGGCAATTTCCGTATCCAGCGGGTACTCTGCGTAGATATCCTCATAACAATTCTCCAGCACATATACCCGGATATCGAACTCGCCGCCCTCAAGGACAAGCCCCTTTGCCGTATGCCCTTCGATCCTGATGTGGTATGGCGCAAGCTCTTCCCTCAGCGCTTTTAAATCCCCGATCAGCGTCGTCCTGCCGATGTGAAGCTCATAGGCAAGCTCATCCGTCAAAACCGGCTCTGCCGAACGCATCAGGACGCCCATGCAATAGTGCCGGCGGTTCTCCCCCGAATTGAGCCGGTCGTCAGATTTCAGAAAAGAGGAATACACCAGGCGGAACGACTCTCTGTCGAACACCTGCATCACATATTCCCCATTTTTGCTTTCGATCACGGCACTTTCCGCCAACTCATCATTCAGTGCGCGGATATCATTGCGGATCGTCCGCGCCGAAACCGCAAACTGTCCTCCCAGCGTCGCTGCCGTAGCGGAATTGCCCTCCCGGAAAAATTGCAATATTTTTGACTGCCGGGCTTCACTGCTCAGCTTTTCTTGTTCTTTACGCCCTTTTTTCGACATATGCACCCCCCCTCACATCAATGTCTAAAACGGCAGGAATGCCGCAATCACGGCAAAAACTACTGCAGGCAGCATGTTTGCCACCCTGACCTTCTTGCCCCATACGAGGTTTAGCCCTACACAAAATATCAGTATAGAACCGATCAGTGAGAGATAATCCATTGCCAGATCCGTCAGCAGCGGTTTTAAGAAGGATGCGCATATGGTAATTGATCCTTCAAACAACAAAATGGGTATGGCAGAAAACACGGCTCCTCTCCCCATAGAACATGTCATGACCATGACGATCGTCAGATCAAGCACTGCTTTCGCCGCCAGAATGGTCCAATCTCCCCGGATCCCGTCCTGTATCGCGCCGACGATCGCCATTGCCCCGATACAAACTGTCAGCGACGCAGTGACAAAAGCATTGACAAACTCTTTATCTTTTGCATTTCCCGTTTTAATCTTCAGCCATTCGCCAAAGCGCTCGAACAGACCCTCTATGTTGAATATTTCACCAACCAGAGTTCCAAGCGCAAGGCAGATCGTCACCAGCATGGACTGTCCGCTGCTTAGTACTCCGCCGCTGACGGACAGCATGCCCTGCATCGCTCCGGCAATCCCGATAAACATCGCGCCAACTCCGCAGGCCGCCGTCAAAGAGGCGCGGTGCCTCTCCTGAAGCAGCCTTCCAAAGAAATGCCCCGCCAAGCCTCCGGCTATGATGGCGGCTGTATTGATCACTGTACCTAATCCAATCATTATCTATGTCTCCCGCTGTTCATGCCAAAACGCCTTTATGCTCCGGCACTGCCGTCCACGATCACCGTCGGGGATCCCGCTTTTTTCCACTCTATGTACTCTGCTACAGCATCCGCCGGCTGAAGGATCTCATCCAGCTCCATGAAAGAAAGCTCCCTCACATTTTCTTCATACGATAAAAATGCGCCAAAATCGTCCTTACGCTTTGTGGATTCCCAGACCCTCTTTTTGGTTTCCTCTGAATTCGCCTGCTGACGCAGCTCTTTCAGTCCGACGGCGTACTCGTGGCTGCCCTTGACCACTTCTACCTGCCCGCTTTCAAAATACCGGTCCTGGATGCAGCGGACCAGATACCCCATGTAATTGTTGACCTCACTCTGCTCATCCGTGTATTTTATGGCTGCAATGACATCCTTTACATTGAATTTTGATGTCTTCAGGAGAAAATCCAGATCCTCTTTGTCCAGCTCGTTGTGCCCGACATAATCATCATAAAGCTTCTTGGTCTCTTCATTCATGTCCATCGGGATCTCGTACTGACGGTCTTTTCCGCTTATCTTTTCTACATATTTCTGCCTGACGATCAGCTCTTCCTCGTCCTGCGGGACATTCGGATAGATATGAAATACAATCTTTTTATACGGACGGCCGACCCTGACCAGCTCATAATCGAACCGGATGTCGCTCTTTTTCTCCAGCTCCTCCTGGGCCGGCCTGATGCAGTCCCGCTGAAGCTTGTCCGTCGTTTTGAATTTGATATCGCTCCTGCTCCCGTTTTTCTCCAGCACACGGTAAAGCTCTTCCCAGTCGACGACAGTCATTGTCTTTATTTTATTCTGGACATAGACATTGTCGGAATTGGCAATGCCTATGAGAAACCGGAACTCGAACAAATTGTATTCCACATCCACCCTGCCGTTGTTCACGCCCGGTCTGGACCGGAACAGGTCTTTCTTTAAAAGCTCATAGATCCGGAACGATGAGTTGCGGGAAAAATTGGTCATCATAGACAGCTCCAGCGTCGTAAAATTCTTGTCCATCCCCAAAAGATGGTCCTTCAACACCTGGTTGAATTTGATGATAAACACCCCGTCCTGGTAATCCGCATTCGGCACAACAGAAAATGCCTTGAAATTCCCTCTCCCGTCTTCAAGAAACATCGTATGGCCGGTAATCGTCTTGGCCAAAGACTTTAAATCCCGATAAATATGCGTATCATCGCTGACGAGCTTCTTTAGCTCGCCCGGATAAAGCCTCGCCTCCAATGGCGCATCCCTGTCTTCATGATTTTCTTCGATCCTTGTCAGCGCAATCGCCATGACTTGGTTTTCGAGCAATGTCGATTTGTATTTTGCCGAAATCATCTCATTGGATTTGACATAGGATTTGTTTTCCATTAGCTGATTCGAGAAATTTGCCATAAAAATCCTCCATTTTTGGCTTACTAGTGTAGTATTATAATCCTTTTTCATCGATTTTCCTAGCCCAAAATCGACATTTTTGGTCTTAATATTTCTTTCGTTTCGATATGATTGGCTTCTGCTATCCTTTTTTTACAACCAAAAACATCGATTTTAAAAGTTGAATCGTGCGTCATCCAACAAAATCGATGTTTTTGGTTCTTTATGTGGATGGCATAAAAGTGCTTTATTTGCCGGCTTTCTCATGTCTTTTATCTCTCAAATCCGCCTTTGAATCGATATTTTTGGTGTGTCTTTGTCATGGAAATGATCTTCAAAATGGAAAACGATGCATAAAAATAACCAGAAATATCGATTTTTTGTCATTCAGATATCCCTGGTTATTGTTTATGCTGTGATTGAGCCAAAAATGTCGATTTTACAAACCATTTGCATCGAATCATTCAGCCATTTATAATGAATTTCCCAGCCATTCATATCGACAATTACTCTGCAAATCCGCTGATGGCAAGGCTTTTCTTGTCCTTAAAAAAACAAATAATTTTTGTTGTTGTAACTCACCTTTTTATTGTATATATAGACCTTAAATCGATATTTTTGGCGTGAATAACTTTACATCATCTGCTGCCAGTCTTCGTCATTCATCCGTGCTTTGTTGATAATATACGCAACATAACGCTGGTATTTCATCATATGCTTTGCTGAATATTGTTTGATCTGTACGATCAATGTTTCCGGAACAGAAATGGTGATAGCTGTCGTTTTCAGAGGGGATTCCCTGAAATGCTCTATCTGCGGGTCATTTATGTTAATATGTCCCATGTTTTCAAATTCCGTTCGCATTAACTCGATAAAAAAGGCTTTTTTTGTCATGGAACGGCTTAAAGGGGCTAAATCCAAATATCGTTTATCTTCCGCGGATGCGAGGCGAAGGCCGATGTTTCGCTCCGGTTCAGATGCCTCGGTTTTGTTGATAGGGCTGATAGAACTATTAGGAGCGATAGGTTTGATAGTATCGCTAGCATTGTTAGCTTCTGCACCCTCATTCGTTGGCTGCAAAACGGGATTTTCCGTTATCTGATCTGGTGTCGGGGTGGTGTCGCTTGCTTCTTGAATGTCTGCGGCAGAGTCTTCTGGCACAGCCCCTCCTTCATCTATGCTGAAGCTTGTAGACAGATCGGATTCTTTCTGCTGGTTTGCCGCCTTCATTGCCCGCAATCTCTGTAAATTTGATCCCATACCTGTATCACATCCTTCCGTCTGACCGTATGCGTTTGATGATTTCTTTTAACAGTTCTCTGTTGCCAAGAGCGATGGCGTTGCGCTTGGCGTATTGTGAAACGCTTTGGCGCATCAGCTTTGCCTCGGATGACTTGCTGGATTTTCTGATCTTTGTCTTGAACGGCTTGCAATCGATCTCTTCGGCCATTTCGTTGAGCTGTTCCTCGGCGAGTTTGTTGATGTTCGTGTTTTCGTATTTGTTTAAGATGATACCTAAATATTTAAGCTTCGGATTTCTGCGCCGGGTAATCGTTTTTATGTCCTGACGGATATTCTTGATGCCCAAAAGAGAGCCGTCGTCACATTCCGTGACACCGATCACATAATCGGACGCCGTGTATTCAATGATTGAAAGCAGGGACTGCGCCGGAGCGGAGTCGAGCAGAATGAAATCATAATCAAATTCGGAGATCATTTCCTGGAGAATGTACTCCTCATCGCTGTCAGGATATAGCTTTGTCGCATTTACGAGCTCCCGATTTCCCGCGATCACATCATAATTATCCGTATGCTGGATACACTCCTCGATATTTTCAAAATCAACATCGAGTATATGCTTGATATTTTTATGGTTCTCCAGATCGACATCAGAATACAGCGAAAAATTGCACTGGGGATCCATATCTATTGCGAGGACCTTGTATTTTTCACCCAACAGATATGCCAGCTCGATGCATTCGGATGATTTCCCGCATCCGCCCTTGTTGTTGGTAAACATGATCACAATCGGCGGACATTTCAGTTTCCTTTTATCCATACAACAGCTCCTTTTACCGGCTCTTGCCGTTTTCGTTCAAACAGTTCAATGAATGGTTTGCATTCTAACATATTGCTGTTGTAATTGCAATTATTGGTAGACTTATATGGTATGCCTTAATTGTTAAAATCGATAAGAATGGTTTATATGCTATACCTTCAATAATTTTTTAGTATATGGGATATAATAGAAATTGTGAACATATTTTACTGAATAAGTATAATTATTTTAATATACAATATAACCATATAGATTAAATTAAGCATAATAAGTAAGTCATATCTATCATACATAATAAGTATTTTGTAAATAATAAAAAAGGAATAATAACAATATATGATATATTTGATATAAATAAAAAGCAAAGTAACAAAAAAATATATTATAGGTATATAATGAATGATAAACACGGCATAATTGCATAAACTATATAGAAAAGAAAGCACGCAAGCCACACAAAGATGCAAATAAATATAGAGCACATTGCGAAAGATAGACAAGCAGGGCATGGAAAGCATGGATTAAAACATTGTCATGATAGGAATGATATGTATGATAGCCCTATATTTAACGATAGCCTACCGGCAAAGGGGTTATGAACAGTAAGCAATTCGTCGAAAAACACACAAAATAGGCTTAAAATACAGAGAATTCATTTCACAACCATCATCTATATGTTAAACTGAACACTGTAATATTGCAAGAGGAGATGAAATAGGGGCAAATATGAAGAAGTATTCTAGTGAAATCTTTGCAAAGAATGTTTGACAGCTATTCTGTTTGTGGGGGGGAGACGTTTTGAAATCCAGCAATAATTCCCCAGAACATACATAAACAAACCTGTTTTGGGGAATTATAAGGAATAATTGACATTTATCTCCCCAAAATGTATAGTTTGACAAGAAATTTCGGAAGACCACAATGCAGCTTGGTGCAAAATGTGGAAATGTTTTTTTCGGGCAAATCCTCCATTAAAGCCCTTGTGCCTGTTTCATTTTAGTTTTCTGGAGGGCGGAAAAACGGGTTCATGGTTGGAGTTCATTAATACGCCGGCTTATTATACATGGTGTGGCCTTGCGTACGAGAAGGTATGCCTGCTTCATACGCGGCAGATCAAACAAGCATTGGGTATTTCTGGTGTATACAGCCAGGAATTTTCTTGGAATAGTAAAAAGGCCAGTCCGGGAGCGCAGATCGATTTGCTGATAGACCGTAAAGATGATGTGATATTCGGTGTGATTTGTTTTTGAAATAACAACAGATTAGGAATAAACATGGAACTGCTTGAAGCCAAAATACTGTTAATAGCGAGGCTCCGATCATAATATGATAATATATCCGGATTTTTACGAACAATTCCAGTGCAAGGCAGGCCGGTGCAGGCACACCTGCTGTAAGGGCTGGGAAATAGATGTGGATGAGGAGACAGCGCAATTCTATTGCCATATAGAAGGGCGGTTTGGAGAGGGTTTGAAAAATGCGCTGGCAGAAGATGAGGATGGGTGGCATTTCGTCTTGCAGGAGAATGACAGATGTTCATTTCTTCGGGAGGATGGGCTGTGCTCTATTATTCTGGAGCTGGGCGAGGATGCGCTGTGTGATATCTGCGCGCTGCATCCCCGGTTCTATGAAGAGATAGATGATATGGTATTCTGCGGTTTAGGGGCGAGCTGTGAATGTGTCAGCGAATTGCTTCTGTCTGCAAGGGGGCAGCTGTGTTTTGTCGATGAATCGGGAGAATGCTATGATTTGGACGCGCTGCTGGAAATGATAGGAGTTCCTGGGTGCAGACCGTACCGTTACAACAGATTAAAGCAAGACGAAACAAAGAAACTGATAGCAACGTTTTTGCAAACGGAGCCAATTGACGATGCATGGACAAAAGAATTGGAAAGGCTTAAGCACGACGCGCATCGTTATTACGAAAAAAGCCGGGAGCTTTTTGGGGACAAGCATGAAATGCTGCAAAGAATCTATCAGTATATATTTTACCGTCAGATGGAACGGATTCCCGCGTGGGAAGTGGATCGGATATCGGACTATGCCCGTATGTGCACGGATTTTATAGTTTTCCATGCGGGAATGACGGAGGATCTGGCAGAAAGCCTGCGCAGATTTTCTGAACAGATAGAGTACAGTACGGTCAATGTTGATGTCTTGTTGGAGGCGGTCGCTTCCTCCTGATATTTCCAATTTCAAAAATAAAAATGGGATTTTCCGTGTTGCCGCAAATCCAGTAATGGCAAGGAAAAACCGCATAAATCAAAGAAATCATGCAACACTTTATAGAAACTGTTGCATGATTTCCTTACCTGCTTATTATATCGGCACTTCCGGGGTTTACACAACCCCTTTTTTTAACTTTTTTTCTAATTTTTTGTGATTTTTCTTATCGCAATACTTCCCTATTTTATAAGGAAAACAGAGTTTCATGCAACAGTTTCTATAAAGTGTTGCATGAACTCCCATAAAAGCCAATGTGATAATGGTTGCGAGGATTTGTCTTGATTTTAGCTGGTTACAGACGGGATCATAATGGCAAATCGGAGAAAGGAGGTTGCAGAAGACGCAACCAAAAGTGTTCAAACTGAATAGCAACTTGTAAACAAAGCAGCAAGCCCGTCCATGGATGGGCGGGAGCGAAAGCAACAACCAACTATCATTTCAAAAATCAAGGAGGATAATATTATGGT
>JAFUYB010000018.1 GCA_017470735.1 Lachnospiraceae bacterium | reverse complement strand
TGTTAATTAACTCAAACCAACATAATAAGGGAAAACTTTCCGATAGGGAAGAGTGGGATCCAATCCTTCTCTTCCTTTTATATCTGTCAGAATATATGTTCTGTGCTTCTTCTTTCAGGCAACGATAATTTTACACTAACGCAACCGCTTCCCAGCGAAAAAGCCCGTGCGGTCAGTTGTGAATGGTAATACGCCATTTTGCTTTACTTCACATACCCATTATAAATATCCACATGGTCGTAGATGCACCGCCACGCGCTTGTCGACCAGCCGGTCACGCAGATGTAATGTCCGCCGTCTTCGGTCACGAGATAGCTCGCCGCGCAGTTGCCCGACTCTTTGACGAAACCGGTCTTCGCGCCGCAGACATCACCGGGCAGCGGCTTGTCTTCGATCCTCCGCAGAAACCAATTGGAGATCAGAATGCCGTCAGGATGCTTTTTCGTCTTCCGTGTCGTGTATGTCCGGGCATTCAACACCTCCCGGCAGGTCTCATATTGCAGCGCGGCTTTTAAAATCGCCGCCATGTCCTCCGGCGTGCAGTGGTGATTCTCATCATACAAGCCTGTCGCGTTTGTAAAATGCGCCGTATCGGACAGACCCAGCTCTTCTGCCTTTTCATTCATCAGGCTGACAAATTCCTCCTGCCCGCCTGCCACGACATCGCACAGCCCCTGCACCGCATCCGCGCCCGACGGCAGTATCGTCCCGTAAAGCAGATCCTCGATCGTCACCTTTTCGCCGGGCATCCAGCCAACCGCGGAACAATCATGGCTGTAGACATAATCGGTAATTTCTGTTGTGATCTGGTACAGTTCATCCAGATCCCTGTCGCCCAGCTGCTCCACCGCGACAAGAAGCGTCAGGATCTTGGTCATCGACGCCGGATTGATGATCTCATCCGGCTTGCGTTCACAGACGATCTCACCCGTATCCACATCCACAAGCACCACATACTGCGAGACGACCGTGCTGCCGCTCCCGTCTTCTTTGAATTTAGGCAGCTTTTTCGTCCGGTCCGTCCGCTCAAATGTGTAACCCGGCGCGAATGAAGCGACCTCCGGATCGGGCGGGGCTTCCAGCGTCACCTGCATATCCTCCGTCACGGGAACCGTATCGGTCGCAACGCTTTTGCTGTCGCTGCCGCTGATATCGATATCCACGACATCATCCGCCACCGCCCTGTGCGCACGGAATGCCCGTATCGCCACAATACCGCTCGTGACAAACAAAAAGACCGCCGCAAATGCAAAAAGCGACACAATGAACCTGCCGCTCTTGACATAGCGCCAGAACCGCTGCCGTGCCGTGTGGCGTTTCCGCCGCCTTCTGACACGCCTGTGCCTCTGTCCGCCGCTGTATGAATAATCACTTCTCATGGATAAACTTGTCGTGGACCGCGCGCATTGCCACATCCACATCCTCTAAATCAATCAATACCGTGATCCGGATCTCCGATGTCGCGATCATCCGGATATTGACGCCCACATCGTAAAGCGCCTCAAACATCTTTGCCGCGACACCTGCGTTGGACTGCATCCCGGCTCCGACGACTGAGAGCTTTGCGACATTTTTTTCTTCCTTGATCTGCTGGATCGTCAGCCGTTCTTTATTTTCCTTTAACGCCTGTACCGCTTCCTTTGCCTGCTCCTGGTCGACGGTAAAGGAAATGTCCTTGGTATCATCCCGCCCGATCGACTGCAGGATCACGTCTACATTGATATTGCGCTGCGCGAGCAGATCGAAAATACGGAACGCGATACCCGGCTCATTCTTCACGCCCAAAACAGCGATCCGCGCTGCGTTCTTGTCTACTGCCACGCCGCTTACCAGCATGCTTTCCATACTTGTCACCTCCCTGACAATCGTACCCTCTTCCCGGTTCAGGCTTGAACGGACGACGAGCTGGACGCCGTACTTTTTGGCCAGCTCCACCGACCGGTTGTGCAGCACCTTTGCGCCGAGCGTCGCGAGCTCGAGCATCTCGTCATAGGTAATCTCTTTCATCTTGCGGGCATGCGGCACGATCCGCGGATCCGCCGTGTACACGCCCTCCACATCCGTATAAATCTCGCAGGCGTCTGCCCTGAGCGCCGCCGCCAATGCCACTGCTGTCGTATCCGATCCGCCGCGTCCCAGCGTCGTCACATCGTCACGCCGGTTGACTCCCTGGAATCCCGTCACGATAACGATCCTGCCTGAATCCAATTCGTTTAGGATCCGCTCCGAATCAATGCGCTTAAACCGCGCATTGCCATACGCCGAAGTCGTGTGCATCGCCACCTGGAACGCATTGAGGCTGATCGCCGATACGCCCTTTGCCGCCATCGCCATCGCCATCAGCGCGACCGAAGTCTGCTCCCCGGTCGCCAGCAGCATGTCCAGCTCCCGTTTGGGCGGGTTCGGGTTGATCGTCTGCGCATTGTTGATCAGCGCGTCGGTCGTCTTTCCCATCGCGGAAAGCACCACGACGACCTGGTTGCCCTTGCGGTAGTCTTCAATGCACCGCTCCGCCACATTGTTGATCCGTTCGGCGTCCGCCACAGAGGAGCCGCCGAATTTTTTGACAATTAACATGTTAATGTTATCTCCTAAAATCCATTCCCATCACATCTTATGCCAGACGCAGCCGCTGAAGCAATGCCCCGTCCGCAAGCCTGCCTGCCGCCGCCTGGTATTCCTGCTCCGTCATCTCATCGGTGATCACGCCGATCTCGCCGGCAATGCCGGCATCCACCGTCTCCGCGACAGGGAAAATATCCCTGACCTCTGCCTCGGATAAGGATGTCCGCAGGAAATTCTTATACGGACGCTCCTGCGTCTCCAGTGCGACCTTTTCCTTTGACCAGCGGATCGTGGAGGCTTCGTCATGGTAACGCGCCATATGGACCAGATCGCCGACCACAGCCGATGCCGTCGGCAGGCTGCCTGCCCCGCTGCCGTAATACATGCTCGGTCCGAGCATATTGCCTACGACATAGACCGCGTTCATCACGCCGTGTACCGCGAAAAGCGGATGCTCTTCCGACAGCAGATACGGCGCTACCCGCACGGTAAAGGAATCCCCCGCGCGGCGGCTGACCGCCAAAAGCTTTACTGCCCTGCCGAGCTTTTTCGCATAGGCAAAATCCGCCGATGTAATGTGCGATATCCCTTCCACCGGAATATCCTCGTAGTCCACCTGCGCCTGCGCGACGAGCGAAGTCAGAATCGCGATCTTGCGCGTCGCATCGTGGCCCTCGATGTCTGCCGTCGGATCCGCCTCGGCGTAGCCATTCGCCTGCGCCTCCTTTAGTACATCATCGAAGCCGCTGCCTTCCTCCGCCATTTTTGTCATCATATAATTGGTCGTGCCATTGACAATGCCGACGATCTCTTCAATCTCGTCTCCGGTCAGGCACGAAAGGATCGTCCGGATGATCGGAATCCCGCCGCCGACCGATGCCTCAAACTGGAACTGGACGCCATGCTCCTTCGCGATCGCCAGAAGCTCCGCTCCCTTGTCCGCCACGAGAGCCTTGTTGGAGGTCGTGACATGCTTGCCATTCTCAAGCATCGCTTTGACAAAGGTAAAAGCAGGCTCCACGCCGCCCATCGTCTCAACGACCAGATCGATCGAATCGTCCTGTGCGATCTCCTTGTAATCGTGTACGATCAGCGGAGCGACCGGATCGCCCTCAAAGTCCCGCAGATCCAGCACCTTGGTCAATGTCAGCTTCTGTCCGACCCGCTCTTCGATCAGCGCGCTGTTTGTCGACAGCACCTCGGCAACGCCGGAACCGATCGTCCCGAAGCCCATGATTGCTACATTCATTTCTTATTTCCTCTCACACAATTCCTGCCCCGGCGCAGCTGTCCAATCACCTGAACCGCTGCCCAAACGCATTTCGCACTATGCCATTTCCGGCTATATTGCTTTTTTCGATCCCATCCCGGCAGGTCATTCCGCATCCTGCGTATTCCGCTTCGGGCAGCCGAGGGACAGCCATTTCAAATAACTGCCCATGAACTCGTCGATAGAGCCATCCATCACCGCGTCCACATTGCCCGTTTCCTCACCGGTCCGCAGATCCTTAACCATCTTGTACGGCTGCATGACATACGACCGGATCTGATTGCCCCAGCCGATATCCGTCACCTCGCCGCGGATGCCCGCTGCCTTGGCCTGCTGCTCCTCCTGCTTCAAGATAAACAGCCGCGCCTTTAACATCTGCATCGCTTTGTCTTTGTTCATATGCTGCGACCGCTCGTTCTGGCACTGCACGACGATCCCCGTCGGAAAATGGGTAATACGGATCGCCGACGAGGTCTTGTTGATGTGCTGTCCTCCTGCGCCGCTCGAACGGTAGGTATCGATACGGATGTCCTCGTCACGGATCTCCACATCCAGATCCTCTTCGATCTCGGGCATCACATCACACGACGCGAATGAAGTCTGCCGCTTGCCATTGGCATTAAACGGCGAAATCCGCACCAGCCGGTGCACGCCTTTTTCTGATTTTAAATACCCGTAAGCGTTCGTGCCATTGACCTGGATCGTAACGGACTTGATGCCCGCTTCTTCTCCTTCGAGATAGTCCAGCACCTCGACCGAATACTCATGCGCCTCCGCCCACCGTGTGTACATACGGTAAAGCATCGACACCCAATCGCACGCCTCCGTGCCGCCCGCGCCCGAATGCAGGGTCAAAATCGCGCTGTTGGCGTCGTATTCACCCGACAGCAGCGTCTTGATCCGGATCGCGTCAAAGGTCTTGACGAACTCCTCAAACGCCTCGGTCGCCTCCGCCACCAGCTCCTCGTCGTCACTCTCCGACTCGTTGCCCAGCTCGATGTACGCCTCGACATCCTCGTACTGTTCCTCCATGGACGCGTAGACCGCCATGTCGTCTTTTAAGTCCTTTAGCTCCTTGGACTTTTTCGTGGAGCTGTCCGGATCATTCCAAAAATCCGGCGACTCCATCTCTCTTTCTAATTCCTCAATCCGGTTCTGCTTTGCAGCGAGGTTAAAGTGAATCCCTCACTTCCGCAAGCGGCGATTGGTACGCGGACAGATTCTGCCGCAGCTGATCCAATGCTACCACCTTGATCACTTCCTTTCTTTAAATCGCGCGGCCCGCAGATCCCTTGGTCTGCGCCCGCACTCAGCTGTTGTTGAAAGTGTCTATCTGAAAAAAGCCAACCGCATTGAAATGGTCAGCTTTATTCAAACTATAACAGTATGCCACATTTTCAAGGAAAATGCAAATTTCATTTTGTGCCTATCGTTGCCTATCGTTTTTTTGCCGTTCTTTTTACGGCTGCTCCTCCCTCCGGACAATCGCCTGTACCGGACAGTTCTCGAAGCACAGGCCGCAATGCAGGCAATGCTCCTGGGCAATCTCGTACGGCGTCCCTTCCGTAATACAAGACTGCGGGCAGCTCCGCTTACATTTTCCACAGCCGATACAGCTGTCTGTGATCAGAAATCCTTTTTGCTTTGGGCTCTCTGCTCCAATAGAAAAACTTTCACGGCAGATCGGTTCCTTGCCTAAGTCAAAAAATTCAATCTGCGCATCGCGGATACAGAACGGATCCAAAATATAACGGCTGTCCCCCGGATAGACCGACTTCATTGACGGATTCTCTTCAAAAATACGGTCAATCCACTCTTTTTGCTCTGCAATCTTCTCTACCTTTCCGACCAGCCGCACCGTCTGCCATTTGTCATTCAGCCCTGTAATCGCCACAGCCTGTCCGTCAACAAGCTGCCGATAAAAATGCTTGCCCCTCGCTGTCAAAAAATACAACGCGTCTTCCTCAACATGCATCACATCGATAATGCGGTTCTGCGGCATCCCATTCTCATCCACCGTCGCAAACGCGCAGTCCTTGATGTCACGCAGTACCTGTAAACATTCCTTTGCCGTCATTTCCATTCCCCCTTTCCCAAAATAACTGTTCTTTCCCCATAACGCCAACTAAAGCCCTGTAAATATAAGATTTACAAGGCTTCTCATGCAGGTGGAGGGGACGTAACCCTCCTCCCAAACCAATCTCTAATGCACGAGGAGGGACTTGAACCCTCACGAAGTCACCCCCGCCAGATTTTGAGTCTGGTGCGTCTGCCAATTCCGCCACTCGTGCATCTGTCATCCTTTCGGACAACAAATGATATATTACCACAATCCGTTGACAAATGCAACGGCTGGATTTTCTTTTTCTCCAAAATATCCCGCAATGATTCCAAATCACCCTTTCGCCGCGGCCAAAAGCTCTCTGGCATTCTCCAGCACAGCTTCCGTAATCTTGGCCCCGCCGAGCATCCGCGCCAGCTCATTAACGGCACCCTGCTCGTCCAACGGATGGATCGCGGAGATCGTCGCGTCGCTTTCCAAATGCTTTTCGATGCGGAAATGCCTCTTTGCCTGCGCGGCGATCTGCGGCAGATGGGTGATACAGATGACCTGGTGGTCACGGGCGACCTTCCGCAGCTTTTCAGCCACTGCCTGCGCGGTGCGCCCGCTGATCCCGGCATCGATCTCATCAAAGATCAGCGTATCGATCGCGTCCCCACGCGCCAGCACGGTCTTTAACGCCAGCATGATCCGCGAAAGCTCACCGCCCGAAGCAATCTCTTTCAGCGGTGCCGGCGCCGCTCCCGGGTTCAACGCGATCACGAACTGGGCATCGTCGAATCCGTTGGCGCTGTATCTATCCGTCCTCGCAAAATCCATCGCGAATGACACATCAAGGAAATTCAGATCCGACAGCTCCATCCGCACTTCCTCACAAAGCCTCCCGGACGCTTCCCTGCGAATGTCCGAAATCTCCTGTGACAGCCGCTCGACTTCCTCTGTCGCAGCCTTCCTTTTCTGCTTCAGCTCTTCGAGATAGACATCATAATGCTCCAGCTCCTCGATCCGCTTTTTTCGTTCTTCAAGGGCCGTAAACACATCCGGCAGCGTCGGACCGTATTTATCCTTGAGACGGTTTAAAGTATTAAGCCTCTCTTCCACTTCCGCAAAGCGCTGACCGTCATACTCCGCGCTGTCCATGAAGCCTGCCAGCTCCCGTCCCGCATCGGACAGCAGCGCATCCGCGTCGGACAGCGTGGATTCAATGTTTTTTAATGTCTCATCGTATTCCGCGACCGATGCGATCTCCCGCAGCGCGCGGCCAAGCGCATCCGATGCCCCCTCGCTGCTGACCGCCTGGTGCGCTAACACAACGGCATCCATGATCTTCTGCGAATTGGACAGCCTGCGGTATTCCTCTTCTATTTCCTCATCCTCGCCTTCTGCAAGCCGCGCTCCCTCGATCTCTTCCGCCTCATGCCGCAAAAAAAGAAGCTCCTTCTCCCGCTCGGACTCATCAGAAGCGGAAGCAGCAAATTCCTCTTCGATTTTTCGGTATTGGCGGTACGATTCCGCAAGCTGCGTCTTCAGATCCGCCAGCTTTTCCCCCGCATATTCATCCAACAGCGCCAGATGCTGGCTCTTTTTCAGCAGCGATACATGCTCCTGCTGCCCGTAAATGTCCAAAAGCAGCGCTCCGACATCCTTCAGCTTCTTAGCAGGCACACTCTCCCCATTGATCTTGGCCGCTGCCCGCGCCGCCGAGATCCGCCGCGAAAGGATGACCTCATCATCATACACCTCCACATCCAGCTCTTTAAGCCTTTGCCGCAGCCTGTCATCCGCGATCCCAAACACCGCCTCAACGAACGCCTCTTTATCTCCATCCCGCAGCATCGACTTTTCGACCTTATTCCCAAGCGCCATCCCCAGCGCCCCGAGAATGATCGACTTTCCTGCCCCGGTCTCCCCGGTCAGAATATTCAGCCCCTCGGAGAATTCAATTTCTTCTTCTTCGATCAGCGCTAAGTTTTTTACAGATAAATTCAATAACATATAAAATACCCTTTCACTCCGACACCATCTTGCTCCGGATCCTCTCCAAAAAGCTCATCCGCGACAGCCGTATCATCTTGACCTTTTCCTTTGCGCGGTGCACGACCACGCGCTCCCCTGCGCGGATCACCAGGCTCCTGCCTCCGTCAAAGCTGACCGCGACCGACTCGTCCGCGGAGCCCCGCCGCGGCATGATCTCAAGCGCCACTTCATCCCTGCGGTCAATGACAATGCTTCGTGAATTTAATGTATGCGGATTGATCGGCGTCATCAGGATCACATCGGTCTTCGGATCGACGATCGGACCGTTGGCGGACAGATTGTACGCGGTCGAGCCGGTGGGCGTCGCAAAGATCATCCCGTCCCCATTGAACGAATAGAGAAATTCATCGCCGACATACACAGACAGATGGATGACCTGCAAGCCGTTTAAAGACGATACCACGATATCATTCAGCGCGCGGATCGTTTCGCTCCTGCTGCCGTTACTGCGGACAATGTACCCTTCCAGCATCATCCGGTTTTCAATATCCGCCTCGCTTTCCAGCAAGGTCGGAATCGCGTCGTAAACCGTATCCTCATCGAGATCGCACAAGTAACCGAGATGCCCGCGGTTGATCCCCAAAAGAGGTATCCCGCTGTCCACGGTCTGCTGTGCCACGGCGATCAGGGTTCCGTCGCCGCCGACCGACAGGATGCAGTCGGCATCCTGCGCGACCTTGATCTCATCAAACCGGTCTCCCTCAACAAAATGTACCCTCGTTACGCCGCCCCGCGTCTCAATCGCGCTTTTCATCCCCGCGACCAGAATGCGGTTGTATTCAGGATTGCTGGCTATGATCTGAAAAATATGCATGCGCTTCCTCCACGATCTGTTTCACTTCCGGCAGTGCTTCCGCTGTCCCCGGTTCCTTAGTCAAATGCAGCAGATATTCGATATTGCCCTCCGGACCCCGTATCGGCGAAAACGACAGCCCTGCCGCATAAAATCTCCGCTGTCCGGTATTTGTTTCCAAAGTATCTGCTTCATCCGCCAATCCGGAGGCAAAGGCGATGACCCGCCCGATCACCTCGATATGCACCTTCGGATCGCGGACAACGCCTTTTTTTCCGACCTTTTCCCTGCCTGCCTCAAACTGCGGCTTGATCAGGCAGACCATTTCTCCGTCATCTGCAAGCAGCTCATACGCCGCAGGCAGAATCCTGGATAACGAAATAAACGACACATCACAGCTTGCGAAGCCGGCCCGCTCCGGCAGGCTGTCCGCCGTCAGATATCGGAAATTCGTCCGCTCCATGCACACGACCCGTTCATCGGTACGCAGGCGGTAATCCAGCTGCCCATAACCGACATCGATCGCGTAGACCTTTTTGGCTCCGTTCTGGAGCATACAGTCGGTAAAGCCGCCTGTCGATGCCCCGATATCCATGCAGGTCTTTCCGTTAAGCCCGATCGGAAAAACCTTCAGTGCCTTTTCCAGCTTCAGCCCGCCGCGACTCACATACGGCAGCGGATCGCCCCGTAGCTCGATTCTGGCGTCCGACGCGATTTTCGTCCCGGGCTTGTCCTCTCTCTGTCCGTCAACGAACACCTCGCCCGCCATAATGTGCCGCTTGGCTTTTTCCCGTGAAGCCGTAAATCCCTGCTCCACCAGCAGAATATCCAGCCGTTCCTTCATACATACGCCTTTTTGATCTTTCGCGCAACCGATGCCGCATCGATCCCGCATTTCTTTTTCAGTATCGCAATATCACCGTGCGGCACAAACTTGTCGGGAATCGCGATGTTGATCAGCTTCCCCTTATAATCGTTTTCGATCAGAACCGAATTGATGTGCTCCCCGAATCCGCCGGAGCGGACATTCTCCTCCATCGTCACGATCATCCGGTACCGCTCTGCCGCCTGCTTTAGATATTTTTCATCCAGCGGCTTGGCAAACCGCGCATTTACAACCGCGCAGGAAATATCTTTTTTGCTCAGTTTCTCCCGCACCTCTGCCGCCGTTTTTACCATGCTGCCCAGCGCGAAAAGCAGGACATCGCCCTCCTCTTCGATGACCTCCGCCTTGCCATAGGCTATGTCCGGGCGGTGTTCCTCAAGCCCTGTGTACGCCTCGCCCTTCGGGTAGCGGATCGCCACCGGTCCCTTGTCATAGGCAACCGCGAATTTGACCATGTCGGAAAGCTCCCATTTATTCTTCGGCGCAAGCACTGTCATATTCGGCATACTGTACAGATAGGAGAGGTCAAAAATCCCCTGGTGCGTATCGCCATCCGCCCCGACGAGCCCGGCGCGGTCGATGCAGAACACCACCGGCAGCTTCTGCAGGCAGACATCATGCAGCAGCTCGTCGTAGGCGCGCTGTAAAAATGAAGAATAAACGGCAAACACCGGATGCAGGCCGGACAGTGCCAATGCCGCCGAAAAGGTCACCGCGTGCTCTTCCGCCAGTCCCACATCCAAAAACCGATCCGGAAAACGGTTGTGGAAGCGTTTGAGTCCCGTCCCGTCCATCATCGCCGCCGTGATCGCCACGACCTTTTCATCCCGCTCGCCCATTTTCAGCATGACGGTCGAAAAAATATCGGTATAGGTCGTCCCTTTGTGCTTCAGCGGCAGACCGCTTTCTTTGTCAAACGGCTCTGCCCCGTGGAACCGTGACGGATGCCGCTCCGCCGGCAAAAACCCCCGTCCTTTTTTCGTCAGGACATGGACCAGCACCGGCCCCGCATAGGCAAACGCCTCCTCAAAGATCCGCTCCATCGCGGGAATGTTGTGCCCGTCCACCGGTCCGAGATACATCATCCCCAGCTCTTCAAACAGCATTCCCGGAATCACCAGCTGTTTGATACCGCTTTTGGTGCGGTGAACCGTTGCGTCTATCACTTCACCGTAAAACGGGATTTTTTCAAGCGACCGGTGGACACCCTCTTTTAAGCCTGTGTACCAGCCGCTCGTGCGCATTCTGGAAAGCTGCGCCGACAAACCGCCGACATTCTCCGAAATCGACATATTGTTGTCATTTAAGATAACGACAAAATTCTTCTTTAAAGAAGCGAGATTGTTGATCGCCTCAAACGCAAGACCCCCGGTCAATGCGCCGTCGCCGATCACGGAAACGATCCTCTCGTCACCGCCGGAAAGGTCTCTCGCGTAAGCAAAACCCAGCCCCGCCGAAATGGAAGTCGAGCTGTGCCCCGTGTCAAATGAATCACAGTCGCTCTCCGCCCGCTTCGGAAAACCGCTTATCCCGCCAAATGACCGCAGCGTCGCAAACTCCTCCCGCCGTCCGGTCAAAAGCTTGTGCGTATAGGACTGGTGCCCGACATCCCAGATTAATTTATCCTTTGGAAAATCAAGGCACCGGTGCAGGGCGATCGTCAGCTCCACCACGCCGAGATTCGACGCCAGATGCCCTCCCGTTTCGGAAAGCCGGTCGATCAGAAATTCCCGTATCTCCGCCGCCAGCGGCATCAGACAGTCCGCATCCAGCTGTTTGACATCATTCGCCTTGTTGATCTGCTCCAAATACATACCATTCCCCCACAAAAGGTATTTAATGATCCCTCTTTGCCAGAAAACGCATCAGCCGGATCAAAAAGTCATCCTCATCCACATACGGCATCATCAGTCCGACCGCTTCCTCGGTCAGATCCGCGACATCCTTCTTTGCCTGCTTCATTCCGGCGAAATTGACATAGGTGGATTTGCCGTTGCGGTAATCGCTGCCGACCGGTTTGCCGATCAGCTCCTCAATGCCCTCCACATCCAGTATGTCGTCCTGGATCTGAAATGCCAGACCGATCAGCTTGGCCGCTCGTTCCACGGCAGCCACATCCTTTTCCCGCGACTCCGGCGCCAGACGGCAGCCGATCATCATCGCCGCCTCGATCAGCGCGCCGGTCTTTTTATCATAAATAAAATCCAGCTCTTTTTTATCGATCTCTTTTTTATTTTTTTCAGCGAGCACATCCGCTGTCTGTCCGCCGATCATGCCGTCTATGCCCGCTTTGTCGTACAGATCCTGGATCGCCTTTGCCACGATCATCGGCTCTGACGGACGGCGGAACGCCTGCACGGCCACCTGCATGGACAGATTGAGCAGCGCGTCACCTGCCAGAATGCCTACTGCCTCTCCGTACTTCTTGTGCGTCGTCGGCTGTCCCCGCCGCAGCTCGTCATTGTCCATCGCAGGCAGATCGTCGTGTACCAGCGAATAGGTGTGTACCAGCTCAAGTGCTGCCGCGAGTGCCTTAGCCTCAGGCAGAACCGCCCCGTGAAAGAGCTTGTGCGTCTCCAATAAAAGCATCGGGCGGATCCGCTTCCCTCCCGCGCGCACGGAGTAATTCACTGCCTCCGCCACGGTCCGTGCATAGCCCTCCTCCTCGGGCAGAAACTCCTCGATCAGCTCATCAATCTTTTTCCGCTTCCGGTCTATTTCTTCTTCAATGCTCATCGGCAAACTCCTCAAACTGTCCCTCGGCGTTGATCTGTTCCACTTTACCCTCTAAGGCAGAGAGCTTTTCATGCATCTTTTGCACCAGCTTCATCCCCCGCTCATAATGGGCAAACGACTGCTCGATCGTCGCGCCGTCTTCTTCCATCGCTTCGAGCAATCCGTCCAGCTCGTCAAAGCTTTCCTCTAATGTCTTTTCCTCATCCTGCATTCGACCGTTTCTCCTCTAATACCATTGCTTATTATCTGACTTAAACTGTCGGATGCCAGTGCTGTCATCTACTCACACTCCGTGTTCGCAGGACAGTACTTGGCTCCTCTGATACTTTCCCTTTTAAATATAAATGCAAATTCATTTAACAGACCGTCACTTTTTCTCATCCGGATCCGCTGCTTCAACCCTCATATGCAATACGCCATCCGTCACCCGGGCCGCAACCATATCGCCGACTGCCGCGTCGGACACGGAGCGGATGTTTTTCCCGCCTTCACCGGACAGATACGCATAACCGCCTGCCAGCCTTTTAACCGGGGAAATTCCCTCCAGCCGTCCGGCGGCAAGCTCAAGCCTGTGGCGCAGCCTTTCGATCCACCCGTCCATCGTCCTTTGCAGCCGGTCACGCTGCTGCATCAGACGCTTACGGTCAGCAACCAATCTTGTCTTCGGATGCAGCAGGCGCAATTTGTCCTTTGCCGTATCCAGCCGCTGCTCTGCCTCAAAAAGCCGCCGCTGCATCTGCCACACAAGCTCTGCGCGTTTTGCGTCGAGCCGCTCAATAACCGCGTCGTACTCTGCCACGGCAAGCTCTGCCGCCTCGGACGGCGTCGCCGCCCGGCGGTCCGCCACGAAATCCGCGATCGTCGTATCCGTCTCATGCCCGACCGCCGAAATGACCGGTACGCGTGACGCGAAAATCGCCCGCGCGACCTCCTCTTCATTAAACGCCCACAGATCCTCGATCGAACCGCCGCCGCGTCCGATGATCATCACATCCACGCCGACTTCATTTAAAGTCTCAATACCATGTACTACGCTTGCTGTCGCACCGTCTCCCTGCACCTGGGCCGGATACAATGTGATCCGAAGATGCGGATTCCGCCTTTTTGCGATCCGTATGATGTCCCGCACCGCCGCCCCGGTGGGCGCCGTAACGATGCCAAGATGGGAAACAAACGCCGGCAAAGGCTGCTTGTATTCTTCGGCAAACATCCCCATCTCAGCGAGTTCCTTTTTCAGCTGCTCGAACCGCCGGTACAGGTCGCCCGCGCCCGCTTCCTCTATGTACTTTGCTACCAGCTGGTATGTGCCGTTTCGCGTATAGACGGCGACATCGCCGGTCGCCACGATATTGTCCCCTTCCTGCATCCGGTAAGTCAGTCCGCTGCGGTAGTTCCGGAACATGGCGCAAGACAGCTTGCCCGACGCATCCTTGAGATCGAAATAGATATGTCCTGATGAATGGTATTTGAGATTGGACACCTCACCTTCAATGCGGATACCGTGCAGAAACGGCTCATTGTCCAAAAGCCCGTAGATGTATTTGTTGACCTGCGCGACAGAATAGGTACGGCGCTTCACGGCTGCTGCCTCACAATCTGTCCTAAAACGCCATTGACAAACCGTCCGGAATCGTCCGTCCCGTACAGCTTGGCCAGCTCCACCGCTTCGTTGATCGCGATGCCCGGTTCGAGCTTTTCCTCGGTCAGCTCATAGGTCGCAAGCCGCAGCAGCGCAAGATCGACTTTATTCATCCGCGCCGTCGACCACGAATCCGCCGCATCGTTGATCCGGGCGTCGATATCCGCAATCCTCGCCGCGATCGCCGCGACCTTTTCCTGTATCTCATCCCGCTCCGACTCGTCGCCCGTAAAATCAATATCGGAATCCAGAAAAAGGCTCATCTGCTGCTGCTTTAGATCAGTGTCTTCTTCATTATCATAAAATTCGTATTGGAACAGCGCACGGAATGTCTGCTCCCGGATCTCCCGCCTGGTCATGGCAGCCTCACATCACCACATTGGCGATCCGGATATCCACATCCTGCACGCCGATACCGGTCATATTTTCAATGGCGTTTTTCACCTTTTCCTGCACCCTCGCGCAGATCGTCGGGATCTCAAAGCCATAACGGATCATCAGCGACAGCTTTGCCGAGATCGAGCCGTCCGGATTGGCCGAAATGCGCACGCCCTTTGACAGCTTGCTCGCTCCGGTCTTGGGGATCGCCGCATTGGTAATATTGCCTGTCAGTGCCTCCACGCCGTCCACTTCGGTCGCCGCGAGTCCCGCCACGATCGCCACGACTTCATCCGAAATCGAAACGCCCTCTTTGATCTCAAATGTATTCTTGTCCGCCATAGTTTACCTCCATATCAAAACCAATTTAAGCCGCAGCTTAAAACTACTGCTTCAAACTAATACAGTATCACATCATAATGCGCCGAAAAGACCTCTGAAGGCTTCAGGCAGTTCCCCCACTCGCGGTCAGGCAGCTCACCGGAAAAATCGCAGCGGTCCGTGCGCCCGTACCACGGCTCAATACAGACGAAAGGCGCGTTCTTGCCTGCCGGTGTCCATATCCCCAAAAGCGGCGCGTCAAACAGCAGCGCCAGCACATCCTCGCCTTTTTCATTGATCAGGACTGCCTTTTTGATCTCCTGCTCTTCAAAAATCAGCGCATCCTCATCAAACATCTGATGCGTCAGCGGCAGTTTGCCGCCGTCCAGATCAAATTCCTTGGTCCGCTCGGTCAAAAGGCCATTTTCATCGATCACGCCTGCCGTCACAGGACCGTGGACATCAAACTCGATCGCTGCCCCGTCCACCGGTGATAAAAATGCCGGATGCCCGCCGATGGAAAAATAAATGTTGCCGCGGTCGTGATTCATCACATTCCACATCACGCGCACCGACGCGCCGTTGATCCGGTAGCCGATCATCAGCGAAAAGCGGAACGGATAACGCGCATATGTCTCTTCATTGGAATTCAGCAGAAACCAAAGCTCATCATCCATCTGGGAGGCCAGCACAAAATCCATGTCCCGCGCAAACCCGTGCTGTCCGGATTCGTATTCTTTTCCATTGAAAGCCACTTTCTTGTCACGGTAATTCCCGACTACCGGAAACAAGATCGGCGAAACCCTCCCCCAGTAATTCTCATCGCCGGACCACATGTATTCCTTTCCGGTGTCCTTTTTGACAACCGACACCAGCTCCGCACCATGCGTGTTGACCCGGATGCGGATCTGTTCATTTTCCAATGTGTAAAGCTTTCCCATGATCTGTTCCCCCTTTATTGTATCTGCAATCCTCCCAAGCTTTTCAGCTTTCCGTTTTCATCCACACAGTCCTCAAACCGCTCCAGCCGGTACGAAATGCCCTCTGTCATCGACTCGTCCACCGTAATGCCAAAGGATCTCATGAACCGCTCCGGATCAAAATGCCGGCACCAGACGCCCTGCATCCCGTAATCCATCGGACCGAGGACATCCTTTTTCGGATGGTCGCCGACAAAGACACATTCTTCCTTGGGCACACCCGCCTTTTTCACGCACAGATCCAAAATCCGCTTGCCGGGCTTTTCTTCTCCCGCTTCCTCGCTTGTCACAAGAAAATCGAGGTAACGGGAAATTCCGAGGATCCGTATCTTTTCCAATTGAACGCCGCAGGTCATGTCGGTCGCGATCAGGATACGCGCTCCTGTCTCCTGCAATGCGGCAAGCGTCCGCTCAACGGACGGCTCGAGGATCATCTGATCATAAAAACTGTTCCAATACAGCTGCCGCATCGGATAGGCGTGATCGATCGCCGGTGCTCCGATCTCTTCAAGAAAGGTCTGGTAGCGCAGCGTCCGCGAATGGCTCGACGCGTTGATCACGCCGATCTTTTCCTCGGTCTTGCGCATCGCGGCAACGACCTTTTGATGATAGCTGTCGTACCCGATCCCGAAATGGTCTTCGACATACTGACCCACCGCGTGATCCGCCCTCTCGTGGCAGTCCATAAAATTGTATAGCGTGTGATCCAGATCAAAAATCACGGCACGAATGCCCATAGTCCGTCCTCTCTACAAATTCAAAAAACATTAATCTTTATGTTCAGGCATGCATTTTCTGGCCTGCGAAGAACTCGTCTATCTCCCGCAGCCACTCTTTCGGCTTCATGGATTTGAGCAAATATTTCACAGGCTTTAATGCCAGCACTTCCAGCACCGTCTCTTTGTCGCTCTTGCCGGTCAGAAACATCACCGGGATCGATGCTGTCGCAGGCTCTGACCGGATCATTTCAAGTACCTTTGCCCCGGACACGACCGGCATCTCATAATCCAGCAGGATCAGATCGACCGTATTCTTTGCCAAAAAAGTGATCGCGTTCATCCCCGAGCCCGCCATAAACACATTGTACTTCGGTGTCAGCAGGTTCTTGATCATCCGCGTCATCGCCGGGTCGTCATCCACGATCAGGACACGCTTTTTCGCTTCTATTTCCTCTCCGTCCTGCACGCCGATCAGAAGCTGGTCCACTAGCTTCTGTATATTGAGCGGCCGCTCCAGCTCAGCGCGCACAAGGTCGCCCGTCACATAATTTTTCGCCTCGGTCAGCTCTTCCTGATTGCCGACCAGATAAAAAAATATCTCGTCCTGCAGAATGATGTCCTTGCAGTAGACCAGCGCCTCCGACAGCTCTTCGACATCGCCGTCCAGGTAGAACACCCACATCTTTGGCGCTTCCTCGACATGGCTGATCTCCTTGACCGAGTTGCCGATCCGCACCACTTCAAACTCTTCCCGTTCAAGACCGTTGGAAATCGCGGTCACCATAAAGCTTTTCTGGTCGCCAATGAGCAAAACCCGTTTGTCCATCCGATTCTCCGTTTCCGATCCGACCGTTCTCCTCGGATCATGCTTCCGCTCCACAAATTCTTCTTACAAAAACAAACCAATTCTAACATATATGAATATTTTTCGCCACAAAAAATTGACTTTGTGGTATTATTCTATTGAATCAAATTACAGACTTGCACCCGTACCATAATTATGCTATGGTCTAGTCAACATTTTTGTTTCTGCAAAGGGGGACATATGGGACAAGACAAAAGCCGTTCACGCTTCGGTGGTCTCGACAGCGCACATTTCGATTGGACCGATGACGATAATGCAAACGACAACAGCGATTATATCCCCGGCTCGGGCGCTGATCCGTGGGGCAAGCTTGCCACAGACATGAATACTGTCGGACTTGAAATGATCCGCAGGAGCAGCAAAACATGTCCTGTCTGCCGTTCCAAAATGGAATACATATCTTTGGGTGAATACAGGTGCACCAGATGCCGCAGAGTAGAACGTGATGATTACGGCAAGGTCAGGGCATATATTGATGAACACGGACCTTCCGGTGCCGTCGAGATCGAAAAAGCGACAGGCGTGCCGCGGGAAACGGTAGATGCCCTGCTGCGAAAAGGAAAGCTTGAGATTGTAAACGGTCCCGCCGGATATCTGCGCTGTGAAATCTGCGGAGAGGAAATCCGCTACGGAAGGATCTGTTCAAAATGCGCCAGGACGGACGGCGCAAAGATGAGAGGCTACTATGTCGAAGATGTCGGAGACTCCCCTTATGGCACAAAAGATCCCGGGGAGATGCGTTTCCTGAAAAAACGCAAGGAACGAAAAGAAACTGGCTTTAAAAAAATGGGACGGCGCTGATTCGCGCCGCCCATTCTTTTTTATTTTTTCTTTGCTGTCTTTGATTTTGTTGCAGCAGTCTCTTTCTTCTCCGCAGTTTTTGCTGCGGACTTTTCTGCTGTGGCTGCTTTCTCTGTGGTCTTTGCAGCAGCTGTCTCCTTCTTCGCTGTCACCTTTGCGGCCGGCTTTTCTGCTGTAGTCTTCGCAGCAGCTGTCTCCTTCTTTGCCGTCGCCTTTGCGGCAGTCTTCTTTGCCGGAGCCTTTTTCGCCGCGGGCTTCTTTGCTGCAGTCGTCTTCTTGGCTGCCGCCGCGCGCTTTCTGGCCGGTGTCTTTTTAATGATCTCACCGAGCAGGCCAAGCCGTCCGATATTGCCCTCTGCGCGGATCTGTCCGTCGTTTAACGCCTGCATTGGATCCAGCTCACCTTTTAAGATTGCCAGAATCTGTGATGCCTGGCAGATCAGCAGCACATCACGGTCATAATACTCATAAGGAGCAACGACGATGTTGCCGCGCAGCATCTCAATGTAAAACGCTCCTTCTGCCTCACCCTCAATATTCACCTGAATCGCCAGATGGTCGGTGATCTTGTCCGCGTCCATTTTCGCAGCGCTCTTGTTCACCTGTGAGACCAGCTCTTCATAAGTCATAGTTCTTTCTCCTTGATCCTTTTTCTCCCCGGCAAAATATATACCGCGAGGATAATCCATTGCCTTGCAACTCTGCTAGTATAGCACACATTCCGCAGATTTCAAGAGGAAAGTGCGGAAACTTCGATTAAAATTTTTCATAAATCCTGAAAATGAAATTGCCGTTTGCCGCTTGCGTAATCACCGACAATATTACCGTTGCCGACAAGCGTATATTTGTATGTGCAAAGCCCGAACAGTCCCACCGGACCGCGGGCGTGAAGCTTGCCGGTGCTGATGCCGACCTCCGCGCCAAAGCCGTAACGGAATCCGTCCGCGAACCGCGTCGAGGCATTCTGGTAAACGCCCGCCGAGTCCACATATTTCAAAAAATAATCTGCCGCCGCGGCATCCTCCGTGATAATGCAGTCCGTATGGTGAGAGCCGTATCTGTTGATATGGGAAACCGCTTCCTCAACGCCGTCCACGAACCGCACCGAAAGCTCCGGCTCTAAATATTCATGTCCGTATCCGTCCTCACCCAAAGGCTCCAGCATGGCCACGGCTTCTTTTGTCAAAGCGGCATTTTCGATTCCATCACCGGTAAGCTCTGACGCTGCCTCATCCCCGTGCAGGCGGATGCTGTTTTGCTTCAATGCCTCAAACAGCTCATCCACCGCCTTCTTCGGATACGCCTTGTCGATCAGTATGGTCTCCGTCGCGTTGCATGCCGCCGTGTACTGCAGCTTCGCGTCGAGCACCAGCGGCACGACCTTTTCCATATCCGCCGCGCCGTCGATATACGTGTGGCAGATCCCGTCCGCATGCCCCATCACGGGAATTTTCGTATGCTCCATAATGTAGCGCACAAAAGCGTTGCTCCCGCGCGGAATGATCAGATCCACTTCACCCTCGCACGCCAGCAGCTCATCGATCTCCCCATGCGTATCCGCCTGCAAAAGACATCCTTCCGGCAGTCCTGCCGCGGTCACCGCTTTGTATATTTTCTCAAACAGCACCGCATTTGTATCCCGCGTTTCACTGCCGCCCTTTAAGACCGCGCAGTTGCCGCTCTTGACGCAAAGCGACGCGATCTGCACCAGCGCATCCGGCCGCGCCTCAAATATTACGCCGAGCACCCCCAGCGGCACCGTCACCCTCCGCAGCACCAGATCACTGTCGAGCTTGCGTTCCAAGGTCACTTCCCCGACCGGATCCTTCAGCGAAACAAGCTGGTCGATCCCGGCGCAGACATCTTGAAGCTTTCCTTCATCAAATTTCAGGCGCTTCTTTACCGCATCCGAAAGCCTATTCTCTTCCGCCCTTTCAAGATCCCGCTTATTCGCCGCAAATATTTCTTCCCGGCCGGCCAGCAACGCCTCCTTCACCCTCCGCAGCGCATCAATTCTCACTCCATGCTCCGTCCCCGCCAAAAGCGGCGCGATCTGTTTCATTTTTCTTGTTTCTTCTCTAATACTCATAACGCTCTCCTATACTTCTGTAATTGGTGTAGTAGGAAAAAGGAAGGTTTTAGGTGGATTTTCATTAAAGGAAATGGAGACAAGATCCTTCCTTTACGGAAACACAATTTCATAATGTGAGCCGAATCCGTTGGCGAACATTCCATGAAATTGATGTTGCAGTTAAGGAATAGCTTGTCGAAATGGTCTGACTGCTGAAAATCCACCTATAACCTTCCTTTTTCCGTAGTCCGCCTGCCACATATATTATTTTTGAAATATACAATGAAATAGTATATAATAGTTTCCGGGGAAAATCAAAAATTAAAGGGGACATTCAGGGGAAACCAATGAAACAGATAAAACGCATCTTTATTTTTATACTCGCAATCCTGTCCATCGCAGGATTTTCCACACAGCTTCCGGTGCAAACGGCGGACGCGGCGGCCTCCACGGCCTACCGCATTCTGTTCATCAGCTCCTACAACTACTCCTTTGCGACTGTCCCTGACCAGCTCAATGGTTTCGCGGACGGACTCAATGGCACGACCGTGGATATCGTCCACGAATTTATGGATGCGAAAAATTATTTCCGCTCCGAGGACATCGAAGAATTTCACGACTACATCAAATTCAAAATCGACAATGCCAAGCCCTTCGACCTCGTCGTGCTCGGCGATGACACAGCTTTGCACTTCGGGATGAATTATGCCGATGAACTGTTCCCCGATACGCCAATCGTTTTCCTCTGCGTCAACAACCTGACCGACGCCCGTACTGCCGCTGCCCGCGAAGGCATGACCGGCGTTGCGGAACTGGTCGATTTCAAAAGCAACGCCGCCCTATTCGGTAAGCTGTTTCCCGAGCGGAACCACCTCGTCGTCGTCCTCGACAATTCCAACTCCGCCCAGGGCGAGTTTGTCGAGTTCGAAAAATTCAACGAAGATGCAGGCTTTGATTACGATGTGATCAATGCCTCTTACTATTCCCAGAAAGGACTGGTCGAAGCTTTTTCTGAAATCGACGACAAAAGCACGATCGTGTTTTTGGATATCCTCTCTGACGGCGAGGGCAACATTTACACCACCGAAACCTCTGCGCGGCTTCTGACCGAAAGCGCTCCTGATGTGCCGGTGACCCGCGTGTCCCTTGCCAATGTCGGCAACGGCGTCCTCGGCGGCGTCTCCTATTCCTATTATGACGCCGGTGTCGCAGCCGGAAAAATGGCAGCGCAGATATTGTCAGGAACCGATCCCGACGACCTTCCGATCGTGACCGATGCAGTAACCGAGACCTATTTCGAGCAGAACGCGATGGATCATTTCCACATCACCAAAGCTGACCTGCCGCCTGACGCGATCATCATCAACGAGCATCAGACCCCGCTTCTGTTCTACCAGCAGCACAAGACCATGATGAACCTGATCTTTGCCGTCATCTTCCTGATGATCATTATCATTTTCATCCTGATCCTCTTTACGCGCAAGCAGCACGAGCTGATCCATCAGGACTATATGACCAAGATCCCGAACCGCACCTACATCACCGAGCGGCTCGCCCAGACCTTGGAGGACTCCAAGCCGTTTGGCCTGATCATGATGGATGTTGACCATTTTAAAAGCATCAACGACACGCTCGGCCATCTCGTCGGCGACGAGCTGCTGATCGAGGTTGCCAGACGCTTAAAGGCTCTGCCAAAGGAAGATGTGATCTTTGCCCGGATCGGCGGTGACGAATTTATGGGTTTTCTTGCCGAACCGTCGATTCAAAAAGCAAACCAGGTCTGCCGTGACATCGTTCATACGATGCACGAGAATTTCAATTTGTCCTGCGGCGTCGTCAATATCACGGTCAGCATCGGCGTCGCGATGTACCCGATCCACACCAAGAATCCGGGCATGGTCCAAAACCTCGCCGACAAAGCGCTCTATGAGGTCAAAGAAAAAGGACGCGACGGCTATGTCGTCTACCACACATAGCGCCCGCATCCTTATCTAATAATTATTAACAAATCTCACTTGGTGGCCGCCACCGGATAGCCGTCTTCGCCGATCACATAATAGCCTGTATCGATCAGCTCCGTCTGGATATTGTCCTTGGTAATGACGATCGGCTCCAGCAGATAGGACGGTACGACGATCTTGCCGTTGTCATAGCTCTCCGTGTCATAGACGCAGTCAAAATCCCAGTCTGATGCTTCGATCAGATCCTCCTTTGGATCCTGTCCCTCCATGATCGCTTTCCCCAGAGCCAGGGCAACGACTGCCTCGTTGGACAGAGCCTTGTAAACCGTCATGCTCTGTTTGCCGTCAATAATATTTTTCAGATTCGGCTGATCCGCGTCCTGCCCGGTCACGACAACCGTGTTTTTCTTGTGATAATCGCTGGTGATCGCCCGCGTCACGCCAAGCGCCGTTGAATCATTGGCGCAGGCAGCGCAGTCCAAACGCTTCCCTCCAAGGTAATAGGAATTCAGCAATCCCGAAAAACGCTCTTCCGCGAGATCTGTCGACCACGAGGAAATCGCCGTCTCAAAATAACTCATCTGCCCCGACGGCACCTGCAGGATGCCCGCTTCAATGTAAGGCTCAAGCAGATCAAACATCCCGTTGTAAAAATAGCGAGCGTTGTTGTCCGCCGAATCACCGGATGTAAATTCGATGTTGTATGCGCCCTCCTTGGCGTGCGGCAGGTCAAGCGCCTCTTCGATGTAGCCTCCCTGCAAGGCGCCGACCATGTAGTTGTCAAATGAAATGTAGTAGTCCACGGCAGAGGTCTTGCGGATCAGGCGGTCATAAGCGATCACCGGAATATTGACTTCATTCGCCTGCTCTAAAACACGGACCAGCGACGAAGCGTCGATCGGTGATACCAACAGCAGATCCGCCCCGTCCGCGATCATATCCTCGATGTCGTGGATCTGCGCATCGATCAGGTCGTCGGCGTATTTCAGCTCCACTTCATAACCTGCCTTTTTGAACTGCCGTTTCAAATGCTTGCCGTCACGGCTCCATCGCTCAAGCAGATGGGATGGCATTGATATCCCGACGATCTCCCTGCCGTCATTAGAATGGATGTCCTGAAGCGGCTGCTCCTGCCCGGAGGCGCTGTCGGATGTGGCTGCGGTGGTGTCGGCCACCTTCTGATCCACGCTGCTGTCGTTTGCCGCCGGGGTCATCCCGACGCATGCCGACAGCATCATTCCCGCAATTACTGCCAGACATATTACTTTTGTCCTATTCATTTTTTTCATCATACCATATTCCCCTCAGTCATTATCATTTGACATTTATTTCCCGTCAGCTGCCACCAGATGCACATCCATCTGATTGTACGGGATGGTGATCCCCTCTGCGTCAAACTGATTCTTGATCTCTTCGAGCGTCTTCCAGCGCACTGCCCAGTAATCGTCGGTCGCGACCCAAAAACGCATCCCAAGCTCCACAGCGCTGTCCCCCAAATCATTGACAAAGACCTGCACCGGCTCATCGGACAGACAGCGGTCCTCAACGGCTGCGATATCCAGCAAAATCCCCTTTGCTTTGCGGATGTCATCCTGATACCCGATCGAAACGACCAGATCGATCCGCCTCCGGTCGCTCATTGTCGCATTTGTCAGCGAATTGTTGGCAAGCACTCCATTCGGAATGACGATGATCTTGTTGTCCGGCGTCCGCAGCTTTGTGTAAAAGATCGTAATCTCCGATACATGCCCTTCATTACCGTGCGTATCCTCAATAATATAGTCCCCGACCACGAACGGGTGCAGCAGCAATATCAGCACGCCGCCCGCAAAATTGGACAGCGACCCCTGCAGCGCAAGACCTGCCGTCAGTCCGACTGAAGCGATCGCCGCCGCAACGGAGGATGTCTGCACGCCGAACAGCTGTAAAATGATCAGGATCAACGCGGCATACAAAAGAATCCGCAGGCATGAGCGCGTAAACTGGATCACGCCCTTTTCGACCCTCCGCAGCTCCATCGGCTTCGTGACAATACTGATGACCACGCGGATGACCCGCACGCCGATGACATAGACCGCAATCGCCAGCACGACCGCCCAAAAGAAGCCCACCACCTCCGGCAGCATCTCCGTCAGCCAGCCCTTGATGATCCCTTCATTCAGATGTCCTAAATACCGATCCAGCAGTTGGTTGAATAGTGCGCTCATAAACTACCCCATTTATAATCAAATTTCTTTCAGCTAAGTCTTCTATACAAAAATACCGGAAGACAAACTGCCTTCCTGTATCTTACCATAAACCGCGGAAACTCACTACAAAAATTTACGCATTATCATACGCCTCTTTCACTGCATCCAGCACCGCTTCGTCGGTCACGCCGGAAATTTCCTTGAACGCTTCCACCGGACCTTTTGCCGAGATCTTTTCCTGCAGCTCTACCGACTGGCTGTCCTCAGGGTTGTCATAGCGGAGCGCCGCGCCGATACCGGTGATCAGCGCATCCACCGGAAGCCCGAAGCCTGCGGCGGTCATCGTCGGCTTGACCAAACGGTCGCTTGCCGATAATTTCCGCAGCGGCTCACGGCCGACACGGGTCACATCATCATGCAGATACGGATTCTTGAAGCGTCCGATGATCTTGTTGATGTATTTCGCATGGGCATCCGCGTCCAGACCGTGCTTTTTCACGAGACCTGCGCCGGACTGCGTCATAGCCTTAAAGACAATGTCGTAAATTTCAGGATTGTTAATCGCCTCTTCGATCGTTCCAAAGCCACGGCGTTTGCCGATGTACGCCGTGATGCAGTGACCGGTATTCAAGGTAAACAGCTTGCGCTCGATGTAGGCATCCAGATTGTCCACCAAGGTCATGCCGTCAATCTGCGGAATAGCGCCCTTGAAGGAGGCCTGCTCCACATCCCACTCAAAGTATTCTTCGACAACCACATCGGTCGGAACCTCATTTTCTCCGGGCGGGACGATACGGTCAACCGCGCAGTCGGGGAAGCCCACATATTCGTCGCAGTACGCCTTTTCCTCGTCGCTCAGCTCCTTATAGATATGCTCCTTGAGCTGCGAGCTGGCGCGGATCGCATTCTCGCAGGCGATGATGTTGAGCGCGTCCTTGCTTCCCACTTCCTTCCGCGCTTTGATGCCTGCCGCAAAGGTCGGAGCGATGCGGGGCAGGATCGTCAGTCCTACTGCTGTCGTGATCACGGATGCTTTCGCGATCTCATCCACGATCTCGTCGCCGTTGGACATCACCGCGTCCACGCCGTCAATCCGGACATCCTTTTTGTTGACATCCATGATGTGGACCGTGTATGCCTTGTCCTGGTGCAGACGGCTGATCAGTGCCTCGTTGACATCGGCAAAGACGACCTTGTATCCCGCCTGCGCCAAAAGCATACCGATGAATCCGCGTCCGATGTTGCCTGCGCCAAATTGAATTGCTGTGCTCATAATTTCGTTCCTCCTTCAATATATTTACTTTTAATGATAGCCTTGCATATCTGAAACAGTCAGGCACTCTTCGGGTGAATTCATCTCATATTCGGGATTAACATTCCTGGCTGCTACGCAACCGACAATCATGCTCCATCCAGTCGCTGATTGTCTGCCCTCACCATCCCTGGTTCGGGCTTGCTCCATTTCTTTCCCAAATATGGATGAATGCAACCCTTGAGTGATTCCTGTTTCAAATATGAAGGCTATCCCCTAAAGTCCTAATCATTGATTACCGTTTGAACAAATCATAAACTTCATCCACACTCATTGTCAAGATGTTGTCCACGGCTTCTTCTGTCTCGCAGACCTCAGCGATCCTGCCAAGCACCTCGATGTGCTCATTGCCCGTCGACGCGATGCCGACGACCAGCTTGACTGTATTGCCATCGCCCCAGTCCACGCCATCAGGGTAAGTGAAGATCGTAAGACCTGAGCCTAAGATTTCACCGCGCATCTCCTCAATACCGTGCGGTACGGCGAGGTTGTTGCCGATTGCCGTGTTGAACACCTTTTCCTTTTCAAGCATCGCTTCGGTGTATTTCTCGGTCGCATAGCCGTCGCGTACCATAATCTTACCGATATCTTTGATGACTTCTTCCTTTGTCGTCGTCGGACGGTTCAGGATAATGTTCTTCTTGAGCAGCACCTTGCTGTCAGAGGATACCGTTGCCTTTGCCACTGTCTGCTGTGCCGTGCTTGGCGTACCGACGCCTGATCTTGCCGAAGAAATCTCACCGACGATCATATCGTATTCCGGCGCGTTCATAAAGTTCGTGATCGTTACGATCCTTGCTCCCGGCGCGCTCTTCTTGGCACGCTCCACGAGATCCTGGTGGCAGACTACATACCTTACGCCGGCCGGTACTTCCGATACCGAATAGTGCTCGACCTTGATGTCATTGACGCCGACGCCTTCAAACTTTCTCTGGAGTACCGAAGCGCCCATTGCCGAGGAACCCATGCCTGCGTCACAGGCGAATACGATCTTGTCGATCTTGGAAAGGTCTACATTACCCTCGATTGCCTGTCCCTTGGATGCAGCCTTCATATCGTTCATCTGGTTCTGCGCATCATCCAGTGACGCGTCACTGTTGGACAGCTTTACGATCGGAGCCGCGATTGCGAAGGATACGCCTGCCGCGATCAGGAAGGAAACCAGTACCGCAAAGGTCGATCCCTTCGGAGCCATTGCCAAAAATGCGATGATGCTTCCCGGTGCAGGCGGGCCTGACAGACCCAGGTCAAACATCGTGTTGTAGAACATTGCCGCCACGCTGCCGCCGATCGTTGCCAGAAGCAGAAGCGGATTCATCAGTACATACGGGAAGAAGATTTCATGGATACCGCCGAATACATGAACGATCAGCGCGCCCGGTGCGGAATCCTTCGTTGCCTTGTCTTTTGCGAACAGCCAGTATGCCAGCAGCACGCCAGTACCGGAACCGGGGTTGGTCTCGATCATGTAGAAGATCGACTTGCCCGTCTCGGATGCCTGCTCAATGCCCAGCGGTGTAAAGATACCGTGGTTGATCGCGTTGTTTAAGAACAGTACCTTTGCAGGCTCCACGAAGATCGATACGAGCGGCAGCAGGCTGTGGTCGATCAGTACCTGGGTACCTGCGGACAGTACCGAAAGGATTGCCGCCATAACCGGTCCGATCAGATAGAAGCCGATGATCGCGAGGATCATGCCAAGGATACCAACCGAGAAGTTGTCTACCAGCATCTCAAAGCCCGGCTTTACTTTACCCTTGACTGCTTCGTCAAACTTCTTGATCACCAGACCTGCCAGAGGTCCCATGACCATTGCGCCCATCAGCATTGTCGTATCCGGTACGCCGGCGATTACACCGATTGTTGCGATCGCGCCCATGACTGCCCCGCGCGGTCCGCCGACATTGCGGCCGCCTGTATAAGCGATCAGCAGCGGCAGTACATAAGACAGCATCGGTCCTACAATTGTTGCCAGCTGTGCGTTGGGCAGCCAGCCCGCTTCAATAAACAGTGCCGTGATCAGTCCCCATGCGATGAACGCGCCGATATTCGGCATGACCATCGCGGATAGGAAGCGACCAAAGGATTGGACTTTCTCTTTCATTCCCTTCTCCTCCTTTTCTCTTGTGCAGGTTGTCCTCCTGCGTTTCCTGGTTGCGTGCCGGTATGCTTTGCTGTTCTTCCCGTTACCGGCTCTTGTTGTTTTTGATTATATGAACCGCATAACCAAATTGCAAGAAAATGAAAAACGGCTTTGTCGTTTTGCGAAGCGACAAAGCCGTGAATGCCTTATTTTCTAGGATGAAACTGTTTTCAAAAAATGGTGGTCCGTTTCAAAAATAACACTTGACTTTTGCGTTAAACATTTATTTTCTGTATCTGCTCCAGATAAAAATCCCGCAATACCTTCGTCAGCTCCGCGCGGACCGATTCTTCATACCCGCCACGGATCGTTTCCAGAAAATGCTCCCTTTCGACAAACGCCGCGCTGATACTGCCGAGCACCTCCGCGTACTCGCTGCGGTGGTCATCGATCGGGGAAAGCATCATCACGACGGCACGGATATTTTTGAAATACGGATCGGCAAAATTGCCCTTCCCTTTTGGGGTGCAGGTGACAAATACCGCTTCGGAAACTGCCCCGGTGCGGCAATGCAGCAGTCCAAAGCCCATTTCAGGAAAGATCTGGGAATACAATTTTTCCCGCTCCTGCACCGCTTCTACCACCTGATTCGCCCGCGCCGTGCTGCCCGTCACCTTGAGCCCCAAAAACAGCAATAGCTCGCGGAATGATACCTTGTCCGCAACCTCGTAGGCGCGAAACCCGCCAAGAATCGCCCGGATCGTTTCCGTCACAAAGCCGATGCGCTCCAGCTGTGCCATAAAATCCGTCTGCACGGACGCCCGCCTCAGATGCGAATAGTCCAGCATCTTGTGCTCGATCGCCGACAGATCGGAGCCGGTGATCAGCGGGCTGACCAAAAGGTAATCCACCCCATAATCGTCAAGATTCATCGTCGATACAAAAAAGTCCGTCTCGCCCGGCGCGATCTGTTCCAGCTCGTCTCTGCCATAAGCCTTTAAAAACGCTTTGTCGGACAGATATTTTTCAAGCCGCGTCATCATCAGCCGTGCCACGCCGAATCCGCTTGCGCAGACGATGCCGATCGACACCTTGCGCATCGTTTCCTGCTCTTCCTTGAGCCGTTCCTCCGCCGCCCCGAAGTGCATTGCCAGAAATCCGATCTCCTCATCGCTGACCGGACCTCCAACTACCTCTGCTATGACTTCTGATGCTTCCTTACAACGGCGGAAAATATCGGGATACTCGCTTTGGATGTCGTCAAGCATCGGATTGAAGATGTTCATATTGCCCTTCAGACGGACAAGCACCGGGCGCAGATGCACCATCAGTCCGCGCACAAAATCCTCATCGCTTTTGAGCCGCAGGGCAAGTTCGGGACTGTAGCGGTCGATCATCCGGTCGATCAGATCCAAAAGCAGCTCCTCATCGACATCCGCCTTGCCCTTGTACGCCGCGTCGGACGAATAGGCAAGCTTTGACCCCTGGATATGAAGCAGCACATAGGACACTTCCTCTTTGGGAATCGTGATCGCAAACTCCTCCTCCATCGCGGAAAGGATCCGCACAGCGAGATCGTAATCCTCCCACTCCTCAATATCCTCAAGCCGCTCCGGCGAAATCTCTAAAAACCCGCCCTTGCGGATACGCTCGATCGCGATCGCGATATGCGTCATCAGTCCGGCATAAGCATTTTCCGCAAGCGACTTAAGCCGCGGCTCGTCCATCTGCTGCAGGACGAGATTGACCCTGCGGATCACATCCTTGTCCAAAAAAGAATAAATCCCGCTGTCCGCCGTATCCATCAGCGCATCGGAAAACGCTTCGGCATTGTATTTGTCCGAAACCTTTTCTCCGCTGGTGATATGCTCTTCGATAAAACGGCGCATTGCTTCCCGGTAATCCTGCTCCCCACCGCGCAAAAAGACGCCGTATCCCTTCTTTTTGACAACGGTCAGCCTGTTTTGCGCCAGCCACGGCTGCAATGCCTCGATGTCGCTGGCGATCGTCGTTTCGGATACGCCCAAAAGCTGGCTGTAATAGAAAATCTTTCTGGGCTCCCGCTCCTTTAACAGCGTAAACAAAAGATAACGCTGCCGCTCCTGCCGGTCCCCGGGATCAATGCCTGCGTTCTCGCCCGGCAGCATATTGATCAGCCTCTCCCGCGCCGTCGGCGTCCCCGACAGGTAATTCCCTTCCGAGCGGCTGCGGATCAGCAGCATCCCGTATTTCTGCGCGATATTGCCCAAAAACGGCAGTGCCCGCTGCACCGTCCGCGTCGAGATCCCAAGCCTTTTCGCAATCTCCTGCGACTGCACCGGTCCTTCGCTTTCGAGCATCAGTTGTAATATTTGTCCGTCCCTTGTGGATAGTTCCATGTGGCTGTCCTTTTATTTTGCACTTGCCTGCTTCAAAAAACCTGAAAAATCCAATGCCAACTCGGGATAAATATGCACTGGCACGGGTTCTTGAAACGAATAGGTCTCATTATATTCTTCTTCAAAAAAATAGACGAATACAACTTCATTGAACGGATCCACAATCCAGTATTCACGCACGCCCGCCGCCTGGTAGAGATCCAATTTCCGCACACAGTCGTGGCTCCGATTACTCTCTGACACTATCTCGATAATCCAATCCGGCGCGCCGCTGCATCCTTTTTCATCAATCTTGTCCGGATCGCAGATTACGGAAACATCCGGCTCCACCTGTGTCTTGTCGTCATCAAAAAGCCTGACCCCAAAAGGTGCCGGAAACACTTCACAGTTGCCTCCATGTTCATCAATATAATCCGCAATCGTCCGAACGCACCGAAGCAAAATCCTCTGATGCGTCGCCGTCGGCGCCGCCATATCATACAATCTGCCGCGAATCAGCTCAACCCGCACATCTTCTGGCAATGCGTCAATATACGCTGTCGTGTACCTGCCATCGCCCCGCAATGGGCGCACTCCCCGAATTTTGCTTTTCAATTCCTGCAGATCAACCACGCTCAAATCCATACAATCCCTCCTCCATTACTGCAAGTAATACCTGACTTATTCTGACCAGCACTTGCCTAAAATTTGTTTCATAATAGCATACTTCATAGAAAAAAACTATGTTTCTTCCTTGGATTCAGGTTTGTGAACCAGAAATAAACCGCCGAGGAGTGAAATTCATCTTCCCCGGCGGCATTTTTTATATGTATTCCCGAAACTTTATGGCATCAGTGTAAATGTCACGCTGTAGACCATCGTGTCGCCGTCGCGGTACTCGTTCTGCGTTACTGTCATTTGATCCCATGGCACTTCACCGTCTGTCGGCTGCGTTTTGGCTGTGGCATCCGGCACAGCGGACACATCTTGGGTTGGCGTCCCTTCCGCGGTAGTGGCGGCCATCGC
>JAFUYB010000017.1 GCA_017470735.1 Lachnospiraceae bacterium | reverse complement strand
GTATTTTCCTGTAAGAGTCTCTGAAAAATGTCCATTAGCGCTCCTGTTGTCTGTCCGTCGGAAATTTTATCATAAAAGTTGTCCTTATGGCAATGATAAATAGTCAATATCTCCCCTTTTCACGGCTGAAAAAAAATGTTATAATGTCCATTCGTAAAAAGAGAAGCAGATGGAGGGTTTTGGTGATGATCAACCGTAAGAATATGACGCGGGCGGCGGCAAGGATCTGTACGGCGGCGCTTTTACTGACGGGGTGCGGGATTGGCGATTCCGCGACCCTGATAAATGTCAATCACGGCGAGGGCAAGATTACCCTTGGCTACGGCAATTTTGTCGCGCGCTACACGCAGGCGACTTATGACAAATATTATTTGCAATATTATGGCAATGATTATTGGAAGGGAAAATTTGACGAGGACGACGACGAGACGATGGAGGAGACCGTCAAAGGCGATGTCATCGATACGATGGAGGAGCAGTATGTCAGCCGCGCCCATGCCAAGGATTATGATATAGAGCTTTCGGATGAGGAAAATAAAGAGATCCAAAAGGCGGCGAAGCAGTTTTTAGAGGACAATTCCGATGAGATCATCAAGGAGATGGGAGCGACCGAGGAGTATGTGGCCGAGATGCTGACCAACGACACCTACGAGGAGCTCGTCAAAGAAGCCGTTCGTGAGGAGAAGAATAAAAAATTAAAAGACAAGGACGTTGTGCAGAATTCGTTCTCATATGTGGAACTTGATTCTGACAGCGATGACGAGAATCCCAAGACAGATGAGGAGCTTAAGGCTGCTGCAGAGCGGATTGCCAAGGCGGATGATTTTGAGGCGGCTGTGAAGGAAGAGGGATTTGAGGTTGAGACGGACTATTACACGGCGGCAGGTACGGTCGATGAAATCGTCGAAGAAGAAGGTTACGACAAGAACGTGACCAAGGTATTCATGAACCTCAAGAAAGAGGGCGAAGTGTCTGAGGCTGTCGGAGTCAAAGGGGGCGGAGATTACTATGTGTTCCGTCTGGACAAGCTTGGGGACGATGATAAGACTGAGGAAGTTCGGAATGACAAGCTCGACGAGTATTACTATGACAAGCTGGACAAGTGGGTGGATGAGACCGAATGGGATGTCAATGAAAAGCAGTGGGCAAAGGTGAGATTCACGGCTGTGTTTGAGTCATCGACGGATGAGGATGCGGAAGAGACGGAAGAGTCTGCGGATGAGACGACCGGGGATACGGACACGACGGACGGAGAGGATGCGTCCACAGAGGATTCCGGCGACGAGGCGGCGGATGACGATTCCGCGTCCGGGGATGAGGATACGGCTGAAGATACAGAGGAATGAAATTTATCCTGCAATACCTAAAAGAATATAAATGGTACGCGACGCTGGCACCGCTGTTCAAGATGCTTGAGGCAATCTTTGAGCTGCTGGTGCCGCTTGTCGTTGCAAGCATGATCGACAAAGGAATCGCAAACGCCGACCGGGGCTATGTCCTGCGGATGGGTTTCGTTCTGCTGGCGTTGGCGCTGCTGGGTACGACGGTGTCGATTACGGCGCAGTTTTTCGCGGCGAAAGCGGCGGTGCTGTCCACCGGACGGATGAGAGCAGATGTATATGACCATATCCAAAGCTTTTCCGACGCGGCCATCGACCAAGTCGGGACTTCCACGCTGATCACAAGGATCACGAGTGATCTGAACCAGGTGCAGGGCGGCATCAATATGGCGCTGCGCCTTTTTTTGCGTTCGCCGTTCATCGTAGCCGGGGCAATGGTCATGGCCGGCACGATTTCATGGAAAGCACTGTGCCTGTTCGCGGCGATCATTATTCTGCTGTCTGTTCTCGTGGCGGGGCTGATGCGCTGTACGGTTCCGATGTATCGTCAGGTGCAAAGGCGGCTGGAAGGCCTGCTGACGCTGGCGCGGGAAAATCTGGAGGGAGCCCGTGTCATCCGCGCGTTTGCGATCGGAGAGCGGGAGCGGGATGAATTTGCCCGGCGGAATGAAGGGCTGTTTGAAACGGCGTATGGAGCAGGCAGGCTGCAGTCCTATCTGAATCCGGCGACCTTCGTGCTGGTCAATCTGGGAATTGTGGTCTTGCTCTGGCGGAGCGGCGCGGCGGTCAACGCAGGCACGCTGACAACCGGCGAGACCGTAGCGCTTTACAATTATTTAAGTCAGATTTTAATCGAGCTGGTCAAATTCGCGAACCTGATCGTGCAGATCACCCGGGCCTACGCGTCAGTGGGCAGGGTAGAAGAGATCATGGAGATCGTGGCGGATGAAAGGCGGCATGGGGAGCGTGCCGCTGGGGCGGATAAATATACCGCGATTCAATTTTTAAATGTTACATTTTCATATAATAAATCGGAAAAAGCATTGGAAGAATTGTCCTTTTCCGTACCCCAAGGGACTACGCTCGGCATCGTTGGCGGTACCGGCGCGGGGAAAAGCACGATTGTCCGGCTTCTGCGGCATGCCTATGATGTGACAGCGGGCGAGGTGCGATTGTTTGGATTAAATGTGGATTCGATTTCCGACGAGGATATGGCGCGTCTCGTGGCCAATATACCGCAGCATGTGGAGCTTTTTGCCGGAACGGTTGCGGAGAATTTGCGTCTGGGCAATCCGGACGCGTCGGATGATGAACTGATCACGGCGCTGAAAACAGCCCAGGCATACGACTTTGTCATGGAAAAGGGCGGGCTTCCGGCAGAAGTGAGGAAGGGCGGAGCGAATTTTTCCGGCGGACAGCGGCAGAGGCTTTCGATCGCACGGGCGCTGGCGGTGCATTCTAAGATCCTGATATTGGATGACGCGACAAGCGCGCTGGACGCGGCGACCGAAAGGGAGCTGTTGAAAGCATTGCGCGAGGATACAGAAAAGACGGTGGTCATTGTTTCACAGCGGTCAAACGCCGTCAAGAATGCCGACCGGATTCTTGTGATGGACGGCGGCTGGTGCATCGGCGGAGGCACGCACGAAGAACTGCTGGCAGGAAATGATGTGTACCGGGAAATCGTTGAAGCCGCGCAGTAGACGGCGCGAAGCGGACGGCAAGACAACCATTATCCGCCCACATCAGCATGTAAAGGAACAAGAATGCAGACTTCTTCCATAAAATCCAAAAATCAAACAGACGGACAAAAATCCAAGACGCGGAATGCCGGGCTGCTTTTGTTTTTAAAGCCATATATGGGCGGGTTGGCGGTTTCGGCCTGCTTTGCGGCCATTTCCGTTTTTGCCAGCCTTGTGCTTCCGGTCTTTGTCGGAAAAGCAGTTGACTGTCTGATTGGAGCAGGCAAAGTCGATTTTGTTGATCTACGGATCATCTTGGTGAAAATGCTGATCATTCTTGCTTTTGGCGGGATCGCGCAATTAGTTGCAGGAAGAATCAACATAAAGATTTCCGCAATGGCTGTCCGCCGGCTGCGCGGCGAGGCGTTTGATGCGGTTACGCGCCTGCCGCTGTCATCGGTGGATGCCCATTCCCACGGCGACTTAGAAAGCCGGATCATCGCCGATGCGGACGCGGTCGGCGATGGACTGCTATTGGGCTTTTCCCAATTGTTCACCGGTGTGCTGACGATCTTGGGGACGATAGGCTTTCTGTTTTATATCAGCCCGCATATCGCGCCGGTCGTTGTGCTGCTGACGCCGATGTCGCTTTTGGTAGCGCGGTTCATTTCAGACCGCAGCCGGAAATATTTTCTTGAGCAGGCGGCATTGCGCGGCGAGCTGACGGCATTCTGCGAGGAGCAGATCGGCGGCGTCAAGCTGCTGCGGTGTTTTGGCGCAAATGAACGCTCCAAGCGTGACTTTGCCGGATTCAATGAGAGACTGAATGAGATTTCCCTAAAGGCGACCTTTTATTCGTCGCTTCCCAATCCGTCCAGCCGGTTTGTCAACAACACTATCTACATGGCGGTCGGGGTCATCGGCGCATTGTACGCGATCGCGGGCGGCATTACCGTCGGGGGGCTTACTAGCTTTCTGTCGTACGCGTCGGGCTATGCCAAGCCGTTCAATGAGATTACGGGCGTGATCACGGAGTTCCAGAACGCATTTGTCTGTGCCGGGCGGCTGTTCGAGCTGATCGGGGCCAAGCCGGAGCAGGAGACGGGTGAGGGCGAGCTTTTGTCCGTCCGGGGAGATATCGCTTTTGAAAATGTAGCGTTTTCTTATGATAAAAAAGTACCCCTGATCACGGATTTTTCGCTGGCTGTAAAACGCGGAGCGCACATTGCGGTTGTCGGGCCGACCGGGGCAGGAAAGACCACGCTTGTCAACCTGCTGATGCGTTTTTACGATGTGGACAGCGGAACCATTTCCGTCGACGGAACGGACATTGCGGATATTACGAGAAAATCCCTGCGGTCGTCATTTGGCATGGTATTACAGGAGACATGGCTGCGGGAAGGCACGGTGTTTTCCAATCTGACGCTCGGCAAGGCAGATGCGACGATCGGGGAAGTTGTGGAGGCGGCAAAGCTGACCCGCGCGCACGATTTCATCCGCCGGCTGCCTCAGGGGTATGATACGCCTCTTTCATCAGACGGGGGCACGCTGTCGCAGGGTGAAAAACAGCTGTTGTGCATCACGCGCATTATGCTGTCCTTGCCGCCGATGCTGATCTTGGATGAGGCGACCAGCTCGATCGACACGCGGACCGAGCAGAAGATACAGACGGCGTTCCACCGCATGATGCAGAACCGCACGACATTCATCGTCGCCCACCGGCTCTCGACGATCCGCAATTCGGATCTGATCCTCTACATGGAGCACGGCAATGTCCTTGAGCAGGGCACGCATGAGGCATTGCTGGCGAAGGACGGGCGGTATGCCGCGCTGTACCGGAGAAGTCTGGGGTAAGACATTGTCAGAGATGAGGAAATTATAATGTTAGAAGCTTTAAAAAAGGAAGTGCTGTCTGTTGCAAAACGGGCACAGAAGGACGGATTGTGCAAACATAAGTCCGGAAATTTTTCGGCGCATGATTCGCAGACCGGATATGTGGTCATTTCACCGACGGGCGTGGACCGCGAGAAGCTGACCAAGCAGGATATGGTAGTGATGGATATGGAGGCGCGGGTGGTTGAGAGCCTGTCCGGGCTGCGTCCGACCAGCGAAGCGCTGATGCATCTAAAGCTGTATGAGACGCGCCCGGAGCTACGCGCGGTTGTCCATACGCACTCAATGTACGCGACGGTGTTTGCTGTTTTGAACCGTCCGATTCCGGCGCTGGTATATGAGATGTTTTCGTTGAACTGTTCGAAAGCGAGGATCCCGGTTGCGCCGTATGGGCGTCCGGGGACGCCTGCGCTGGCGGAGTCCGTTGTGGAAGTCTGCAAGGAGGCGGATGTATTTTTGCTGAAAGGCCACGGAGCGGTGGCGGTTGATGCCGGTACGATTGATGAGGCATATTTAAAAGCGTGCTATATAGAGGAGCTGGCCGAGATGTATCACCATGTACTGACTGCCAACGGCGGGAAGGAGCCGGAGGCATTTCCCGCGGAGGAGCTGCAAAAGTGGGAGTATCCGAAAGAGATCCGGCTGTGAAAACGCCCGTTTCCGTATGAGTTCCTGCCTACGGAACATTTGACAACATTCCCTATAACCATTAGAATGAATGGCGATATTTTGATATCACAACAGTCGTACAGAAAAGAGGAGTGGAATGCAAATCTGTTGCGGACACAGAGCGAGAACGATGCTGCTCTGTGGATTGTTTTTTATATTACTGACAGCGGTTCCGGTGACGACGGCAAGCGCGGATTCCGGTGTGAATGAGCATTATGAAAGTGATAATGATTTCGGTTGGAGGAAGGTCGGAAAAAAGTGGTTCTATTACGACGAATCCGACAGGATGGTGAAGGGATGGCTGTGGGGCTATGGTGACAACATATACTATTTGGACAAGACCGGTGAACGGGTGAGCGGTTTTCGGACCATTGGAAAAGATACATATTATTTTGACGGAGAGGGACGGCTGCAGACCGGCTGGGTGAAGCTTAAAAAGAAACGCTATTATTTTCAAGAAGGCGATGAAGATGCCGACATTGGAGAAATCGGCAAAGCACGAACCGGATGGTATGTCAAGGATGGGAAACGATACCATTTTGCCAAGGACGGCGAGCTGGCTGTCGGCGAGACGAAAATAGGAAAAGCGGTTTACTATTTCAAGAAGTCCGGTGAACAGAGGCTGGGCTGGGTCAATGCCGGAAACGGCAGCAAGCGGTATTATTATACGCAGTCGGATAAAGGGAAAAAGTGGGGACGGATGGCGGCAAATACGACCTACAAGAACCACTATTTTGCCAAGAACGGATTGACAAGCAAGACGATGACCGCCTGCAAAAAGATACTGGATCAGGTCGGATGGAATCTGCGGTCAGCGTACAACTGGTCAGCAGGGCTGTCTTATTCCGGCAGGGAAATCTATCTGGAATCGTGGGGCAGTGAAAAGCTCGCGCAGCAAGGCTTTGAGCGGCATAGCGGCAACTGTTATGTGATGGCCGCGACATTTTATGAGATGGCGCAGTGTATGGGATATGACGCGCATCAGATTGCGGGAGCGGTTCCGTCGCGGCGGGGCGGACTGACGAATCACTCATGGGTGGAGATTGTCGAGGATGGACAGGTGTGGGTGTACGATCCGAACTGCACGATGGAGACAGGCGTGGACCGGTTTCATTTTCAGTATGGTACGCCCGGGACATGGCGGTACAGTGAGTACCATCGGATGAACTAGCGCATCCGTTTTCAAATAAATGGACTTTTTGCGCCGAATGAATTGTCATCTGACAAGGCACCGGAATGAGGCGTACCGGGCGGCAACGCGGATATCGTTTTTGAAATGCAGGAGTGAGAGTATAGAATGTTAATGAGAAGACAGATTGCGATTTGCATAGCCGTGGCGGCAATGCTGCTGACAGCCTGCGGAGCAGAGGCGAAAGAAAAGAAGGTCGCGGATGAGGCGGAGCTGGTGGATATAGTTCATGATGAGGCCGAAACAACGGAACCGGCAGCAGGGGCTGCGACAGAAGACGGACAAGAAAGCGGCAACGCGGATGAAGCCGTGGATGGACAAGCGGAAAAAGGAGAATCTGCCGGGACAGAGACGGACGCAAAGGAACAAAAAGTAGCGGAAGAAGTTAAAGGAGAACGGGCGGCAGATGGTAATGATGCGGAACAGCAATCAGCGGAAAACGAAAAACCGAAAACAAACAAGCCTGTTCAGAAAAAAACCGTAATAAAACCTGCGGCACAGCCAAGTAATCCCGATGCGGGATGTGTGGATGACGCGTCCGATATTTTGACATATTGACAAAGACAATCCAATATGAATAAAGGTGGCAATGACACGGGAAACGCACAATTGACAAGGAAAAAATCATATGCGTACATGAGGGCAGCAGCCGCAGTGGGGATTGTCTTTTTGCATACATTTCAATGTAATGTGGAAGCCTTTCAGCCGATGGGCAGTGCAAAGATTCTATCTATCGTTGTCCGTAATGGCATGATGTGGGCCGTACCGGTCTTTGTGATGGTGACGGGGGCGCTGCTTTTGGATCCGGACAGGAGATTGCCGTATGACAGACTGTTTGGACATTACATATGCTGCAATGCCGCGTTGCTTTTTCTCTGTGTATTCGCAAGCCGGTGGATGGACGAATATCTGCTTAAGATCAGTCCGGCGGAAAAGCCGTTGCAATTTGCGGGAAACTCGGCTGCAGCATTTTTGACGGCGGACGGCTGGCAGACATTGTGGTACATGTATCTTCTGCTGGCAATTTATCTGACGCTGCCGATGTTACGGGGCATGGTTCGCGGTATGAATGAAAACGACCTGCGATACGCGGCAGCGGTGCTGTTTGTGTTTCAGTCAATCGTGCCGTTTCTGGCCAACATGCTGGAGCGGCCGGCCGGGATGTATCTATTGTATTACACTGTGTATCCGCTGTATCTGCTCTTGGGCTTTCAGATTGGAAAAGGCATGATAAAGCTGCGGATTGCTGCCGCATGGACAATGGTGTGTTTGTGTGCGGCAGGGAACGCGGCTCTGACGGTTGGCTGCTTTCTGTTCGGATGGAGTGATTTGATCGGAGAGCTGGGCTTGTATTCGTTCCCGCTGACGGTGGTTGAGGCGCTGGGGATTTTTAGCTTGTTTTCGCGGATGGACAGAGCGGAAATACAAGATTCCGATACGGGCCAGGCCGAACAACGAACCGGCTTTTTCGGGAAAATGTTATTGGCATTTGACCGCTATACATTAGAAATTTATTTACTGCACTTGTTTATTTTACAAGGGATTATTTATGGGTTCGGATTTAATCCATATTCGTATGGATTGTGGATGGCAGTGGCGGAAGCGCTGGGAGTATTCATTTTGTCGTATTTGACGGCGTGGGTATTACACGGCTTCGGGAGGTGGCAATGAAGCTGCGCTATCGGTTGATCATTTCTTTTATCATTGTTGTCGCCATGCCGCTTTTGATGTATGGGACGATCATCATCAATGGCATCCGCACGGGGAACGAGCTGGGGATTCCGGAGAATGCGCCGCCGCCGATCGTGCGTCAGCGGGTGGCGGATGTGATGATCAGCGGCGTGCTGATCATGACGCTGACTTCGGCTTTGCTGATCATGTGGATCTATCAGGGGATATTGCGAAAGATCGGCATCCTTGTGGCAGGCGCGGAAAAGATAAAAGAAGGAGATCTGGATTTCTCTGTTGAGATCAAAGGAAAGGACGAGCTTTCTGAACTTGCCGTGACCTTTGAGGAGATGCGGCAGAGGCTGAAGCTGGACGCCCAGCAGAGGCTTGCCGCCGAACGCAACCAGAGGCAGCTTGTCTCCAATATCGCGCACGATCTGAAGACACCGCTGACGGCGATCCGGGGGTATTCGGAAGGGCTGATGGACGGCGTGGCGGATACGCCGGAAAAGAGGCGCTCCTATGTGACGACGATCCACAACAAGGCGGAGGAGATGGATGTGCTTTTGAATGAGCTGACCGCCTACTCCAATTTGGACACGAACCGGATCCCGTACAATTTCAAGCGCCTGAATATCCGGACATATTTTTATGATCTGTCCGAAGAACTGCGCCTGGATCTCGGCAACCGCAATGGCGAGCTGGTCTATTACAATTATGTGGATGAGGACGCGATGTTTGTGGCTGATCCGGTGCAGATGGGGCGTGTGTTCCACAACTGCATCGACAATTCGATCAAATACGCCAAAGAGGATGAAACGCTGACGCTCCATTTCGGGATCTGGCCGGAGGGCGAGTTTCTGCATATTGAGATCAAGGATAATGGCATTGGCATCGCGCCAAAGGATTTGCCGCATGTGTTTGAACGGCTTTACCGCGGGGACGCGTCGCGGACGTCGGCGGGCGGCAGCGGGATCGGGCTGTCCATCGTGAAAAAGATCGTGGAGGATCACGGCGGCGGCGTGGAAGTGAGTTCGCGTCAGGGCGTGGGGACGACGGTCTCCTTTAAGATTAAAAAGTTCACGCCCGGGGAGGAAAAGAAGAGTGAGCAGGATACTGATCGTGGAAGACGAAGAAGCAATCGCCGAGCTTGAGAAGGATTATCTGGAGCTGTCGGGATTCGAGGTCGTGATCGAAAAGGATGGGAACGCGGCGCTGTCGCTTGGGCTGGCAGAACCGTTTGATATGTATATTTTGGATATCATGCTGCCGGGGGTGGATGGCTTTGAGCTGTGCCGGCAGTTCCGGGAAAACAGCAACGCGCCGATATTGATGGTCTCTGCCCGCAAGGAAGATATCGACAAGATCCGGGGACTGGGAATGGGCGCGGATGATTATATTACAAAGCCGTTTTCGCCAAGCGAGCTGGTGGCGCGGGTCAAGGCGCATCTGGCAAGGTATGACCGTCTGATCGGGGCAATGCCGCCGAAGGAGGATGTGATCTCTGTGCGCAATCTGCGGATTGACCGTACGACGCACCGGGTCTGGGTCAATGGCGAGGAGCGGATGCTGACCGCGAAAGAGTACGACCTGCTGCTCTTTTTAGTGGAGAATCCGAACCAGGTATTTTCCAAAGAAGAGCTGTTCCGCGAGCTGTGGGATGAAGACATCATCGGGGATATCGCGACGGTGCCTGTCCATATCAAAAAGGTGCGGGAAAAGGTGGAGGTTGACCCTGCAAGACCGCAGTTTATCGAAACAGTGTGGGGCGTCGGATACCGGTTCAAGGTGTAGGATTTCGAGAGGCGCGGATGGAGAAGGAAGCACAGCGGAACCGTTGTGACAACAGACAAGAAAGGATAAGGGAACAATGGCGGACAAGAAATTGGTGGAAGAGATCACTTCAATGGAGGAGGATTTCGCGCAGTGGTACACGGATGTGGTCAAAAAGGCGGAACTGATGGATTATTCCTCGATCAAGGGCTGCATGATCTTTAAGCCCGGCGGATACGCGATCTGGGAGAATATCCAGCGGCTTTTGGACGCGAGATTCAAGGAGACCGGCGTGGAGAATGTGTATCTGCCGCTGTTCATTCCCGAGGGTCTTTTGCAAAAGGAAAAGGACCATGTCGAGGGCTTTGCGCCGGAAGTGGCGTGGGTGACGCACGGCGGAAATGAAAAGCTCGTGGAGCGGCTGGCGGTCCGGCCGACCTCGGAGACGCTGTTTTGCGACCTGTACGCCAGCATCGTCCACTCCTATCGCGATTTGCCCAAAGTGTACAACCAGTGGTGTTCGGTCGTGCGCTGGGAGAAATCGACGCGCCCGTTCCTCCGCTCGTCGGAGTTTTTGTGGCAGGAGGGACACACCGCCCACGCGACGGCAGAGGAGGCGGAAGAGCGGACGATCCAGATGCTCAATGTCTATGCCGATTTCTGCGAGGAGGAGCTGGCGATTCCGATGGTCAAGGGAAGGAAGACGGACAAGGAGAAATTCGCCGGGGCAGAGGCGACCTATACGATTGAGGCGCTGATGCACGATGGCAAAGCGCTGCAGTCCGGTACATCGCACAATTTCGGCGACGGTTTTGCCCGGGCGTATGACATTCAATATACGGATCAGAACAACCAGCTGCAGTATGTCCATCAGACCTCGTGGGGAGCATCGACCCGTCTGATCGGGGCAATTATCATGGTACACGGCGACGATTCGGGGCTGGTGCTGCCGCCGCACATCGCGCCGACACAGATGATGGTGGTGCCGATCCAGCAGCGGAAAGAGGGCGTGCTGGATGCGGCTGAGGGGCTGCGAAAAGCGCTTGCGGCTGCCGGTATCCGCACGAAGCTGGACGATACGGACAAGAGTCCGGGATGGAAATTTGCCGAGGCGGAGATGCGGGGCATTCCTTTGCGGGCGGAGATCGGTCCGAAGGATATGGCTGCAGGGCAGTGTGTGCTGGTGCGCCGTGACACGAGGGAAAAGACGGTCGTGGCATTGGATGAGGCACCGCAGAAGGCGGCGGAGCTGTTGGAGACGATCCAGCACGATATGCTTGAGCGCGCGAGGGATTTTTTGGATACGCATATTTCCGATGCGCGCAATTATGATGAGTTTAAAGACGCCGTCGAGAACAAGCCGGGCTTCATCCGCGCGATGTGGTGCGGTGATGTGGCCTGCGAGGAGAAGATCAAAGAGGATACGACGGCGACGAGCCGCTGTATGCCGTTTGAACAGGAGAAGATCGCGGACACTTGCGTCTGCTGCGGGCGTGAGGCGAAGAAGCTGGTGTTCTGGGGTAAGGCGTATTGATGGCAGAGATCAGATTGCCTTACGAAGTGGAACGGATCATCGGGCTTTTGGAAGAGCAGGGCTTTGAAGCCTATGCGGTCGGCGGCTGTGTGAGGGATTCGCTGCTGGGACGAAAGCCGGACGACTGGGATATTACGACAGATGCCACGCCGGATCAGGTGCGCCGGATTTTCAGGAGGACGATTGATACCGGAATTGAGCACGGTACGGTGACAGTGCGGATGCATGGCCAGAGCTTTGAAGTGACGACTTACCGGATCGACGGGGATTACTCGGACGGACGGCATCCGGACGAAGTGCAGTTTACGCCGAGCTTAGAAGAGGATTTAAAGCGGCGGGATTTTACGATCAATGCGATGGCGTATCATCCCAAGCGCGGGTTTGTCGATCTGTTTGGCGGCAGGCAGGATCTAAAGGAGCAGACCATCCGCTGTGTCGGGGATCCGCTGGAGCGTTTTGGCGAAGATGCGCTTAGAATGCTGCGGGCGCTGCGGTTTTCGGCGCAGCTTGGTTTTGTGATTGACGAGGAGACATTCGCGGCGATCCGCAGGCTGCATCAGACGATTGATAAAGTGTCTGCCGAGCGGATCCAGACAGAGTTGGTGAAGCTTTTGGTGTCGGAGCATCCCGAGCGGATGCTGGATGTGTATGAGAGCGGTCTGTCGGCCGCGTTTCTGCCGGAGTGGGATGTGCTGTTTGAAACGCCGCAGAACACGGCGCATCACTGCGCGGATGTCGGGAGGCATTCGGTGATGGTGATGCAGGCGCTTCCCTGTGACCGGGTTCTGCGGATCGCGGGACTGCTCCACGATATAGGAAAGCCCCTGTCACGGAAGACCGATGAAAAGGGGATCGATCATTTTGTCGGACATCCGCAGGTCGGGGAGCAGATGACAAAGAAGATTTTGCGCCGGCTCAAATTTGACAATGATACGATTTATAATGTGGCGAGGCTGGTGCGGTTTCACGATGAGAGACCGAAGCCGACAGCCAGGAATGTACGGCGGCTGGCGGCGCGTGTCGGTGACGATGCGATGGAGCCGCTGTTTGCATTAAAGAGGGCAGACATCGCGGGGCAGAGCGATTTTCACCGGGATGAAAAGCTGGCGGATGTGGATGCGTTGGAGGTATTCTACCGCAAGAGCCTGGAACAGAAGGACTGCCTGACACAGAAAGACCTGGCAATCGGCGGAGCGGAGCTGATCGCGCTTGGCATAGAAAAGGGTCCCCAAATCGGCAGGATATTAAAGACGCTGCTTGCCGAGGTGGTCGATGAACCGGAAAAGAACACGGCGGAGTATTTGACAAAACGGGTCAAGGAGTGGCTGGTCTGAATGAGATTGCGATTTGCGACAATTTTTCTGATTTTTATAATGACGCTTTCTGCCTGCGCCACGACATCGGGCAACGGCGGGACGGTGGCGGATCCCGGCGGAAGTGAGGAAGAGGATACTTCGGCAGAAACGGAGTACGACCCCGAAGAGCTTCAGGAGCTGGCGGATGCGGCGCTGATGAATGATTCTTATCTGCTGGAGGATTTAAGCAGCACGGAAGAACGCATCATTTTAAAGAGCCTGTCGACAAAACGGCGTTACCGTTTTGCGTTCGGAATGGCGACAAAGTTTTTGGACAAGTGGGGCAACCGCACGAGCCAGAGCGATTTTGTGCGCGGCAGCATTGTCAAGATCGGCAAAGCGGTGGACAATGTCCTGACCTCGATCGCGCTGTCAAAGGATGCGTGGATCGTTGAGGATCTGAATAATTTTTCTTATGATGAAGACCGGGAAGTATTTCGGATCGGCAAGACGAAATACAGAATGCGCCCGGATGTCAATGTTTTTTCCGGTGATCTGACCGTGACGATGGCGGATGTGACAGACAAGGACCGCCTGCGTGTCGAGGGGATCGGAAAGGAAGTCTATTCGGTGGCGGTGACGACCGGACACGGCAATATTGCGCTGATGAACACCGATTTCTTTAAGGACAGCATGATTTCCATTGGCACAAAAATTTATATGAAGGTGACCAAGGATACGACGGTGCCGGTGTCCGCGGGCAAGTACAAGGTGACTGTGGCAAAGGACGGGTACGGCGGTTCAACGACGGTGCGGGTGAAAAAGAACCAGACTGTGACGATCGATCTGAATACGTTAAAGGGAAAAGGACCGAAGAAGTGCAAGCTGATCTTCCGCACGACCGTGAAGCATGTCAGCGCCTATCTTGACGGCAAAAAGGTGAAGCTCAACAAAAAGATCAAGGTGGATTACGGCGAACACCGTCTGCGCGTGCTGGTAAAGGATTATGAGCCGTGGGAAAAGACGCTGCTGGTCAATTCGCCGACGGCGGAGATCTCGCTGGATCCGGAGGAGGATGAGTCGGATTCGTCCAGTGGGAATGCCAACAGCGGCAATTCCGGAAATGGCAATGCAAACAATAGCAATAACAGCAACGCCAATAATGGCAATGCAAACAATAGCAATAACAACAATACCAATAATGGCAATAACAGTAATAATAACTCAAATAATTCTAATAACAACAACAGCAGCACAAATAATAATACGAACAACAACGGGACTAATGATTCCAATAGCAGCGGCAATGGGAATAACGCGAATAACAGCGGAAACAGCTCGAACAGCAGCAGTTCAAGCAGTTCCAACGGCTCGAATAACAGCAGCAGCGATTCATCGCGGCAGGCGGAACTGGACTATTTGGACACCCTGTCGAACATGATCGAACAGCTGACGGGAGCGGATTGACATTATGACGGAATTGTCACAAAATAATGTCGAAAAATGTGTGAAAATGCGAGAAATCCTTATATTTGCTTGACAGAACTGTAAAAAACCTTTATAACATTGGTAGTTGTTTTTTAACAGATGATTATTTGTTCCAGAGGAGGAGATTAAATCATGAACAAGTCAGAATTAGTAGCAGCGATCGCTGAGCAGGCAGGTCTGTCCAAGAAGGATGCAGAGAATGCGCTGAAGGCATTTACGGATGTGGTATCACAGGAGCTTTCCAAGGGCGGCAAGATTCAGCTCGTAGGCTTTGGTACGTTTGAGGTTTCTGAGCGTGCAGCACGCACAGGCCGGAACCCGCAGACAGGCGAGGAGATGCAGATCGCAGCTTCCAAGGCACCGAAGTTCAAGGCTGGCAAGGCTCTGAAGGACGCTGTCAACGGCTGAATATAGATTTTAGAGGCGGTTTTGCTGAAAATCGTTCCAAAACAAAAAAGGACTGTAGCCGACAAAAGGTTACAGTCCTTTTCTGCATATTCTTTGACCGATGCTCGTTTTTATGCAAAAAGATGGAGTAAGAACTGTGGATTGCTAACTGTGGATTGTAAAAAATACTAGCCTAAAAAAGGCAAATGTGCTATGATATTTCCCGATAGTTTTTTGGAATAATCGAAATGTTGTTTAGGAGCTGATCAGGCATGGAGCAATTTGTCATCAAGGGCGGGAAACCGCTTCAGGGGCATGTGACGATCGGAGGAGCCAAGAACGCCGCGCTGGCGATTTTAGCGGCCGCGATCATGACGGATGACGATGTAGTGATAGACAATCTTCCCGATGTGCGGGACATCAATGTGATGCTCGACGCGATGGGTGAGATTGGGGCGAAGGTCGAGCGGATCGACCGGCATACGGTTCGGATCAACGGACGCAATATCGAAGCGCTTTCTGTTGATTATGAATACATTAAGAAAATTCGCGCTTCTTATTATCTGCTGGGCGCGCTTTTGGGCAAATACAAAAAAGCGGAAGTGGCGCTGCCGGGAGGCTGCGCGATCGGAGCGAGACCGATCGATCTGCATGTCAAGGGCTTTAAGGCGCTTGGGGCGGAGATTGATATCGGATATGGCCTGATCTCGGCGAAGGCGAAATGGCTGGCGGGCAACCACATCTATCTGGATAAGGTTTCTGTCGGCGCGACGATCAATATCCTGATGGCGGCGACGCTCGCGGATGGCAAGACGGTGATCGAGAATGCGGCAAAAGAGCCCCATGTCGTCGATGTTGCCAACTTCTTAAACAGTATGGGCGCAAACATCCGCGGAGCCGGTACGGATGTGATCCGGATCGTCGGCGTGCCGGCGCTTCACGGGACGGAATACTCTGTGATCCCGGATCAGATCGAAGCAGGCACATTTATGTTTGCGGCAGCTGCGACGCATGGAAATGTGACGGTTCACAATGTAATACCCCGCCATTTGGAGGCGACGACGGCAAAGCTCTTGGAAGCAGGCTGCGAGATCACCGAATACGACGATGCAGTCAGGGTAAACGCGGAAGGCATACCGCTCCGGCACACGCAGGTGACGACACTGCCGTACCCGGGATTCCCGACAGACATGCAGCCCCAGATGACGGTCGTGCTTGGGCTGGCGGAAGGCACAAGCACAGTGACCGAAAGCATTTTTGAGAACCGTTTCAAATATGTAGACGAGCTGACCCGCATGGGCGCGCACATCCAGGTTGAGAGCAATATCGCCATCATTACCGGCGTGGAGCGCTACACCGGAGCGCGCGTGTCGGCGCCGGATCTGCGGGCAGGGGCAGCGCTCTGTATCGCGGGGCTTGCGGCAGACGGGATTACAGTGATCGATGATGTGTACTATATCCAGCGCGGCTATGAAAGCTTTGAGAAAAAGATGCAGGGGCTCGGAGCCAATATGGAATTGGCGGATTCAGAGCGGGCGGCGCAGAAATTCATATTAAAAGTTTCGTAAATGGGAGAGGGGATTGCTTCAGCGGTCCTCTTTTTGTTATATTTTGACATATTTTCGGAAAAAAGTTGCGTAAAATCGGAAAATTCGCTATACTATAGTGAAGTGTATTTCGGAACGGGTTGTATCATTTGGAGATCGCAAGTATGAATAAACTTTCAAGCAAAGCATTAAAGCCAGGGATGATCGTTGCCAAGGATATCGTCACCAAGCAGGGACAGGTGATAGCCAAGGCAGGGACGACTTTGACTTCCCAGCTGATCGCCAAGCTGAGTTTTTATAGGATTGCGGAAATTTATGTCGAGGAGAAGCTGCCGGATGTGCAGGAGATGACGACGGAGGTGGATCTTGTGGATGCGCCGCCGGAGCCGCCGGAAGAGCCTGCTCCCGAACCGGAGCCGGAGCCGGAACCGAAGAAGCCCGAATCCAAAAAGAAAAATGAGACCATCGCTTATTCGGAGCGGTTGAAGGCGACGCCGGAATTCCAGGAATTCTCACTGAATTACTCCAAGAATATCGCGGCATTGAAAAAGGCATTTGACCAGATCATTGCCGGAGACGGTGACAAGATTGACAAGAACAGCATGCTCCGTGAAGCAGAGACACTGTTTGCGTCGCGGACTTCATTGGATCTGTTTGACATGCTCCACAATATGCGCACCGTTGACGATACGGTGTATGCGCACAGTGTAAATGTAGCATTGGTGGCGCGGGCGATCGGCAAATGGCTCAAACTCAAAAAAGACCAGCTTAACACACTGACTTTAGCGGGGCTGCTGCACGATATTGGCAAGACGCAGATCCCCGAGGATGTGCTCAACAAGACGGGCAAGCTGACCGACGAGGAATTCGAGATGATCCGCCGCCATCCGAAGACCGGACACCAGATGCTAAAGAAAGTGCCGGGGCTCAGTTCGGAGATACTCTATTCGGCGCTGCAGCACCATGAGCGGTTTGACGGTTCCGGCTATCCGAAGCATCTGCCCGGGGACGAGATCGACGATATGGCGGCAATTATCGCGATCGCGGATGTGTATGATGCGATGACGGCGACGCGCAGCTACCGCGCGCCGAAGTCGGCGTTCCAGGTGATCGCCGCGTTTGAGGATGACGGCCTGCACAAGTACAATCCCAAGTACATCCTGACCTTCCTGCAGAATATAGCGAATGCTTACCAGAACAACCGCGTGATCCTAAGCGACGGCACATCCGCGCGGATCATTTACATCAACCAGAGCAAGCTGTCCCGCCCGATGGTGCAGCTTGACAATGGCTCTGTGATCGACCTGTCGCGGCAGAGCGGGCTCGAGATTACGAAGTGCTTATAAGAAGTGCTACAAGTACAGGTGGAGGTGATTTGATGGCAATAAATGAAAAAGAATACAATGGTTACCTTTTCGACCAACTTGCAATCATAGAACGAATAGAAGATATTGCAAACAGCGGAGACATTCAGCAGGTGTTAGCGCAATGTGAAAAAGAACGGCGTTTAGTCGAAAGAAAACTCTACCAGCAACCGCCATTAGAGCGGCAGGGATGAGACAGGGGAGAATTTATGCCGATGAACAGCAAAAAGCCGTCCGGAGCTTGTGGTTTACAAGAACTCCGGGCGGCCTTTTTCATTATAAGGCTATCATTTACAGATATTTCTTTAACGCATCCGCTTTATCGGTCTGCTCCCAGGGCAGATCCACATCCGTCCGTCCGAAATGTCCATAAGCCGCTGTTGCGCGGTAGATCGGGCGGCGCAGGTCGAGCATCTTGATGATGCCTGCCGGGCGCAGGTCGAAATTCTCGCGGACGATTTCCACCAGCTTGTCATCAGAAATCTTTCCGGTGCCGAAGGTATCCACCATGATCGAGGTCGGCTGGGCAACGCCGATCGCGTAGGAAAGCTGGATCTCGCACTTGTCAGCAAGTCCCGCCGCGACAATGTTCTTTGCGACATAGCGTGCCGCGTATGCTGCCGAACGGTCTACCTTGGTCGCGTCCTTTCCTGAGAAAGCGCCGCCGCCGTGGCGTGCCATGCCGCCGTAAGTATCTACGATGATCTTGCGGCCGGTCAGCCCGGCGTCGCCATGCGGTCCGCCGATTACAAACCGGCCGGTCGGATTGATGAAATACTTTGTATTGTCGTCCAGCATCTCCTTTGGCAGGATCGGGTCAAACACAAACTTTCTGATATCCTCGTGAATCTGCTCCTGCGTCACTTCCGCATCGTGCTGTGTCGAAAGCACGACTGCCTCAAGGCGCTTCGGCGTGCCGTTTTCGTCATATTCAACAGACACCTGGGTCTTGCCGTCCGGACGCAGATAAGGCAATGTGCCGTTCTTGCGCACTTCGGTCAGGCGGATCGCCAGCTTGTGGGCAAGCGCGATCGGATAGGGCATCAGCTCATCGGTCTCGTTTGTCGCGTAGCCGAACATCATGCCCTGGTCGCCTGCGCCGGTGTCAAGGTCGTCGGTCAGGCTTCCTTCTTTGGCTTCAAGAGCCTTGTCCACGCCGAGCGCGATATCGTCTGACTGCTTGTCGAGCGCGACCATGACAGCAACCGCATTGCCGTCAAAGCCCTTTTCGCCGCTGTCGTAGCCGATTTCATTGACGGTCTTGCGGACGATCGCAGGCACATCGAGATTTGCCTTTGTCGTGATCTCCCCGGTCACGAGGACAAAGCCCGTGCAGGTTGCCGTCTCGCAGGCAACGCGGCTCATCGGATCTTCGGTCAGGCAGGCATCGAGGATCGCGTCGGAAATCGCGTCGCAGATCTTGTCGGGATGTCCTTCCGTCACAGACTCGGAAGTGAATAACAATTTTTCCATAAGAGTAACGCTCCTTTCTGATAGGAAACTCTATGAGCTCCTACAACAATAATGGGCAGTCTCTCCGTCAAATCGGCTTGACAGGGAACAATGCCAAAAGGCAGCGTTCCTGCAAACAAAAAACCGCTTGAAATAAGCGGTTCTACTTTTGCGTGTCAGTATAACCTCTTATTGTTCGATCGAAAACCCCGGCATACTTTGCCGGAGTCCTCTCGCTCAGGTTGGCACCTTCCTCACCGGGGTTGCCGTGGCTTCACCGATCCTATGTATCTCCACCACTCTGAATAAGAGAGACTGTATGTAATTGAAACAAAGATAGTCTAATCCCGCAGTGTATATTTGTCAAGTAGAAAATGCAGAGGCTTCTGCGAGCAGCCGCTCTATAGCTTCCCGCTTCGTATGCACCTGCCCCTGGATCATTTTCTCCGATCCGCCGCATTTTGCCTTAAGCTCCTGCCGCAACAAGGAGGCGGTATCCTGCATATTGCGGACTGCGCTTCCGAGAATAAAGCTGTAGCCGTCAGGATCATTGCCGCAGAAAATTCCGCAAAGTCCGCTGTGCGTATCCATCAGTGCATTGACGGCGCTGCGGATGGATTTGGTATCCACATCCTCGACAAAAAACAGCGAGTCTTCTCCGGTTGCATTAGCGATCAGCTGCCGGAGCCGTTCTTCCTGCAGAGAGGAGATCTTTGCTTTCAGGGCGTACTTTTCATCCTGCAATCTTAAAATGCGCTCCGGCAGATTTTCATAATGGGAAGAAAGCAAATGGGACGCTTCGGCAAGCAGCCGGAAACGGTTACGGTAATCCGCGAAGGCTTTCCGTCCGCAGACGATTGTAAGCCGTATTCCGCCTTTATAAGACTTCGCTTCCAATACCTTCAATGTGCCGATCTCACCCGTCGTATGCACATGCGGCGCGCAGCAGGCGCAGACATCCGCCCCTGCGATCGTTACAATGCGGATCGGCGGAACCAGCTCTCCCTTGCAGCGGTAATCCAGACCGGCAAGCGCGGCGTCATCCGGATAATCACAGGAAATCACGGCATTTTTATAGATCCACTCATTGCATTCGGTCTCAATCCTTGCGACATCCGCCTCTGACAGCGTGCCGTTGTAATCCATCGTGCAGATGTGGTCGCTCAGATGAAAGCCGACATTGTCGTAGCCAAAATCCCGGTGCACGATCCCCGAAAACAGATGCTCCCCGGTATGATGCTGCATCAGCGTATGCCGCCGCTCCCAGTCAATTGCCCCGCGCACGGCTTCCCCGACGGCAGGAAGCGCGGTGCCATTTTCCGGTGAAAATGAATCTGAAAGGCTGCCCTGCGCGCCGGAGCCCTGCCCTCCATCGGCCGGAGCATTCTTCGGCACACAAAAGTGCGTGATCACCCCGGCGCCATTGATCTGCACGTCCACGACCTTGAAATCACCCAGCTCTCCGACATCCGCCGACTGTCCTCCCGCTTCCGGGAAGAATGCCGTCCGGTCCAGCACAATACCGGCCTGCCCCTTATCGTTTTTTTCGATAGAAACCACGGTGGCGGTAAATTCCTTCATATAAGCGTCTTCGTCATATAATTTTATGGTAGGCATTTTTCCCTCAATTCGATTACACAATGCTATCAACCAGGAAACAAGCCCGAATGGAGAAAAAAATGGGATTTGCCTTAAAGGAAATGGAGACGAAATCCACCGCTTACGGAGACACAATTTCTTAATGTGAGCGACCGCTTTAGCGAACATTCCAAGAAATTGATGTCGAAGTTAGCGGTTAGTTCGTCGGAATGGTTTGACTGCGGTAAATCCCATTTTTTCTCCGTTCGGGCGTAGTAGCTAGAGTATCCATCCAGATTGTATCCAGATTATACCACAAATTCCCCTTGAAAACTCGCCGATTTTATCATACAATAATACAGAATATGCTCACACGCCCCCACAAGGAGACGCGCATGATTTACAACATCCACTACGATGTGTGTTCCATAGCGATTTCAATACTGACGGTGATCTGCGTCCTGACGACCAAGGACATCGAGCGGCAGGAAAACAAAGCCTTCCTGCTGATCGTGATGAACGGACTGCTGTCGGGTATTTTTGATATCGCAAGCGCGGTTGCCAATTCATTTCCGGCAGAGTTTCCCCGTTTTACGCTTGAGGGGCTGAACTTTATGTACCTGGTGCTCCACGCTTGCGTGGCGATGCAGTTTTACATATACATCCGGCTGAACGGCGGCAGGGATATCCGCTTTGACCTGCGCCATCCGTCGCCATATATGATACCCTTGGCGATCACGCTGGCAGTGATGCTTTTGAATCCGTTTTTGCATTGGGTTTACTATTTTGATGAGAACCTGCGGTACTGCCATGGACCGATGATCTATTGGATGTACGCTTCCGGGGGGATTTACATCCTGATGGCGTTTTTGGATGTCGCCCATTACAGAAAGACGACGCCCTGGAAACGCAAGGCGCTGCTGCTGGCCTTTATCGCGGCGGGGCTGCTGACCGTAGTCATACAGATGATGTTTCCGAATATACTGATCGAGCTGTTCATGCAGTCCGTCGTTTATTTGGGGATTCTGGTTTCGATCGACGATGAGGACGCGACCTACGATCTGGTGACGCGGGTTTACAACCGCAAGACCTTCCTTGAGGATACGCAGGTACGCATGGCAAGCGACAGCAAGTTTGACATTATCGTGCTCAAGCTGACGAACATCGACTATTACCGCAATTCCATGGGGATTGAGACGATCAATGAAGTGACCTATGATATCGCCCACTGGCTGGACAGCCTGGACAAAGCGGCAAAGGTCTACGACCTGGAGAGCGGGGTTTTCGCGTTCCGCACGGATACGCAGGATGAGGTGCTGACTGACGCGCTGCGGGATATTTTAAATGAGCAATTCCAGCTTGACTGGATCCATCAGGAGCTGGCGATCCGGTTCAATGTTCAGATTGCGGTCGTGCATATTCCTGATGATGTGGATACGATCGAGAATCTGGTCAGCCTGATCGACCGGCAGTATGTGTCGACCGGGCGGACGCGGATCGTTGAGGCCAATGAGTTCGAGAGCTTCCGTCGCGAAGCGGCCGTTGAACAGGTATTGCGCAAAGCGATCGAGCAGAAATTATTTAAAGTGTATTTCCAGCCGATCTGGGATTCGATGACGGGCAAGATTCATTCGGGAGAGGCACTGGTCCGTCTGATCGATGATGAGCTGGGCTACATTTCGCCTGAAGAATTCATCCGCATTGCCGAACACAACGGCACGATCATCAAGATCGGAGAGATTGTGTTTGAAGAAGTCTGCCGGGTGATCCGCGACAGGAACATTGAAGAGCTGGGACTGGAATTTATCGAGGTCAATCTTTCCGCTGTCCAATGCATGCAGCACGATCTCGCGGAGTATATTATCGGCACGATTGATGAATACGGGATCGACGGCTCGCAGATCAATCTGGAGGTGACAGAATCCGTCGCCGTGCAGAACGAAGAGCTGCTGCAAAATTCAATGGATCAGATGCGTAAGCGCGGCATTACATTCTCGATGGACGATTTTGGCACCGGGTATTCCAACCTGCAAAAGGTATTCGCGATGGGATACGATATCGTCAAGATCGACAAGAGCATTCTGTGGGCGGCAGACGAGGATTTCTCCGCGCGGGTGCTGCTTGAGAGCACGATCCAGATGATAAAAGATATGGATCGCCGCATCGTCGTGGAAGGCGTCGAGACGGAAGAGCACCGCAATACATTAAAGCACCTTGGCGTCGACTTCCTGCAGGGCTTTTTCTTCTCGCGGGCTCTGGCGGAGGATGAGTTCGTTGAGTATGTGAGGAACTTTAATCATATCGATTCGTCCGGCCAAGAGGGCTGACCGTCAAAAAGGATCTTTTACTCCATTACGGAGCGTAGTTTACAGTCAAGTAAGAAGGGGGAAACTTATGAGAACAAGCGGCGTACTACTACCAATCTTTTCACTGCCCGGCAAGTACGGCATCGGCTGCCTGTCAAAAGAGGCATACGATTTTGTCAGGTACTTGAAAAAGGCAAAGCAGACATACTGGCAGATCCTGCCGGTCGGTCCGACGAGCTACGGCGACTCACCGTACCAGTCGTTTTCAACCTTTGCCGGCAATCCGTATTTCATCAGTCTTGAGGCGCTGATCGGTCAGGGGCTTTTGACAGAGGAAGAATGCGACGCGGCAGATTTGGGATCGGACGATACGGATATCGATTACGGCAAGCTGTATGAGAATCGCTATCCGCTGCTGCGCAAGGCATACGAGCGGAGCAACATTACAAAGAACCGGAATTTCCGCCGTTTTGTGAAAAAGAATGAATCCTGGCTGAAGGATTACTGCAGGTTTATGGCGATCAAGGACAGCTATGGCGGCAGGAGCTTCCAGGAGTGGGATGAGCCGCTCAGGAAGCATGACAAAAAGGCAGTCCGCCGCTTCGGCCGTGAGCATCGCGACGATGTGATGTTTTACGCGTATCTGCAATACGAATTTTTCCGTGAGTGGAAGAAGTTCAAGAAATTCGCGAACAAGAACGGCGTCAAGATCATCGGCGATATCCCGATCTATGTCGCGGCGGACAGTGCCGACACTTGGGCCAATCCCAGTCTGTTCCAGTTTGACAAGAGCTGCCGGCCGACCAGAGTGGCGGGCTGCCCGCCGGACGGTTTTTCAGCGACGGGACAGCTTTGGGGCAATCCGCTCTATGAGTGGGATTATCACAAAAAGACCGGTTATGAATGGTGGATACGCCGGATTTCCGCCTGCCTTTCGATGTATGATGTGATCCGGATCGACCACTTCCGCGGATTTGACGAGTATTATTCGATCGCGGCGGACGCGGATACGGCGATTGACGGATACTGGGTCAAGGGGCCGGGGACGGATCTGTTCAACGCGATTGAAAAGGCTTTAGGACATATTGACATTATCGCGGAGGATCTCGGCTTCCAGACCGATACCGTCAAGCAGATGGTCAAGGATACGGGCTATCCGAATATGAAGGTGCTTGAATTCGCGTTTGACGCGCGCGACCAGAAGGACGACGCGAGCGGACCGAATGATTATCTGCCGCTGGCGTATGACAAGAACTGCGTCGTTTACACGGGCACGCATGACAATGAGACGCTGGCCGGCTTCCTTGGTTCGATCACCAAGGCGGAGAACAAGATGATCCGCAAATACCTGGCGTTGCCCAAGGGCGCGACCGATGAAGAGCTGGTGCATGGCCTGATCCGCGCGGCAATGGCTTCGACGGCGGACTGGTGCATCATCCCGCTGCAGGATTATCTGACGCTTGACAATTCCGCAAGGATCAACACGCCGTCGACGCTTGGGGAAAATTGGCGCTGGCGCGCGACCAAAGAACAGCTTTACAGCAAAAAAGTGCGCAAGGAGATGAAACAGCTCACACAGACCTATTGGAGATGACAGGAGGCGAAAATGACGGAAACAGAATTGATGGAGGCGATGCACAAGCTGCAGACAGTGCTGGAATCCGGCGATGTGGAGGCGGTCAAAAAAGCAAAGCAGATCGTGGATCAGGCAATCGCAAAAGAAGAATCATTAGGAAGAGGCAGGGAAATGGAAGCGCGAATTGAAGAAGTGATGAAAAAGAACTTTGGCAGAGGTGTTGACCAGTGTACGAATGACGAAATCTTCCAGGGCTTGCTGCTTCTGACCAAAGAGGAGCTGGAGGGCAGGAAGCCGATCGCAGGCGACAAGAAGCTGTATTATATTTCGGCGGAATTTCTGATCGGCAAGCTCCTTTCCAACAACCTGATCAACCTCGGATTATACGACGCGGTCAAAGCGGCGCTGGAGCGCAAGGGAAGAGATTTGGCGACGATCGAAGAGTGCGAGCTGGAGCCGTCTTTAGGCAACGGCGGACTGGGCAGGCTGGCAGCGTGTTTTCTGGATTCGATCGCGACACTGAATCTGCCCGGCGACGGCATCGGACTGAATTACCATTTCGGTCTGTTTGAGCAGAAATTGGAGCATCATAAGCAAAAGGAAGTCAAGAACTTCTGGATCGCGCAGCGCAACTGGCTGGAGCGCAGAGAGGTTTCTTTTGCCGTGCCGTTCCGTTCGTTTACGGCATACTCGACGCTGTACGATATCGATGTGCCGGGCTACGGCGTGGAAGGCGTCAACCACCTGCATCTGTTTGACCTGGATTCGGTGGATGACAATCTGGTCGGCAATGACAATATCTATTTCAACAAAGAGGACATCGCGAGGAATCTGACCCTGTTCCTGTATCCCGATGACAGCGACCGCGCGGGACAACTGCTGCGCGTTTATCAGCAGTACTTCATGGTCTGCTGCGGGGCACAGCTGATCATCAAGGAGGCGTTGGACGCAGGCTATGACCTGCACGAATTGGACAAGCATGTGGCGATCCAGATCAATGACACGCATCCGTCAATGGTCATTCCCGAGCTGATCCGTCAGCTGGGGATCCGCGGATTTACGATGGATGAAGCGATCGATGTCGTGACAAAGACCTGTGCGTATACGAACCACACGATTCTGGCGGAGGCTCTGGAGAAGTGGCCGATGGACTACATGGAAGAGGTCGTACCGCATCTGCTTCCGATCATCCGTGAGCTGGACAACCGCGTCCGCAAAGCCTACGATGACGCATCGGTTTACATTATTGACGGTGACAACCGTGTCCACATGGCGCACATGGATATCCATTACGGACATTCGGTCAATGGCGTCGCGGCGCTGCATACGGACATCTTAAAAGAGACGGAGCTGGCGAATTTCTACAAGATCTATCCGGAGAAATTCAACAACAAGACCAACGGCATTACATTCCGCAGATGGCTGTTGCACTGCAATCCCGCGCTGGCAGATGAGATTGAAAAGCTGATCGGGGACGGGTTCAAAAAGGACGCGAATGAGCTGGAAAAGCTGATGGCGTTTGCTGACGACGACAACGCGCTCAACGACATCAACGCGGTCAAGCACACCAACAAGATCGTCGCGGCAGAATTCTTAAAAGAGACGCAGGGCCTGGAGATCGATACGCATTCGATCTTCGATGTGCAGGTGAAGCGTCTGCATGAGTACAAGCGTCAGCAGATGAACGCGCTGTTTGCGATCCACAAATATTTAGAGATCAAAGCAGGCAAAAAGCCGAAGAGCCCGATTACGATGATCTTTGGCGCAAAGGCGGCGCCGGCGTATGTGATCGCCAAGGATATCATCCATTTGCTGCTGTGCCTGCAGGAGCTGACGATGAAGGATCCGGATGTCGCGCCGTACTTCAAGGTCGTTTATATTGAAAATTACAATGTGACCAAGGCGGCGAAATTCATACCGGCGGCGAACCTGTCCGAGCAGATTTCGCTGGCGTCCCAGGAAGCAAGCGGCACCGGCAATATGAAGTTCATGCTCAACGGCGCGGTGACGATCGGCACGCTCGACGGCGCAAATGTAGAGATCAAGGATCTGGTCGGCGACGACAACATTTACATCTTCGGCAAAAAGCCGGATGAGGTGCTGAAGCTTCGCGCGGAAGGCAGCTATTCGTCCAGAGCGATCTACGAGAGCAATCCGGAGATCAAAAAGCTTGTGGACTTTATCGTCAGCGGCGAGCTGCTGCGGATTGGAGACGAAGGATGCCTGCGCAGGCTGTACAACGAGATCGTTGGCAAGGACTGGTTCATGACGCTGCTCGATACCGAAGAGTACATCAAGTGCAAGGATCAGGCATATTTAGACTACGCGAGTGACAAGCACGCGTGGAACAAAAAGGCGCTGATCAACATCGCCAAGGCGGGATTCTTCTCATCCGACCGGACGATCGCCGAGTACAACCGTGATATCTGGAAGTTGAAATAGAGGTACATTTATGAGCAAATTATTTACATTCCTTGAAAATTTTGATATTGAGAATAATATTAAGATTATTGACGAAAAACAGAATGTATTGTTTGAGGGGCAGATTGGAGATGTGCCTCAAAAGATCAGCAATCAGATGTCCGTGGTACGGGGAACCGTAAAAAATATGGGGGATCTGATATTGATCATTGCAAAGAAGAGCTGATTTTCAAAAATGGATAATGCAATACAGATTGAGCATGTAGGAAAATCTTATAAATTATTCAAAAGCAACAAAGCAAGACTCTTGGACAGCATCGGGGTGAAACGCCCCGGTCTGTTCGAGATGCATCATGCCCTGTCGGATGTGAATTTCGACATCAAAAAAGGGGAGACGGTCGGGATCATCGGTACGAACGGGGCAGGGAAATCGACTCTGCTCAAGATCATCACCGGAGTCATCACGCCGAGCGAGGGCAGGCTGATCGTGGACGGGCGGATATCCGCGCTGCTGGAGCTTGGCGCAGGCTTCAATATGGAATACACCGGCATTGAAAACATTTATTTAAACGGCACGATGATCGGTTTTTCCCGGGAAGAGATCGACCGCCGCATGGATGACATTCTCGCCTTTGCGGACATCGGCGATTTCGTCCACCAGCCGGTCAAAATGTATTCATCAGGTATGTTTGTGCGCCTTGCTTTCGCGGTAGCGATCAACATTGATCCGGAGATACTGATCGTCGATGAGGCGCTGTCGGTCGGGGATGTATTTTTCCAGGCGAAATGCTACAGCAAATTTGAGGAATTCAAGGCGCTGGGCAAGACGATCCTTTTTGTCAGCCATGACTTAAGTTCCATCGCGCGCTATTGCGACCGGGTCATGCTGCTGCATCACGGCAAAAAGCTGGACGAGGGCCCGCCGAAGCAGATGATCGATCTCTATAAAAAGGTGCTGCAGGAGACCGTAACCCGGGGAAAGGGACAGCAGAACCAAAACGCGGTGCGGTCTGCTGACGCTGACAACTGGAAGCAGTATTTTACGGTCAATCCCGAGTTGAATGAATACGGCAACGGCGTTGCGAACATTGTGGATTACGCGATCGTCGATGAGCATGACAATCTGACCGCGACGATCGAAAAGGGCAGCCGTTTTACGATCAAAAGCAAGGTGCTGTTCCACGAGGCGGTAGAGAGCCCGATCTTTACATTCACATTCAAAAATGTCAAGGGCGTGGATATCACCGGCAGCAATACGCGGCTGGAGGAAGTGGAGATCGAGCCGGCGCAGGCCGGAGATGTCTATGTGGCAAGTTTTACGCAGCAGATGAGCCTGCAGGGCGGGGAATACCTGCTTTCCATCAGCTGCACCGGATATGTCGGCGGCGAGCTGGTAGTGTACCACAGACTGTACGACCTGCTGAATGTGACGGTGGTTTCGACAAAGAACACGGTTGGATTTTATGATATGGATTCCGAGACGGAAGTGGTGAAAATGTCATAGGATCAATTTTGGTTCGATTTTATGATGAAAGAATACCAGAAAAAGCGGCTGGAACATTTCCTGAATTTCATAACGGTAAAAAACGGCGGGAAGCTGCTTGCTGTAACGCTTGCGAAGGAGGATGCTTCGGTTGCCGCGCGGGAGCTGGAACGCGAGAAGGAATTTCTGTCAGAAGCCAAAGATTATTTTTTGCTGCATGGGGTGCAGATGGAGCGGCAGTCCATCGACAGCCTGCAGTCGATGTGGGATGACAAGATGTATGACACCATCCTGCTCCGGTATGTATTGTTCCATCAGAAAAATTGTCCGATGAGTGAAAAGAAATGCTTAAAGCTTTTGGGCAGGCATCTGACAAAGGACGGCAGGATCATAGTGCTCGAACACAATCGTTTAGGATTGGATGTGCTGGCAGGCGACCGTTTTGACGGGATGGGAAAAGAGCGGGGGATGTTGCGGAGCGAGCTTGCGGAAGCGTTTTGCTATGCAGGGCTTTCCGCAGCCTTTTATTATCCCTACCCCTGCGCGGAAGATATGGAGTATCTGTTTTCCGACCGGAGATTGCCGCAGGACGAGGTTTTGGGTACGGCCGCTCACGAAGGCATACCGCGGATGGAGTTTTTTGACGCGGCAAAGGCAGCTTCGGAGGCAGGCGCGGAAAGCATTTATCCGTCAGTCGCGGATTCTTTTTTGTGTGTTGCAAGACAAAATGCAAATGAAGCAGCGGCGTTTCAGAAAAACATTTCTGCAAAAGAGACGCCTGAAACGGATAAGAACGCAACGGCTGGCAGGCGCGCGGACAGCCTGGTATTTCGTCATTACGATGTGCGCTGTGACAAACGCTTCCGGACGATACGCAGCGTCAATGAGACGGCAACCGGCAGACGGACGATCACCTGCGAAGCGGCAGGAGACGCGGCGGCATCTCATGTGAAAGAGATTTATGCCAACTACAGCAGGCTGGAAGAGCTGTATAAAGGATATACTTTGCAGATCGCTCCATGTGTTTTTGAGCAGGGCAGGGCAGTGCGGATGCAGTTTGACGGAGAGACGCTGGAGCAGCAGCTGGATGACGCGGTGGAAAGAGAAGCCGTGGAGGAATTTTTCGGACTGCTGCAGCGGATGTCCGACATACTGACCGCGCCAACAAGGATACTGATGACAGAGAAGCGCCATAAGCCTTTTTCCGAAGAACCGCGGTTTGTCCGGATGTTCGGGGAGCTGCTTGGAAAGGACGAAGAGCTTCTGGCAAAGGAAATGGTGCTTCCGCTTTCCCTGATCGACGGCAGGTTTTTGGATTTTCAGATTGACGGAAAAAAGTGGACGCTCAAGGAGTATGAATGGACGGCGGACTTTCCGGTTCCGTATCCCTATCTGCTGTACCGCATGATCCACGGTTATTTTTCTTCCAAACCGTGGCGCAATCTGGAGAGGACTCTTGAAACGGAGACAATGCGGCGGTTTGGCGTCAGCGAAGAAATGGAGCCGGTTTTTGCGCGGATGGAGGGGCGGTTTGGGTCCTATGTCATCGGCAGGGCGATGACTTCGGAGCGGATTTTGGAACAGTGCCGTAAGGACGGGACATTCCTGCCGGTCGGCGAGCTGGTGAAAGCCTTCGTCGACGAGGACGGGCAGCTTCCGTTGGAAGAATCGGAAGCGTTCGAGGATGTCGGCGGCGGGTTTAAGGAAAAGATGATGAGGCTTTTTGGCAGATTTTCGTTTAACTAGGAACCTGGCTTGGGGTGGAAAATAAAAATTTGTCGATGTACGGAGATTTTTATTTTCCATCCTCAGGCGTAGTACATAAGGAAAACACAAATGAAGTACAAAGCAATATTATTCGACCTGGACGGCACATTACTTGACACGCTGCTTGACCTGGCGAATGGCGTCAATTATGTGATGCGAAAATACAACCAGCCGGAGCATTCGGTCGAGGCGGTGCGTTCCTTTGTCGGAAACGGCGTGCGGAACCTGATGCGGCGCGCGGTGCCGGGCGGGGAGGACAATCCGACCTTTGAGGCGCAGCTTACCGATGATATCGAATATTACCGCGGGCACGACCGCATCCATACCAAGCCATACGACGGGATTCCGGAAATGCTTGACGCGCTGCGGGAGCGCGGGATGTCAATCGCCGTGCTTTCCAATAAGGATGAAGTCGCGGTCAAAAACCTCTGTGAACATTTTTTCAAAGGGCATTACGATCTCGCGCTCGGCAACACAAAGGACCGTCCGCGCAAGCCGGATCCGGCGATCGTCAAAGCGGCGTTTGAGCTGTTCGGCGTAAAGCCCGGGGAAGTGCTTTATGTCGGGGATTCCGAGACGGATGCCAAAACCGCGGAGGCAGCAGGGGTCGATTATATTTTAGTCTCGTGGGGCTTCCGCGACAGAGAGACCCTTTCAAAATACCACGCGAAACAGATCATTGACAGCCCGAAAGAGCTGCTGGCGTTTTGCCACGATTCCGATGGGGCTGCAGCGTGAACTATATTCGTATAGGAAAAGAATAATTTTGGGGTGGGGAATCCGAAAAAATGAATAGGGTTTCCCACCCTTTCTTTGTGTAAAAATCACAAGAATAATTTTTTGCGCGAAAAAACTTGACATGGGGGGGTGAAGTTGTAATATGCTTCTCGAACGAAGGGTACCTCACATG
>JAFUYB010000016.1 GCA_017470735.1 Lachnospiraceae bacterium | reverse complement strand
TATTAGCTATATGCAAGCAGTCAATATATGGCTAAATATAAATTTATTAGCTATATGTGAATGGTACAAAAAAAGAACACCATTTACGATGTTCTCTTCTCGCCGCCCCTATATTTTCACTTACTTTGCGTAAGATCCTCCAGGGACATGGGCGGCTATTTCTGCGTCTTATTAATATCTTTGCCGAGGGCATATCCAACGGCAAAGCACGAACAGCATAAGCTGATTATTGCTATAATACCAAGGATTATGTCCATAGGTTCAGCCCTCCTTTCACTTATTTCCGCTCTGAGACGGATTATGTAAACGGAGGGTCGCAGGTCTCCACTCCGTTTCGGTCGGCGCAGAGCATGAGTACCCGCAGGGCAAACTTCCACTGGACTCATTGCGCCCCTCCGGTAAGAGGGCTAACCGTCCACCATCTTTCGGAAGCCGAAACTTCTATAGGCGACACCCATAGGCGAATTATAACATCCATGCAGCGTGCATGTAAAGGAAAAACGTGCATTAGACATGCCCTGCCATATTACCTTGTTTATGTTATGCAATGTATCTGATTACATTTTTACTTAAAGCTTATTCCTATAATCCTCCAAAGTGTGGAAAATATAAACCACAACTGCTTCATCCCCGCCTATATAATAAAGCATAACATATCGATGCCTTATAAAAAACATTTCCTTTAAACCTCGACGGGACAATTCCGGATCGGAAGATAAATGCAATGACCCGGCTACTCTCGAAAGCTCATCTATCGTATCATAATAATCCTCCAATACAGCATTGTATGCCTGCTCGCTCTTTTTTACAAATAAAAGGTACGACAGATAGCGGTTTAAGTCCTCCAACGCCTCCGGCGTAATCGTAACTTTATACTCTTTCATGAACTTGCCGCCATCCTTTGGGTCTGTGTTGTATGCATGGCATTTATTGCTTGATATCCGGCATTCAGTTCTTTCGATAAATCTTTTACTGCTTCTATGGCATCCAATCTCTGACCGCTTTTCGCCTGTGCTAAACCGCGATCAACTCCCTCCAGGAACTCTTTCCTGCTCTTAGGTTCAAATAAATTGCTCATTTGCGCCACCTCCTCGCCACTTAAGTATACATGGTTTTAGGCTTTATATCAAGGAAATACCACTATGGTTCATGTCAAGGGGAAAAGGGCAGCAGAAAATATAGAAATCGCTGTCATGCAGAGCTATCTTAGCAGCATCGAAAATAAACGGAAACGGAAAGCGTCTGCAGTTGACCTGACACCGGGCAAACATGTTATAATAAAAGTCCATAGTTTTTTTACATATATGAAGGGAGCGGGTTATGAAGATCGAAAAGAAGCAGGACGGGGGAAAGATGACATTTAAGCTGGAGGGCTGGCTGGATACCCAGGCGGCGCCGGAGCTTAAGGCAGCGTTAGAGGAGCTTCCGGAGGATGTGACGGAGCTGACATTGGACTGCGCTGCGCTCGAATACATCTCATCATCGGGGCTGCGGCAGTTTGTGGCGGCGCATAAGCAAATGAAGGGAGCGTTTACGCTTGCCAATGTTTCCGCGGAGATCATGGATGTCTTGAATATGACGGGATTCAGCAAAAAGCTTCATATCGTGTGAGCGAAAAACGGGGGACATCATAATGGAGCATGTCAGAAACCACCAGCTGATCGACATCAAGATCCGGCAGTATCTGCTGCCGGCGGTTATGATGAAGCTGGCTTTGCAGCTTGGCAATATTGTGGATACCATCCTGGTGGGGAATCTGCTGGGGACGACGGCCATGTCTGCCGTGAGCCTTTCGCTCCCCATGCTATCCTTCATCCAGATTCCGGGCTATTTTCTTGGCAACGGCGGAGCGATCGTCGCCGGGATCCTGCTCGGAAAGCGCCGGAAGGAAGAAGCCGGAAAGGTCTTTACGGCGACGCTTTTGCTGACGGTGCTTTGCGGCATTGTATTTCTTGCGGCGGCATTTTTTGTGACAGACCCGATCGCCCATCTGCTGTCCGGCGGCGGCGAGCTGGAGCCGATGGTGGCACAATATGTCTTTGTGTGTCTGGCGGGTTCCCCGATCTTAGGAGCCGGTCTTCTGCTGGCGTCGTATTTCGCGAACGATTCCCATCCGCAGCTTGCAAGCGCGTATTTTATCATTTCCAATGCGGTCAATCTGGCGCTTGATTTCCTCTTTTTAAAATATACGCCCCTTGGCGTGGCGGGAGCGGCACTGTCTACGATGACGGGCTTTCTGGTCGGGTTTGTCGTGGTGATTCCGTATATACGGTCGAAAAAACGGATGATCACATTTGCCAGCCCGAAGCTTACCGGAGAATTAAAGAAAAATGTTGCCAAGACGGGAATGCCTTTTTTCAGCTATCTTCTGGCAACGATGGTCAAAGGGCTTTTGATGAACAGTATCGTATTGACCCTGCTCGGCGAGACGGGCATGGTGGTCTATACTGTCTGCAACAATACGGGGCTGATCTTAGCGATGCTGATCGGCGGCGTGATCGGCGTGATCCCCAATTTTGCCGGTATCCTTTACGGGGAAAAGGATTTCTACGGCATTCACGCGCTGTGCAGAAAGGTCTTCCAATATGCTTACCTGATCACGGGAGTGCTGATGGTGGTAGTGTTTGTTTTTGCCAGGACCTTTGCGATGCTGTTCGGCGTGGATGAGCAGGGACTGCAGTCCACGGTGGCGGCGGTGCTTCGGATCTATGTATTCTCCATGCCGTTTAATGCTTGGAATTCTTTTGGCATGCAGTATTACGGTTCGGTAGAAAAATCCGGCGTGGCGACACTGATCACGACGCTCCAGAACGGCATTTTCCTGATTCCGGCGGCACTGATCGGGATTCTGCTCGGGCAGCAGATCGGAGGAAGCGGCTTTTTGGGGCTGGGGTGCGCTTTTGTCCTGTCAGAGTCGCTGACCGTGTTTGCGGCAAACATCTTCCGCAAGCTGAAGTATCCGGAAGAGGGGATGCTGATGATACCGGAGGAGAATCCGGGCATTTGTCTCGACTTTTCCCTTCCGGCCAGTGAGAGCGAATTGCCGGCCGTGCCCCGCGAGATCCGGGGATTTTGCAAGGCGCAGGGGATTGACGGCAAAAAGGCCAATCTGATCGCGGTGGCAGCGGAAGAGATGATCAAGAATATCATGGATCATGGCGGGGACAAGTCCAAGTGGATCGATGTCTGCCTGACCGCGGAAGGCGGGCGGCTGATGCTGCGGCTCCGCGACAACGGGACGCCTTTTGACCCGACGACCTATGAGTTTGACGATACGGATTTTGACATTCACGGAATCGAGATGGCGACAGCAGTGGCGCAGGAGATTTCGTATATCCGCGCGATCGATATGAACAACACGATCATTGTGGTGTGGGCGGGGATAAACGAAGGAATACGATACAGTTGAAACATATATCAACATAGAATAAAGCCATAATAATGCGGGGAACAAATAAAAGGAGGGCGAGAATGAAACTGTTCAGGGATTACTATGAAGCAGCGGTGGCGCAGTATGGAGAAAAGACGGCATACCGCGACGCGGCAGCGGATGTCAGCTATACCTATGCCGGGTTTGACGAATATGTAAGGAAGATCGTGGCCAGGCTTTCCGGGGAGGGCGTAAAGCAGGGCGATACGGTTGTGATCGCAATGTCGCACAATATCGGATATGTGGCTGTCATGCACGCCTGTCTGCTGGGCGGTATCTGCTATGTGCCGCAGGCGGCGGATTATCCGGAGGAACGGATCAAAATGATCGCGGAGGATGCGCAGGCAAAGGCTGTGTTAAGGGATGATTTTTTAGATGGAATCGGGGATATGACACCTGCGTCAGAGCTTGCGGCAGTTTCCGAGGACGACCTATCCATGATCATTTACACTTCGGGTTCGACCGGCAGGCCGAAGGGCGTGATGCACACGCACATCAGCTTTGCGAAAGCGGTCAGACGCTACCGGGTATATTTTGATTATGTGAAGGAGGATGTCTACGGCAGCAACGCGCCGTTTTACTTTGTCGCACACTTTGGGGATGCATTTTCAGCATTTTTGGACGGCGCGACAACGGTGCTGATACCGGATGAGCTGCGGGGCGATCCGAAAGGACTGGCAGAGTGCATCGACCGCGAGGGGATTACCACGGCCTATATTGCGCCAAAGGTGCTGCGCTACTTTAAAAAGCAGGGCACATCGCTCCGCCGTGTGCTAACCGCGGGGGAGCGTGTTTCCAATATTTATCCCGGGGATTTTGAGGTTGTAAACGGATACGGCATGTCGGAAACGGGTGCCGGCGTTCTGGGCTATCTGATCGATCAAAGCTATGACAACACTCCGGTGGGAAAGCCGTTGGGCGATGAAGCGTTTTATGTATTGGACGCAAATGGCGACGAAGCGAAAGAGGGCGAACTTTGCATTGCCGGCTATCTGTCCGTGGGTTACCGGAACCTTCCGGAGCTGACAGCGGAAACTTTTACGAAGAATCCGTTTGTGGAAGAGGACGGCTACGATACGCTGCTGCATACCGGCGATCTGGTACGGCTTTTGCCGGACGGGAATTATCTGTATTTAAACCGCAAGGACTGGATGATCAAGATCAACGGACAGCGGGTGGAGCCGGGGGAGATCGAGGCGGCGCTTGGCAAGGTGGATGGCGTCGTGGAAGCGGCGGTCAAGGATTTCACCAAGCCCGACGGACAGACGATCATTGCCGGGTATTATGTGACGGCGGACGGGGCAGCTTTGAATGAGGGGACGCTGAAAGAGGAGCTGTCCAAGTCTTTGCCTGCCTATATGGTACCGGCATATTTCATCGCGCTTCCTGCGATGCCGGTCAACGCCAACGGCAAGCTGGACCGCAAACGCCTTGCGGCACCGGAGCTTTCGGATTACGCATCGGAATATGCGGCACCGGAGACGGAAGAGCAGAAGACCATCTGCGCGGCATTTGCGGACATCCTTGGCGTGGAACGGGTCGGGATCAATGATGATTTCTTCGCTCTGGGCGGTGACTCGATCAAGGTGCTCGTGCTGCAGAACGCGCTGGATGCATACGGGATCACCAAGGCGGATATCTTTGCGGCGCATACGCCGAAGAAATTGGCCGAAAGGATTACGGACGCGAAAGGACAGCTTTCCCTTGAGAAATTTGCGAAAAGCGCCGTTCCAAAGGACAGCTATCCGCTGACCGAGAGCCAGATGTCGATTTATCTCGACAGCGGCGATTCCGATAGGCAGACGGTTTATAATAATGTAATGGGACTGTTTTTGCCGGAGGAAACCGACAGCGGACGGATCGTTTCTGCCTGCGAAAAGGTATTGGCGCAGTATCCGATCCTCTCCTGCCATATAACAGAAGAGGATGGCATGCCGTCGCTGGTGCCGGACGATACGGTAAAGATCGCGGTGGAGACAGCAAAGACGAAAGCAACGGACCGGCAAAGCATCGCGCGGGAGTTTATCCGCCCGTTTGACCTTGCTGCGGGGCCTTTGATCCGCGCCTGCGTATTTGAAAATCCCGAGGGGCTGTTTTTGCTGATCGATGCGCACCATATTATCTGTGACGGTACATCGATGTCGATTCTGGCAGAGAACATCGGAAACGCGATAAGCGGAAACGGACTGCGGACAGAGCAGGTGACGAATCTTGTGCTGGCGGATTACGAAAAGGAAGCGCTTTCCAATGTCCGCGAGGCGGATAACGCATTTTACCGCAATATGCTGGACAGTCTGGAGAGTGATACCGAGCTGTACCCGGATGATGAGCCTGCGCTGAAAGAGCTTTCCGGCAAGCTGGGGATTTTTGAAACACTCGTCTTTGATCAGGAGCCGGAGCTTGAAATCCGGATGAAGGAAACGGTACGGAAGACCGGCGTGACAGAGAGCACGATTTTTATGAGCGCTTATGCGTATCTGTTAAAGCTGCTGTCGGGGCAGGAGCATAAGGTGCTGTATTTCGCCGGAGAGAACGGACGCAACGATCCGCTGCTGTCGGACACCTTTGGCATGATGGTCCACAATATACCGGTGGCTGTCGATATTGATGAGACGCTGCCCGTGGCGGAATACATGCAGTCCGTGCAGAAGACCTTCTACGAATGCGTATCCCACGACCATGCCGCATATACAGAGCTTCTCGGTGAGTACCATATCCGTCCGGAATATTCCTTTGTCTACCAGGGAGAGATGCTGGACGGTACGGTCATCGACGGAAAAAATATCCCGCTGGAGCTTTACAAGGCCGAGGATGTGATGGACAATCTGACGCTCCATGTGATGAAGCAGAAGGGCGGGGATTACCTGTTGCATTTTGAATACGGCGCGGGGCTGTATACCGAGGATACGATCCGGCGGATGGCGGAGCTTCTGATACGCATCATAAGCGGGCTGACATCGGATCAAAAGCTTTGCGGGATACCGCTTGCCGGCGCGTCGGATATCGCCGAGCAGAAGGCGCACAACGCGACGGAGCGGGATTACGAGATTACGGATATCGTGACACTGTTTAAGAGGCAGGTCAAGCTCCATCCGGACAACAACGCGGTATTTTACAAGGGTACGACGCTTTCCTACCGGCAGGTGGACGATATTTCCGACCGGATCGCGGCATTCCTGCGAGCAAAGGGCATCGGTGAGGGAAAGGTCGTTTCCATTCTGATCCCGCGCTCGCTTTATATGGTGACGGCATCGCTTGGTGTATTAAAGACCGGTGCGGCGTACCAGCCGCTGGATCCTTCCTACCCGAGTGAGCGGCTGACCTTTATGATGCAGGACGCATCCGCTGCGTATCTGATCGCGGACAAGGAGCTGCTTTCCAGCGTGCCCGAATACCGGGGCGGCGTACTGCTGACCACGGAGATTGACGCGCTGCCGAAGGCGAAAAAAGCATTATCAGACGGACCGTCGGCGGAGAGCCTGTTTATCCTGCTTTATACATCGGGATCCACCGGCACGCCGAAGGGCGTCAAGATCCTGCACAGGAATCTCGCCAACTTCTGCGGATGGTACCGGGAGTTTTATGAGCTGGATGCTTCCTGCCGCGTGGCGGCATACGCAAGCTACGGCTTTGACGCGGACATGATGGATCTGTATCCGGCGCTTACCACCGGTGCCTGCGTCTGCATCATCGAAGAGGAGATCCGCCTGGATCTGCTGGCTTTGGAGAGCTACTTCAATGAGAACGGGATCACCCACGGCTTTATGACGACGCAGGTCGGCCGGCAGTTCTATACGATGACGATGCCGAAAACACTGCGCTTCCTGTCAACCGGCGGAGAGAAGCTGGTGCCACTGGCACCCGTGGACGGGGCAGCACCGTTCTACAATTTATACGGGCCGACGGAATGTACGATTTTAACGACTTACAAGCAGATGGACCGGCTGTATGACCGCGTGCCGATCGGCCGTCCGCTGGCAAATTACAAGGTCTATGTCCGGGATGCTTACGGCAGACAGCTTCCGGCGCTTGTGCCCGGTGAAATGCTGATCAGCGGAGCGGGTGTCAGCGCAGGGTATCTAAACCGCGACGATCTGACCGAACAGGTCTTTATCAAAAATGAATTTACGGACGAGCCGGGCTACGAGAGGGCATACCGGAGCGGTGATGTGGTACGCCTGCTTGCCAACGGCGAAGTGGACTTCATCGGACGCAATGACGGCCAGGTCAAGGTGCGGGGCTTCCGCATCGAGCTGACCGAGGTCGAGGGGATCATCCGTGAATTCCCCGGCATCAAGGACGCTACGGTGCAGGCATTTGAGGACGAGGCTTCCGGCGAGAAGTTTATCGCGGCATACATCGTCGGGGATGAAGAAATCGACATTGCGGCAATGAACGCCTTTATCCGTGAGGAAAAGCCGCCGTACATGGTGCCTGCCGTGACGATGCAGATTGACGCGATCCCGCTGAACCAGAATCAGAAGGTCAATAAAAAGGCGCTGCCGCAGCCCCAGAGGCAGAATGTCAAGACCGTGCCGCCGCAGAATGAGACGCAGCAGCAGATCTTTGACTGCTTCGCGGATGTGGTCGGACACAAGGATTTCGGCATTACCACGGACTTTTCCGAAGCGGGGCTTTCTTCGATCGGTTCGATCAAGTTCAATGCCATGCTGTCCAAGGCATTTGACATGGTCTTTACGACACGGGATATAAAAGAGCAGAATACGATTGAAAAGCTCGAAGCGTTTATCGAAAAAGAAAAGAGCGGAAAGAGCTCTGCTCCGGATCTGTCGGTGCGGCCGGATTATCCGTTGTCCAAAACGCAGGAGGGCGTCTATGTCGAGTGCATCGCCAAGCCGGATACGACGGTTTACAACATACCGGTTCTGCTGGAGATCGGAGCGGATCTTGACATCGGCAAGCTAAAGACCGCGATCGCGGCGGCTGTGAACGCGCACCCGTTTGTCAAGACGAGGCTGTTCTTAAATGACGACGGGGATGTCCGCATGCGCAGGATGGATGCGGATATGTCCTTTGACGCGGACGCGGTTGAGATGCGCCATGTGGAATCGCTTGATGAGATCAAAGACGATCTGGTCAAACCGTTCAACCTGATCGGCGGCAGGCTGTTTCGGATGTGCATCATAGAGACGAAGGAGCAGAAACGGTATCTGTTTGCGGAGATGCACCATCTGATCTCCGACGGAACCTCGATGGGCATCTTCTTAAAGGATATCAGCGCGGCTTACATGGGCGAAAGCTTGGAAACGGAAAGCTACAGTGGGTATGAGGTCGTACTGACCGAAGCCCATGTCCGCACAGCGGAAAAACTCGAAGAGACCAAGAGCTATTATGAGCGGCTCCTTGACGAAGCGGAGACCCAGTCCCTGCCGGTGGGCGACAGAGCGGATGGAACGGCGAAAAAGGATGCGGAGAAGGCGGCGGAAGCCGGTCTTTATGAGAAGGACGGAGAGTTTGCGTCCGTTTCCGAGGTCCGCAGCTTCTGTGAGAAGAACGGGCTTTCCATGAATGCCTTTTTCTCGGCGGCGTTCGGTCATATGATCAATGCCTGCCTGAATACCGAGGCTTGTGTATTTGCCGGAATTTACAACGGCAGGTCGGATTCCCGCTTAGCCGAGACCGTGGCGATGCTGGTAAAGACAATACCGATCGTGGCAGGGGCAAAAGCGGGCGAGACCGTGACAGACCATGTCAAGGCTGTCGGCAATCAGCTATCGGATACGCAGGCGAGGGATCTGTATTCCTTTGCAGAGGTGAGCCGGCAGCTTGGCGTCAACGCGGATGTGATGTTTGCGTATCAGGGAGACGACTTTACCTTTGATGTGCTCTGCGGCAAGCCGGCCAAGCTGATTACGCTGGATCTGGGGACGGCGAAAGCACCGCTCAATGTCAATGTATTTTTGACCGGAGACGCGGTTCACTACAGCTTTGAGTACGACGCGGCGCGTTTTTCGGATGGTTATATCCGCAGACTGACAGACAGCCTGGACCTGGCCGTGGCAGAGATGCTTGACAAAGAGCGGATGTCCGAGATTTCCTTCATGACGGAGGAGATGAAGGAGACGCTCCGGAGGTTTAACGATACGAAGGCAGCGGTCGATCCGGCGTTTGCGCCGCAGCGCATGGAAGCGGCAGCCGAACAATATGCGGATCGGACAGCGGTGATCGCAAACCGCGGCAATGCATCGATCACCTTCCGGGAGCTGAACCGGCGCGCGAACAAGATCGCGAATTTCCTATTGGACAGAGGTATCCAAAAAGGACAGCGCATCGGGCTTTACATGGACCGCACCGAGGATGTGTATCCGATCCGTCAGGGTATTTTAAAGGCGGGCGGGGCGTTTGTGTCGCTGGAGCCCGAGTATCCGGATGAGCGGATTTCGTTTATCATCAAAGATGCCGGGATTGGGCTTCTGATTACGACAGAGGAGCTGCACGCATCCCGTGCCACGCTCTTTGACGGGAGTCTCAGAGTGGCGGAGCTTGCGGATATCTACGCTTCGGATGCGGCGGAGACCGCGCCGCAGAAGGTGAGGATCAAGGAAAGCGACCCGGCGTACTGCATTTATACCTCCGGTTCGACCGGCAATCCGAAGGGCGTGGAGATTACCCACAGGAACCTGCGGAATCTGCTGGACTATAATGACAAAAACGAACTGGCGCACGCCTATGTGGATAATTCCACCAGTTTTCTGGCGCTTGCCGCCATTACCTTTGATGTGTCGGTCATTGAGGAGATGATGCCGCTGTATCACGGCAAGACCGTTGTGATGGCGACGCAGGATGAGATCCACAATCCGATGCTGCTGGTGGAGACGATGAAAAAATGCGGCGTGGACATGATGAAATGTACGCCGTCCTATATGCTGTCGATCCTGGAAGTACAGCAGGCGGCGGAAGTCTTTGCGCAACTGAAAGCCGTGATCCTCGGCGCGGAAGCGTTCCCGGCAGGCATGTATGAAAAGCTGCGGGACGCGGGCTTTGCGGGCACTGTGTTCAATTCCTACGGGCCGACCGAGACCTGCGTGTCCGTCAGCATCGGTACTTTGGACGGAAGCTATGTGACGATCGGCGGACCGAACGCGAATACGAAATTCCTGATCCGTGACCGCTTTGGTAATGTGCTGCCCGAGTACATGAGAGGTGAGCTGGTTATTGCCGGAGACTGCGTCGGCGCAGGCTATGTGGGACTGCCGGAAAAGACCCGCGAGGCGTATATTACGGTGACAGACGGCGATGAAGAGATCCCCGCTTACCGCAGCGGCGACATTGCGTATTTCAATCATGCGGGCGAGATCATGCACTGCGGCAGGAATGACAGCCAGGTCAAGATCCGCGGGCTGCGTGTGGAGCTGGACGGCATTGAAAATACGATGAACACCTATCCGGGCATTGAGCGGAGTGTGGTGCTTGTCCTCGGTGAAGGAGACGGCAAGTACCTCTGCGGTTACTATGTCGCCAAGCATCCGGTAGATGAAAATGACTTGTCGGCGCACCTTAGAAAGACGCTGACCGCGTATATGGTGCCGGGTGTCTATGTCTATTTGGAGGCGCTGCCGCTGACGGTCAACGGCAAGGTCAACAAAAAGGCGCTGCCAAAGCCGGAAGCCAAGAAAAAGGAAAGCACCGGCAAGGGAGCTTCGACAGATCTGCAGAAAGAAATTGCCGGCATGTTTGCCAAGGCGCTTGGCGTTGATGCAATCGGCGTCGATGAAGATTTCTTTGAGGCTGGCGGTACCTCGATGCTTGCCTCAAAGGTCGCGATGAGCGCGATGGTCAAGGGCTTGCCGATTGCGTATCAGGACATTTTCTCGTATCCGACCGTGGAGCGTCTCGAAGAGCATGTGCTGCAGCTGCAGGGACAGGACGGTGCCGGAGCAAAGGCAGCAGAAGCCAAGCCCAAGGCACCCTGCCGTCCGAAGCAGGACGGTTCGGTCGATGCGGTTCTGGCGATGAATGCGATGGATTACATTGATGGCGTTACGGAAGGCTACAAGGAAGATTTGGGTACGGTGCTTCTGACCGGGGCGACGGGCTTCCTCGGCGTGCATGTCCTGGGGTATCTTTTAGACCAGACGGCATCGCCGGTCATCTGCCTGATCCGAAAGGGACAGTCGGAAACAGCCGCCAAGCGCCTGCAGTCCATATTGGTCTACTACTTTGGAAAGCCGTATCTGGAAGAGTTTGCAAGCGGAAGGCTGAAAGCCGTGGACGGTGATATTACGGACCGCGATCTGGTGCTCGGGATGGTAAATGAGTCCTTTGATGTTTTGATCAACTGCGCGGCCTGCGTCAAGCATTTCGCGAATGACGATATTTTAGACCGCGTCAATGTGACCGGCGTGAAGAATCTGATCGCGCTCTGCGAAGAGACGAAAAAGAGGTTGATTCAAATATCAACTGTGTCGGTGGCAGGTGAAAATGTGGATCACGCCATGCCGGAGCATCTGGTGATGGATGAGACGATGCTTTACTTCGGGCAGGATCTGTCCAACCAATATGTCCACTCCAAGTTTGAGGCGGAGCAGGCAATGCTTTCCGCGATTGCCAAGGGCAGCCTCGACGGCAAGATCATCCGCGTCGGCAACCTGATGAGCCGGAAGCTCGACGGTGAATTCCAGGCGAATGCCGTAACCTCCGGCTTTATGCGGAATCTCCGCGGTTATGTGACGATCGGCGCTTATCCGGTTTCGCAGATGGCGCGGCCGGTGGAATTTTCTCCGATCGATTCCGTGGCGGAATCGGTGGTACGGCTTGCCGGCACGCCGGAGCAGTACACGGTATTCCATGCGGTCAACGGCCACTGGCTGGAGATGGGGGATCTGATCGCGGTAATGAACGCGGCGGGGCTGGCCATTGAGGTGACAAGCGACCATGAGTTTGAGAAGCGGCTGACCGAAGCGATGGAGGACGAAGAAAAGAATATGCTGGTATCGGGACTGATCAGCTACTTATCTTCGGATACGGATTCGGTGCGCTCCTATATCGGCGAGAAGCATATCTATTCGACGAATGTGCTTTACCGGCTCGGCTTCCGCTGGCCGCTGACGGATGAGAATTATTTGAAGAACGCGATTGAATCATTGGATACGCTGGGATTTTTTGAAGGAGATCTGGCATGACGGAAGAGAAGAAAGCGCTGCCGCGCCGGTCGTTAAAGACGCAGTTTTCGGTCAAAATATTTGCCATTGGCGTGGCCGCCATTCTTCTTTCGGTGGGAATCACCCTGCTTCTGGCCTCTCTTTTTGTCAGCGCAATGGCAAAAAGACAAACCAAACGGGGGTATGAACTTTTGGTCGGAATGCTGTCACATGAACGGGAATATTATCTGGATGCGGACTTTGATTTTGAGAGCCTGATCGAAAACGGCGACGCTTCGGATCCGCAGTTTCAAGATGCTTTAACGCATATTAAACAGGCGATGCAATCGGTCGGCAAAGCCTTTGGGATGGATTACATCTATTTGTATGATATTGACGAGACGGGCCACTCGATCATTTACTATGTGGCCGCTACGGGCGACGAACGGGATCCTAATAAGAAAGAGACCGTAGCAAAACTGCAGTATGGCACGGTCGTTTCCATGGACAGATGGCCCAAAATGCTGGAACGGATGCGGCAGGCAAGAACCGGTAAGGAAGACGCGAAAGTGAGTCTGTACTCCAATGAATTCGGTACGGAGCTTGCCTGGAATTATCCGATCAGAAACAGAGATGGCAAAGTCATCATGCTTTTGGGCACGGAATACGACGCTTCGGGTCTGGTGTGGAGTATTACCTTTATTCTGCTGCTGACGACCGGATTCATTGTCGCGCTGACTGCGGCGCTGCTTTTTCTGATCCGAAGGATGATGGAGGAGCGGCTGCTGCAGCCGATCATAGCTATTTCTGACGCGATGGATCAGTTTGTCCATGATTACAGCACCGGAGAGGGAGCCGGGAAAAAGGGATACCTCCGGGGTGAAGTGATCCGGCAGGACGATGAGCAGGATGAGATGGATGACATCGTGGATTCCTTCCTGAAGATGTCCGGGGATATTGACAGCTACATCCATGATCTGGATGACCTGCACAGACAGCAGATGGAATACGCGGTGCAGATGGAGCTGACCAAGCAGGTGCAGGACGGTATCGTGCCCGAGACGGTGCGGTATGAGTCAGACCGGTTCGCGCTGATCGCGACGGCGGAGCCCGCGAAGATGTTTGGCGGAGATTTTTACGACTGGTTTCTGCTGGATGAGACGCGGGTCGCTTTTCTGATCGGGGATGTCTCCGGCAAAGGGATCACGGCAGCGATGTTCATGGTGATGGTAAAAAGCTCCTTAAGCCAGAAGCTGCGTCTGGGCGTACCGCCTGCGGAGGCGCTGAATACTTTAAATGATGAAATCTGCGAGTGCAATCCGGAGGGGCTGTTTGCGACGATCTTTGCGGGCATACTCGATACGGCAAACGGCGGAATCGTCTTTGCCAACGCCGGACATGAGCGTCCGGTTGTCTTCTGCGAAAAACCGTATTTTCAGGAAATGGACAGCGGCATTGCCATCGGGCTGTTTGAGGACGCCGGGATCATTGAGGAGCATATGACGCTTGCGCCGGGGCAGGGTGTGCTTTTGTACACGGACGGCGTGACGGAAGCCGTCAGCCCGGATGACGAGCTGTTCGGCGAAGACCGCCTGCTCGCCTACGCGCCGGGGATTTTTGATATCGATGCCGCGGCCGCTTCGTTAAAGGATCAGGTCAATGCCTTTTATGGCGGGAGAGAGCGGTTTGACGACCTGACCTTTTTGGCGATGTTTTATAAAGGGGCTTGACAAAACAAAAGTAAAGTATTATGATTTGACGCGTGTTTGAAATGGCAAAGGCGCCACGGAGGTTTTCGTGGTGTCTTTTTCTTTATTTTTAGGGATTCTTGTACAAAGGCGTGCAGGCATTTATTGCTTGTGCGCCTATTTTTTGTTTAGGAGGGTCTTATGTGCTCGATCATGGTAAAACAATCAACGGAGATTTCAAGGGAAGCCTTTGAGCGGGGTCTGGCAAAGACGCATACCAGAGGGCCTGACAATGAAAGGATCCTCGAAGTGGATGATGTGGTGATCGGATTCCAGAGGCTGTCCATCATGGGACCGGGAGAGGCGGGCATGCAGCCGTTTGTGTTAAATGGCAGCTATGCCGTCTGCAACGGCGAGCTGTACGGCTTCAAGAAACAGCGGCAGATGCTGGAAGAAAAGGGCTATGTCTTTCAGGGGGATTCTGACTGTGAGATCATTCTGCCGATGTATGAGCAGTACGGCACCGGGATGTTTGAAACCTTTGACGCGGAATTTGCCTGCGTGATCTACGACGGGAACCATAAAGAACTGATCGCCGCCAGGGACCCGATCGGGATCCGCCCGCTGTTTTACGGGTATGACAAGAGCGGCGGAGTAATATTTGCCAGTGAAGCGAAGAACTTAGTCGGGCTGGTGGAAAAGGTAGAGCCGTTTCCGCCGGGGCATTTCTGGAAGGACGGGCAGTTCGTATGTTATATGGACATCGCGGAAACCCAAGGGTACATCGATGACGATATCGATACGATCGCCGCGAATATCCGGGAAAAGCTCATTGCCGGGGTCGAAAAGCGGCTGGACGCGGACGCGCCGATCGGGTTTTTGCTGTCGGGCGGTCTGGACAGCTCCCTGGTGTGCGCGATCGCGACAAAGCTTCTTGGCAGGAAGATTAAAACTTTCGCGATCGGCATGGACAAGGACGCGATCGACCTGAAATACGCAAAGGAGACGGCGGATTACATCGGAAGCGAGCACCGGGAAGTCATCATCAGCCGCGACATCGTGATCGACGCGCTCGATGAAGTGATTGCGGCGATAGGAACCTTTGACATCACGACCATTCGGGCGAGCATGGGCATGTATCTGATCTGCAAGGGAATCCGCGGCATGTCGGATGTGAAGGTGCTGCTGACGGGTGAGATCTCGGACGAGCTGTTCGGGTACAAGTACACGGATTTCGCGCCGGACGCGCAGGCGTTCCAGGAGGAGGCAAAAAAACGCATCCGGGAGCTTTACATGTATGATGTGCTGCGGGCGGACAGATGCATTTCGGTGCATTCGATGGAAGCGAGAGTGCCGTTCGGGGATCTGGATTTTGTGAAGTATGTCATGAGCATTGATCCGGAAAAAAAGATGAACCGCTACGGCAAGGGGAAATACCTGCTGAGACATGCGTTTGAGGAAGGGGATTTTCTGCCAAAGGAAATCTTGTTCCGGGAAAAGGCGGCGTTTTCCGATGCCGTGGGCCATTCCATGGTGGATGACATCAAGGCTTATGCCGAAACCTGCTACACCGATGAAGAATTTGAGAGAAAAAAAGACAGCTATGATTATGTAAAGCCATTTACAAAGGAATCTCTTTTATACCGGGAGATTTTTGAGAAGCACTATCCGGGGCAGGCGCGGATGATCAAGGATTTCTGGATGCCGAACCGGGATTGGGAGAACTGCGATGTCGATGATCCGTCGGCACGGGTGCTGAAAAATTATGGAGCAAGCGGCGAGTAAGAAAAAAGGAGGAAGTGTGATGAATGTACCGGAAATTTTTGGAGAACAGGTTTTTAATGATGAAGTGATGCGGAAGCGTCTGCCGAAGGATGTCTACCGCAGTCTGCAAAAGACGATCGCGGAAGGAAAGCATCTGCAGATGGATCTGGCAAATGTCGTGGCGGAGGCGATGAAGGACTGGGCGACGGAAAAAGGAGCGACCCATTTTACGCACTGGTTCCAGCCGATGACCGGCGTCACGGCGGAAAAGCATGACAGCTTTATTTCCCCCGAACCGGGCGGCAGGGTGATGATGGAATTTTCGGGCAAGGAGCTGGTAAAGGGCGAGCCGGATGCTTCCAGCTTCCCGTCGGGCGGACTGCGGGCGACCTTTGAGGCGCGGGGCTATACGGCGTGGGACCCGACATCGTATGCGTTTATCAAGGATGATACGCTGTGCATCCCGACGGCGTTCTGCTCCTACAGCGGGGAGGCGCTCGATAAAAAGACGCCGCTGCTGCGGTCCATGCAGGCGTTGGAAAAGCAGGCGCTGCGCATCCTGCGGCTGTTTGGGAATACGGACGCAAAGCGGGTGCTGACGACGGTCGGACCGGAGCAGGAGTATTTTCTGATCGATGAGAAAATGTATGCCGAACGGCCGGATCTGATCTATACGGGGCGCACGCTGTTCGGAGCGAACCCGCCCAAGGGGCAGGAGCTGGATGACCACTATTTCGGCATGATCAAGCCGAGAGTCAAGGCGTACATGAAGGAGCTGGACGAAGAGCTGTGGAAGCTGGGTATTTACGCGAAAACCGAGCACAACGAGGTGGCTCCCGCACAGCATGAGCTGGCGCCGGTGTACCAGACGACAAATATTGCGACGGATCACAACCAGCTGACGATGGAGCTGTTGAAGACCGTTGCCCAGAGACACGGGATGGTCTGCCTTTTGCATGAAAAGCCTTTCGCAGGAGTGAACGGGTCAGGCAAGCACAACAACTGGTCGATTTCCACGGACACAGGCATGAACCTTTTGGAGCCCGGGGATACGCCGTCGCAGAACGCGCAGTTTTTGCTGTTCCTTGTCGCGGTGATCAAGGCAGTGGATGACTACCAGGGATTGCTTCGGATGTCGGTGGCAAGCGCGGGCAACGACCACAGGCTCGGGGCAAATGAAGCGCCGCCTGCAATCATGTCGGTATTTCTGGGGGATGAGCTGGAGGCAGTGCTTTCGGCCATCGAGGAAGGAAAAGATTACCACGACAATGAAAAAGAACTGATGAGCATCGGCGCGAGCGTGCTGCCGCACATCCCGAAGGATACGACAGACCGGAACCGGACTTCCCCGTTTGCCTTTACCGGCAACAAATTCGAGTTCCGGAGCCTGGGTTCTTCGGCGTCGATATCGGGACCGAACATTATCTTAAATACGATCGTTGCCCAGGCGCTGGACGAATACGCGCAGATCCTGGAGGGGGCAGAAGATTTTGACAAGGCGCTGACCAGGCTGATCCGGGACGAGGTAAAGGCGCACAAGAGGATCCTGTTCAATGGCAACGGATACGGCAAGGAATGGCCTGAGGAGGCGAAAAAGAGAGGGCTGTTGAATCTTCCTACAACTGTAGAGGCGATGGAGGCATTTGTGGAAGAGAAGTCCATCGCGCTGTTTACGAAGCATGAGGTTTACTCCGAAAGCGAAATCCGCGCGAGATATGAAATCCTTTTGGAGAATTATTACAAGCAGATCAACATCGAGGCACTGACCATGCAGTGGATGGTGCGCAGAAATATCCTGGGAGCGGGTCTTTCCTATGAGTCGAAGCTGTCAGAGCTGATCTTAAAGAAGTCGCAGGTCGGCGTCGCGGCGGACACCGAAAAGAAGCTGCTTGAGCGGACATCGCGGCTGATCAAGGAGATCTACGACCGACTTGAGAAGCTGGAATCCGCGGTGGACGGCGAGAAGGATATCGAAAGCATACCCCAGCTTGCCCGGTACCACGAATACACGATCCACGAAGCGATGCATTCACTCCGGGAAGCCGTGGATGAGCTGGAATCCATCGTACCGAGGGACATCTGGCCGTATCCGACATACGGGGATCTGCTGTACAGTGTGAGATAAAAGGATAAAGGAAATGAATAAGCATATGTTGAATCAGAAGATGAGGGAGCATGATGCGTGTGGTATTGGCATGGTCGTTAATATTGACGGCCATGCCAATCATGCTACGCTAAAGGACGCATTGCATATCGTAAAAAAACTGGAGCACCGTGCCGGCAAGGACGCCAGCGGCAAAGTCGGTGACGGCGTAGGGATTCTGCTGCAGATTTCGCATGCGTTTTTTTCGGATGTCTTAAAAAAAGAGGGGATCGGATCTGTCGCCGCAGGAGAATACGGAATCGGCATGTTCTTTTTCCCGCAGAATAAGATCAAACGGACATTGGCGATGCGGATGTTCGAGGTCATTTTGGAAAAGGACGGTATCGGGTTCCTCTGCTGGCGGAAGGTTCCGGTAAACGCCGGGATTTTGGGCAAAAAAGCGTTAGACTGCATGCCGGAAATCTACCAGTGTTTTGTCAGAAAGCCGGATGACTGTGAAACGGGATTTGCCTTTGACAGAAGGCTTTTTGTCGCGAGAAGGGAGTTTGAGCAAAGCTCGGCGGATACTTATATCTGCTCATTTTCTTCACGGACCATATGCTATAAGGGCATGTTTTTGGTCAACCAGCTCGGGGAATTTTACGAGGATTTAAAGAGCAAAACCTACGAGACCGCCATAGCCATCGTGCATTCGCGGTTTTCGACGAATACGACCCCTTCGTGGAACCGGGCGCATCCGTACCGCCTGATCGCCCACAACGGCGAGATCAACACGATCCGCGGCAATGTGGACAGGATGCTCGCGAGAGAAGAGACGATGCACTTGAATTTTGGCGAAGAGGATGCCATGCGGATCCTTCCGGTGATCGCGGATGAGGGATCGGATTCCGCGATGCTGGACAATGCGCTGGAATTTTTGTATATGAACGGCATGCCGCTTCCGCTCGCGATGATGATCACGATACCGGAGCCGTGGAAGCACAACGGCTTTATGAAGCAGGAGGACAAGGATTTTTACCACTACTACGCGACCATGATGGAGCCGTGGGACGGACCGGCGGCGATTCTCTTTACGGACGGGCAGATTGTCGGGGCGACGCTAGATCGGAACGGACTGCGCCCGGCAAGGTATTATGTGACCGATGACAACCGTCTGATCCTGGCGTCTGAGGTCGGCGTGCTGGATGTGGATGAAAAGCATATTGTCAAAAAAGACCGTCTGCAGCCGGGCAGGATGCTGATCATTGATACGGCCGGCCAAAAGCTGATTTCGGATGAAGAATGCAAGGCATATTACGCAAAGCGCAATCCATACGGTGAATGGCTGGACAGAAGCCTGCTCCATTTAAAGAATCTGCCTGTCCCGAATGAGAAGATGCCAAAGCACGAGGACAGTATGCGCGCCAGGCTGTACAAGGTATTCGGGTACACTTATGAGGATATGAAAAATCAGATCCTGCCGATGGCGCAGACCGGGATAGAACCGACCGCGTCCATGGGGCATGATGTGCCGCTGGCGATGCTCTCCAACAGGCATCCGCTTTTGTACAATTATTTCCAGCAGCAGTTCGCGCAGGTGACAAATCCCCCGATCGATTCGCTCAGGGAAAAGATTGTCACGGATACGACAGTCTACATCGGCTCGGACGGGGATCTTCTCCGTGAAAGCGCTGAAAACGCGAGGATGCTGGAGATCGACCATCCGGTGCTGACAGCGATTGACCTTGCCAAAATCAGGGTTTTGGATCGGGATGGCTTCGGATCGTGCGTGATCTCGATGCTCTATTATAAAAACACGCCTCTCGAACGGGCGTTGGAGCAGCTGAATATTGCGGTAGACCGAAAGATCGCGCAGGGGAAAAATATTATCATCCTTTCAGACCGGGGCGTGGATGAAAACCATGTGCCGATCCCCGCGCTGCTCGCGGTATCATCTGTCGAAACGCATCTGGTCATGACAAGAAAGCGGACGGCGGTATCGCTGATCTTAGAAAGCGGTGAGGTCAGGGATGTCCACCAGGCGGCGTGCGTCATGGGTTTTGGCGTGCGGGCGCTCCATCCATATCTGGCGCACGAGTGCATCGCCCAGCTTGTATCCGACGGAAGACTCGACAAGGATCCGTCCGTGGCCATCGCGGATTACAACAACGCCATACTCAACGGTGTCGTAAAAATCGCGGCGAAAATGGGCATTTCCACGCTGCAGTCGTACCAGTCCGCGAGGATTTTTGAAGCGGTCGGATTGTCAAAAGAACTGATCGACAAGTATTTTACCGGCATTACCTGCCATGTCGGCGGTATCGGCATCGAGGATATCGCGCGGGATGTCGGGGCGCGGCACGACAAGGCGTTTGATCCGCTGGGACTTCCGGTGGATGAGACCTTGGATTCCACCGGCTATCATTCCTTACGGAGCGGTAAAAATACCGAAGACCATATGTACTCCCCGGAAGTGATCGTTACGCTGCAGAGGGCAGTCCGGGAAGGGGATTACGGACGGTTTAAAGAATACACGGCGATGGTCGATGCCAAGGTGCGGCCGCATACGATCCGCAGTCTTTTGGATCTTGCGGCGGACCGGAAACCGATCCCGATTGAAAAGGTGGAAAGCGTAGAATCCATCGTCAGGCGGTTCCAGACGGGGGCGATGTCCTACGGCTCGTTGTCCCGGGAAGCCCATGAGACCCTTGCCGTCGCGATGAACACGATCGGCGGAAAATCAAACACCGGTGAGGGCGGGGAAGATCCGGACCGTTTCGGCACGATCAAAAACAGCGCGGTAAAGCAGGTAGCGTCCGGGCGGTTCGGCGTGACCAGCGAATACCTATGCAGTGCCGTTGAGATACAGATTAAAATGGCGCAGGGGGCAAAGCCCGGTGAGGGCGGTCACCTGCCGGGCAAGAAGGTGTACCCGTGGGTGGCGTCGACGAGGTTTTCCACGCCCGGCGTATCGCTGATCTCCCCGCCGCCGCACCACGATATTTATTCGATCGAGGATCTGGCGCAGCTGATTTATGATTTGAAAAACGCCAACCGGAATGCAAGGATATCGGTAAAGCTGGTATCGGAGTCCGGCGTGGGGACGATCGCGTCGGGAGTGGCAAAAGCGGGCGCGGATGTCATCTTGATTTCCGGTTTTGACGGCGGGACGGGCGCGGCACCGGTTTCTTCGATTCACCACGCGGGGCTGCCGTGGGAGCTGGGGCTTGCGGAAGCACACAGAAGCCTCTTAGAAAACGGGCTCCGTTCCCATGTGATCCTGGAAACAGACGGAAAGCTGATGAGCGGACGGGATGTCGCGGTCGCGGCATTGCTCGGGGCGCAGGAGTTTGGGTTCGCGACGGCACCGCTTGTCTGCGAAGGCTGTATGATGATGCGGGTCTGCTCAAAGGACACCTGTCCTGCGGGAATCGCGACACAGAACGCGGCGCTTAGGAAACGCTTTGCCGGGAAACCGGAACACATCATCAACTTTATGAAATTCATCGCGCAGGAGCTGCGGGAGATCATGGCCGGGCTGGGCTTTGCGACGGTAGACGAAATGGTCGGAAAAAGCGATTGTCTGGTCCGCAAGAAGAACCATGTGTCCGAGCGCGCCGACGCGATCGATCTGTCCGGGCTGTTTGCCGGGGAAAAGGGCAGGGAAGAGGAACAGACGGCAGCAAAGCGTTCGTTCATCAACCTGGAGCGCACGCTGGATGTGACAGTGCTGCTACCTGCTTTTTCGGACTTCATGAACGCGAAGAAAAAAGGAAAGGCGAAGGAGGTCAATGTAACCGTTTCAAGTACGGACCGCGCGTTTGGCACGATCCTCGGAAGCGAAGTGACGGCGCATTTTAAGAATACCCTCGATGAAGATACGCTCTGTGTCAACGCGACGGGAGGCGGCGGCCAGTCCTTTGGCGCGTTTTTGCCGAAGGGCGTGACCATCCGCTTAAAGGGCGACGCGAACGATGGCCTGGGGAAAGGCTTATCCGGCGGAAAGCTGGTCGTGACGCCGTCGGACGAGGCAGGCTTTGATCCGCACGAAAACATCATTGTCGGCAATGTGGCGTTGTACGGCGCGACATCCGGCAAGGCTTATATCAACGGCATTGCGGGAGAGCGGTTCTGCGTCAGGAACTCCGGCGCGACGGCAGTGTGTGAGGGCTGCGGGGACCACGGGCTTGAATATATGACCGGCGGCAGGGCCGTGATCTTGGGATACACCGGCAAAAACCTGTGCGCAGGCATGAGCGGAGGCATCGCGTATGTCTATGACGCCGACCATACGCTGTATCTGCGCACCAATAAGGATATGATCCAGCTCGATGATGTGAAAGAAAAGTATGATATCGAAGAGCTGAAAGGCATATTAGAGGATTATGAAAAAGAAACCGGTTCTGCATTTGCCGCACGCATATTGGACAATTACAAAGCGGAAATCGGCAATTTCAAAAAGATCATTCCGAACGACTACCGCAGAATGCTGTCGCTGATCGGCAAGTTTGAGGAGCAGGGAATGCCGAGGGACAAGGCAGTGCTGGAGGCGTTTGAATATACAAGCAGGGATTGAACGAGGTGTGTAAAAATGGGCAAGGAAACCGGATTTTTGGAATACAAAAGAAAAGAAAATCCTTATGTAAAGGTGGAGGAGCGGATCAGGAATTTTAAAGAGCTGCATGAACCCTTAAGCAAAGAAGAGCGCAGAAAGCAGGCAGCGGTGTGCATGAACTGCGGCGTACCGTTTTGTCAGTCAGGCATGACGCTTTCGGGGATGGTTACGGGATGTCCCCTTCATAACCTCATACCCGAGTGGAATGATGAAATTTACAGAGGGAATGATGCCCATGCGTTTGAGCGGCTGTTTAAAGTGAATCCGTTCCCTGAATTTACGGGGAGGGTCTGCCCCGCGCTGTGTGAAAAAGCGTGTATGTGCGCGCAGTACGGGGATGCCGTAACGATCCGGGACAACGAATTTTTTCTTTCCGAGGAGGCGTTCCGGTCAGGCGTCATGCAGGCGCGGATACCGTCGAAACGCAGCGGAAACAGGGTCGCCGTCATCGGGAGCGGACCGTCGGGGCTTGCGGCGGCATTTACGGTCAACCGGCATGGACATGAGGTCGTGGTGTATGAGAGGGAGGATGCCATCGGCGGACTTTTGATGTACGGCATTCCCAACATGAAGCTGGATAAAGAAGTGCTCAAAAGACGGCAGAAGCTTTTGGAGGAAGAGGGCGTCTCGTTTAAAACCAATGTAAATGCCGGAAAGGACATCAAAAAAGAAGCGCTCCTCAAAGAATACGACGCAGTCATTTTGTGCTGCGGCGCCAAGAAAGCGCGGGGAATTGACGCGGCACAGCCGGAGCGCGCGAAGGGCGTGCATTTTGCGGTAGATTATCTGACGGCGGCCACAAAGGCTCTTGAAAAAGGCGACCCCGCGCAGTCGGCTATTTCCGCGAAGGACAAGCATGTCGTCATCATTGGCGGAGGCGATACCGGAAATGACTGCATCGGGACTGCGGTGCGGCAGGGCGCCAAATCCGTTGTCGCGATCGAAATGATGCCGCAGCCGCCCAGGGAGCGGACAGAAGACAATCCGTGGCCGGAGTGGCCAAAGGTGGAAAAGGTGGACTACGGCCATGAAGAAGCGGCGTTCGTTTTCGGGAAAGACCCAAGGGTATATTCCTCGACGGTAAAAAGCGTAAAGACGGACAAAAACGGGCATATCACATCCGTTACCATTTGCAATGTCGGATGGAAAGATGGTAAACTCTGTATGGCAGAGGGAAGTGAAAAGGAAATCCCCTGCGGACTGCTGTTGATCGCGGCCGGATTTGTCGGCTGTGAGGATTATGTGAGGGACGCGTTTTCACTGGAGCTGACGGGCAGAGGGACGGCTGTTACGGCAGAAGACGGTTACAGAATAAAAGACACAAAGCTGTTTGCGGCAGGAGATATGCGGAGAGGACAGTCCTTAGTCGTATGGGCTATCCGCGAAGGGATTGCCTGCGCGCATGAGGTGGACGCGTTTTTGAATGAGCTGTCACAGTAATGGTTCTTTACGGAAAGGAGAAGCCGAATGGATTCATACTCAAAGGAAGATGCGATAAGCTATGTCAATGATCATGATGTGAAATTCATCAGACTGTCGTTTTGCGATATAAAGGGCGTGCATAAGAACATTTCCATTATGCCGCAGGAATTGGAGAGGGCGTTTTCGGACGGGATCAAGATCGACTATTATAAAATTTCAAAATGCGTGGAAGAAAAGACCGGGGAGGTCGTTTTGGTGCCGGACGCGAGGACGCTGCATGTCCTGCCCTGGAGACCGCAGACGGGCAGGGTGGTGCGGTTTTACTGCAATATCTTTAAGACGGACGGCAGCCCGTTCGCCTATGATACCAGAGGCATTTTAAGAAACGCGCTGGAGCGGTGCAGGCAGAACGGCTTTTCCTGCAGGATCGGACTGCACAGTGAATTTTATCTGTTTAAAACGGCAGAGGACGGCGACCGCACCGACGAGCCGTGGGACAACGGGGGCTATCTGGACATCGCGCCGCTTGACCGGGGTGAAAATATCCGGCGGGAAATCTGCCTGGCGCTGGAGGATATGGGCATCGTTCCCGAAACCTCCTACCATGAAGCGGGCCCCGGGCAGAATGAGATCGACTTCCGCGCGTCGGACGCGGAAAAATCCGCCGACCATTTCATTACCTATATGAGCACCGTACGATCCATTGCGGGCAGAAACGGGGCGTACGCTTCCTTTTCGCCGAAGCCGCTGAAGTGGGACAGCGGAAACGGGCTGCACATACAGTGCAATCTCCACACGGCGGGAGAGGATCTGTCGGTCGCGGACCCCGTGAAGCAGGAACAGTTTTTCGCGGGCGTGTTCAACCGTATGCGTGACATTACGGTCTTTTTGAATGCTTCCGAAGAGTCGTATGAGAGGTTTGGGGAAAAGGGCGCGCCGAAGAACATCACATGGTCGACAGGAAAGCAGTCGAGGCTTTTTCGGGTGCCTGTTGTAGATGGCAGAAAGAGCGGATTTATGCTGCGTTCGCCGGACGCGACCATGAATCCGTATTTGGCGTTTGCGGTGATACTGGAAGCGGGTCTTTGCGGGATCAAAAACCGGGAGCAGCTTCCCGATGAGCTGCACGCGGATCATACAGGCGGCGAAACAAACGGCAGCCTGCCGAAGAACCTCAAGGAAGCGGTAAAGGCGGCGGAGGAGAGCGGGTTTTTGCACACAAAGGAGCTTTCCGTGGTGACGGACAAATATCTGGACGCCATAAGAAAAGGCCTGTGAAGGGAGCGTGTTTATGGAGCGGGCGATCATTATTTGTGATATGCCAAAAGCGACAGATTTCTACACAAAATTCCTGCGGGACTACGGCGTGACCTGGACGATCACGGCAAGTGATGTAAAGAGCGCCAAGGAGCAAATGGCGCTGAACGATTTTGATCTGTGTGTCTGTCATTTTCCCGGAACCGGAGCGGGCGTGATCAAAGGAATCCTTGATATCGCGGGGAAAAACACGACACAAGTCCTGTTGTTTGCGCGGGAAGAGCATCTGCCGGATGTGCTGGATGCCGTATATGAAAGCGGGATCATTGTGCTGCAAAGGCCGATCAACACGGCTTTTTTCCGCTCGGCATTGCTGATGAGCGATGCGGTGGGCTTCCGGATGAAAAACGCGAAAGACGCGATTGACCGTCTGGAAAAAAAGCTGCGGGAGGAGAAATGTGTCGGCAGGGCAAAATGCCTTTTGATCGAGCACAAAGGGATGTCCGAGCAGGAGGCGCATAAATTTATAGAAAAAAGCGCGATGGATCAGAGGATCAGCCGCAGGGAAGTGGCGGAGGAGGTTATCGATTTTTATGGCTAAATATATTTTTGTGACCGGCGGCGTGGTGTCGGGGCTCGGAAAAGGCATTACCGCGGCGTCGCTCGGAAGACTTTTGAAAATGCGTGGACTGAAGGTTGCGTCACAAAAGCTGGACCCGTACATGAATGTGGATCCGGGGACAATGAGCCCTTACCAGCACGGGGAAGTGTTCGTGACCGACGACGGGGCGGAGACCGATCTGGATCTCGGGCATTATGAGCGGTTCATCGATGAGAACCTGACGAAGTATTCCAACCTGACGAGCGGAAAAGTGTATTGGAATGTGTTAAACCGGGAGCGCCAGGGCGGTTATCTGGGAGAGACCGTGCAGGTGATCCCGCATATCACGGAGGAGATCAAGCATTTCATATACAAGGGCGCGCAGGAAAGCGGCGCGGATGTGCTGATCACGGAAATCGGCGGAACGACGGGTGACATAGAAAGCCAGCCGTTTCTGGAAGCGATCCGGCAGATTTCACTGGAGCGGGACAGGGAGGACTGTCTGTTCATCCATGTGACGCTGGTGCCGTATCTGGCCGGTTCGGATGAACTCAAATCAAAACCGACACAGCATTCCGTAAAGGAGCTGCGTTCGATGGGAATTTTCCCGAATATCATCGTGACCCGCGCGGACCGCAAGCTTTCCGAAGGCATCAAGGACAAGATCGCGCTTTTCTGCAATGTCAAAAAAGACTGCGTCATTGAGAACAATACCTTAAGCTGTCTGTACGAAGCGCCGTTGATGCTGCATGAGCACGGACTTGACGAAGTGGCGGTAAGGGAGCTGGGCATTGCCGGGGCAAAGGTGCCGGATCTGACCGGATGGAGAGAGATGGTCGGCCGCATTGAGAACCTGCACAAAAGCGTCAGGGTCGCCATTGTCGGAAAATATGTGTCGCTCCACGATGCGTATCTTTCGGTTCGGGAATCGCTGTATCACGGCGGATACGAAAATGGCGCGAATGTGGACATCAAATGGGTGGACAGCGAATCGCTGACGGCAGAAAATGCGGCGGATGAGCTTGGGGACTGCGACGGCATACTCGTACCCGGCGGATTCGGGGACAGAGGCATTGAAGGAAAGATCACAGCCTGCCGGTATGCCCGGGAAAAGGACATCCCATACCTCGGACTGTGCCTGGGGATGCAGGTGGCGGTCATTGAGTATGCGCGGGATGTCTGCGGTATCCGTGACGCGAACAGCAGGGAATTTGACGAGCTTGGCAAGAACCTCGTGATCGATCTGATGCCGGAGCAGCTTTCGGTATTGCAAAAAGGCGGAACGATGCGTCTCGGGGCGTATCCCTGCAAAGTGAAGAAGGATACCATTCTTCACCGCGCATATGGCTGTGATGAGATCAGCGAACGGCACCGTCACCGCTTTGAATTCAACAATGCCTATAAAGAGGTTTTAGAAAAGGCAGGGCTTGTCATCTGCGGGACTTCGCCTGACGGAAGCATTGTCGAAGCGGTTGAAAGCGCCGCGAACCGCTTCCATATCGGCGTCCAGTTCCATCCGGAATTTAAAAGCCGTCCGAACCGGGCGCATCCGCTGTTCCGGGAGTTTATCCGGGAAATGGTTCCGGCATAGGTCTTGGCATTTTCCGGCATTTTTACAAATGTTAGGTTGACAAAACAGTTAGATTCTGCTAACATATCTTCCGGCATTAGGAATAGCTAACTCTAGGAAGGGACAGAAAGATGACGCTGAACGACGCGGAACTTGGAAGAGAATATGTGATTTCTGATGTTGACACGGCAGGCGATGAAGAGATGAAAAGCTTTTTGTTTTCTCTGGGCTGCTACAGCGGGGAAAAGATCACTGTTGTGGACAAGAAACGCAATCTCGTCGTGTCGATCAAGGACGCCCGTTACAACATCGATCCTGAGTTGGCGAACGCGATCAAGATTTGACCAGGGAAGGAAGAGAGGGAGCAGAGATGAGAATTGCACTTACGGGCAACCCGAATAGCGGCAAGACCACTATGTACAATGCCCTGACAGGCCGGAATGAAAAGATCGGCAACTGGGCGGGCGTTACCGTAGACAAAAAGGAAAGCGTGATCAAAAACGCGTATTATGATGGACCTAAGGAGCTGATCGCGGTGGATCTTCCGGGGGCGTATTCGATGTCGCCGTTTACATCGGAGGAGAGCATCACGAGCGGTTATGTCAAAAACGAGCATCCTGACGCCATCATCAATATCGTGGACGCGACGAATTTGAGCAGGAGCCTGTTCTTTACGACGCAGCTTTTGGAGCTGGGGATTCCTGTCGTTGTCGCGCTCAACAAGAATGATGTCAACGATAAAAAGGGCAACCGGATTGACGAAAAGAAGCTTTCCGAGAAGCTGGGCTGCCCCGTCATTAAGACGGTATCGGTAGACGGCGAAGGCTTAAAGGAAGTCGTCAAAGCAGCAGCGGAGCTTGAGGGCAAGGGGCAGAGCGAGCCGTATGTGCAGGGCAATGTAGACCTGCACGACAAGGCGGCAGTCGAGGAAGCCGACCGCAAGCGGTTTGATTTCGTCAATGGCATTGTAAACGAAGTCGAGGTGCGCAAGGTCTTCACGAAAGAAAAGAATTTCGGCGATACCATTGACAATGTGGTGACGCATCCGGTGCTGGGGATCGTGATCTTCGCGGGGATCATGTGGCTGGTATTTTACATTTCCCAGACTACGGTCGGGACATGGCTTGCCGATATATTAGCGGGCTGGATCGAATCGTTCCAGGGGATGGTCGGAGACGCGATGGCAGATGCCAATCCGCTTCTGTACGCACTGCTTGTGGACGGCATCATCGGCGGCGTGGGCGCGGTCGTCGGATTCCTGCCGCTGGTCATGGTAATGTATTTCCTGATTGCCCTGTTGGAAGACTGCGGATATATGTCGAGGGCGACGGTCGTGCTGGATCCGATCTTTAAGAGAGTGGGTCTGTCCGGCAAATCCGTGATTCCTATGATCATCGGAACGGGCTGCGGCATTCCCGCCATCATGTCCTGCCGGACGATCCGGAATGAGCGTGAAAGGCGCTCGACGGCGATGCTTGCGACATTCATGCCTTGCGGGGCAAAGCTTCCGGTGATCGCGTTGTTTGCGGGCGCGTTTTTCCCGAGATCCAGATGGGTCAGCTTTATCTGCTATATGGTAGGCATTCTTTTGGTTCTCTTCGGGGCGATGCTGATCAAAGCGATCACGGGCATGAAGTACCGGAAATCGTTCTTTATCATTGAGCTGCCGGAGTACAAGACGCCGAGCCTGATGTTTGCCGTCAAGTCCATGCTGGAGCGCGGCAAGGCGTATATTATCAAGGCAGGAACGGTCATTCTGGTGTGCAACACGGTGGTTCAGATCATGCAGACCTTTGACTGGAGCTTCTCGGTCGTCGAGGAGGGGATGGAAAGCACATCCATTCTGGCAAGCATCGCGGGTCCGTTCTCGTATCTGCTGGTGCCGGTGGTGGGCATCGCGAGCTGGCAGCTTGCGGCGGCAGCGATCACGGGCTTTATCGCAAAAGAGAATGTGGTTGGTACGATCGCGACGGTTTATGCGATCACCAATCTGATCGATACAGAGGAACTGGAGCTGATCGGTGAAGGCAATGCTGTCGCGGCGGCGATGGGCATCACCAAAGTAGCGGCGCTGGCATACCTGATGTTCAACCTCTACACGCCGCCCTGCTTTGCGGCGCTTGGCGCAATGAATTCCGAGATGAAATCCGCGAAATGGCTGTGGGGCGCGATCGGCTTACAGCTTGCCACCGGATTTACGGTCGGATTTGTGGTGTATCAGGTGGGTACGGTCATGACGACAGGTACAATCGGCGCCGGATTCATCGGCGGCCTGATCGCGGTAGCGGCGTTTGCGCTGGTCATCGGTTACATCATCCGGCGCAACCAGAGGCAGATGGTGCTGGAGTATCAGCTGGACTGACAGGCTGACGCGCCATCCGGCAATGGCAGCCGGGATGAACGGCTGTTTGTAAAGGAGAAAAAATGGTTGATATTGTTGTATCGGCCGTCATTGCGGCAATCGTAGGCGCGGCATGTGTCTATATATATAAAGAAAAAAAGAAAGGCACCAAATGCATCGGCTGCCCCATGGCGGGGAATTGCCACAGTTGTCAGAATACCAAAACAGGCTCTCAGAAATGAGAGCTTGTTTTTTCGTAAAAACATCCAGAGAAACCCTAGACGGAGGGATCAGACATATGAGGATGTTTATGCCAAAACAATGACGATTGTGCCAGAAAATTGACGATTATGCCAACTGCTTGAAAAATTTTTCGGGGGGGGTATTATAGGGATGGAACTTTCCGTCTCTTTTTTGTTTGCCGAAAGGAAGCCGCTGTTTCCGCAGAGCGGGGACCGTTTGGCAGCGGGAAAGAGAGGAAAAAGAAGCAGACCTAATTTGGAAGGAGAGGGTTAGTTGCTATGAAGGGAGACATGAACTGGAAAAAATTCCTGGCCTTGTTCATGGCGGTAGCTATGGTCATGGCAAGCGGCATCTTCGTGACGACCCAGTCATTCAAAGCGACGGATGACGAGTATTACGAAGCGGACGAATCCGAGGACATGGAATCGGTCGATGCTGACGAGGAAGACTACGAGGAGGAAGAAGTCGAGATCGACGAAGAAGACTCCGAGGACGAGGAGGACTTTGACGAGGAAGAGGCGGATGAGGAGACCGCTGATGCCGAGGACGAGGAATCCGAAGAGGTTGAAGAGGTTGAAGAGGCTGAGGAAGCGGAAAATGCGGAAGAACTGCAGACCGCTGAGGTCAAGTCGGTCAAGGTGACCTTTGACCTGAACGGCGGTGAGGGCAATGAGACGCCGGAAGAAGTGGATGCAGAGGCATCTGAGGATGGTGAACTGAACATCGACCTGCCGGATCTTGCCGATTATACCGACGGCAACGGTGCGACGCACATTTTCGAAGGCTGGAGTACGGATGCAGGCGCGACCGAGGGTGATGACAGCATCAGCGCGGATGGCGAATCCGTAGAGCTGTACGCGATTTGGAGCGTGGAGCTGCCGGAAGCAGAGGTGCAGCCCGCTGAGGAGGCACAGCCGGAAGAGAAAGAGCAGGCGGCAGAAGAAGTAAAGCCGGAAGCAGAAGAGCAGACGGCAGAGGAAGCACAGGCGGAAAGTGCAGAAGCTGCTGCTGTTGAAGATGCCACAGAAGAAGAGGCTGAGGAAGCCGTAGAGGAGAACGCCGAGGAGCAGACCGAAGAAGCGGCTGAAGAAAATGCGGAAGCAGTCGAAGAGCAGCAGCTGACCGAGGAAGAGCTTGCGGCACAGCAGCTTGCAGAGCTGATGAAGACAATGCCCGAAGGCAATGCGTCGGAATCCGCAGGCAATGTGAGCGTTGAGGCATCTTGGGATGTCGGCGTGTTCCCGGAAGGTACGGTGATGCAGGTCGAGGAAATTTCCCCGGAAGAGGCTCTGGCGGCAGTCAGCGGCGAGGCGGAGAACGCGACGGAGGCTTACGCGGTCAACATTACCTTTATCGGTCCGGACGGCAGCGAAGTACAGCCTGCGAATGAGGGCGGGGTGAATGTATCGCTTTCATTGAACCAGCCGCTGATGGGCGAGGAGCAGACGCTTGTCCATATCGATGACAGCGGAAATGTGGAAGAGGTATCCGCAAGCACATCGGAGACAGGCGCGGACTTTACGGCGGAGTCATTTTCGATTTATGTCCTGTACGGAAACGGCGAGGACTTTACGAATTATGAAGACCGTTCGTTCGATTATTCGATCGAAGCGTACCAGGAGCTGACGCTTGCTGAGAACGCGGTCAATAGCAAAGGCGAATATCTTGGCGGTACATGGGAGATCGTGTCAAGCCAGGCGAAAGAGACGACGGACGGCGAAAAAGGCTCCAACGACATCATATCCTTTATGGATGACGCGAATCTGACTTTTGAGACAGGTGAGACGCAGCCGACGGTCGCGATCGAGACCTCCGGCAAGGCAGGCGAGGCAGTCGTGACCTATACCTACAAAGTAGGCAATGGCGACAACGAGCAGACCTTTACGGATACTTATACGATCCACATCAAGGGCTACACCGTTCATTTCGATCTGAACGGCGGCTCCGGTGAGGTCGAGGATCAGTCGATCGGCATGACGGCGGGCGGCACGGCTCTGGTGCAGCTGCCTTCCGGTGAAGGGCTGACAAGAGAAGGATACAATTTCAAGGGCTGGTCTACCAACAAGGACGCGATGACATCGGGACGGCGTCACGGCTGGTATGACAAGATTTATGGCGGCGACGATGACAATGTGGCGACGCTGTCGGATATGTTCCCGATCACAAAGGACGCGGAGACCTACACACTCTATGCGATGTGGGCGCCGAATACAGGCGTGTCGGGACAGATTGGATTCTTTATCCGTGACGACGGTACGATTCAGACAGAGCCGGCGAGCTACAGTTCATCGTATTACACGACAGTGACGCCGGGCGGCAGTTACTACAAATCCGTTTCTGACTTGACGGACTACATCACCGAGGTGTACACGGAGACCGATGTCGAAAAGATCGGCAGTGACGGAAGCGGTCCGAAGATCACGGCGAGAGCATGGTCTGAGGTCTATGCGGAGATCAACAAGAACCACAAGGATCTGCTGCAAAAATATCCGGGGCTGACGACAGACGGCGAGGGTTATTACATCACATGGTATGTCGTCAAGGATCAGGGAAGCTGGCATGTGGACGGCGTGATCCGCGGCAGCTCCGACGGTGACGAAGGACAGGTCAACCTGGACTATCTGCCGAATATTTCCGGTTATACGGGACAGTGTCCGGCAGGCAGACAGTACAAAAAAGGCACGGAAGTCACGGTAGAAGGCCGCAACACGATAGTGGCAGCCGGCTACACCTTTGTCGGCTGGAACACCAAGGCGGACGGCAGCGGCTTCGGTTACAAAGAGGGCGACAAGATTACGCTCAAAGAAAACACGACGCTGTACGCGCAGTGGGTACCGAGCAATGAAACGCCTTATACGCTGCTCTGCTACAACACCGAGACCGGCGAGAAGATTTCGGACGCGACCAAGATCCGTTACGGTACGACCGGCAATACGATCAAGGCAGATGAAAGCGACAAGACCCTGCCGGGGTACACCTTTGACGAGGGCAACACCAACAATGTGCTGAAGGCTCAGATCAAGGCGGACGGTTCGACGACGCTGATCCTGTGGTTCAATCCGGGTCACGCGGTCAAGGTTAATGCTGTAAAGATTTCTAAAATTTACGACGGCGTGGCAGTAACCGATCCTTTGGGAGAAGGCGCGGTCACGGTAGACGGTGATGCCGTAGCGTATGAGCTGAATAATGGCAGCATTACCTTTACCTACAAAGACAAGACATATGCCATTGAGGGCGCATCGGTCGGTATTGCAAAAGACGGAGCTTCCGTTTCCGAAGCAAAGGATGTCGGCAATTATGATGTGACGATCGCAAAATCCGATGCGAAGATCACGAAAGAAGGCAAGGCGACAGCGTTTACGCTGGAGACGAATGACGGTTATATCAACATTTCCAAGCGGACGGTGGTCATTACCTCAAAGTCCGGCGAGTGGGAATATGACGGCAAGGCACATACATTAGAAGAAGTCGAAGTGACCGGCGACGGCTGGGCAGAAGGTGACAGCTTGCCGAACCTGAAATTTACGGGCAGCCAGAAAGCACCGGGTGAAAGCGACAACACCTTCGAGAAGCTGACCAACAAGTCGTGGGAAGAAGAGTTCCCGAATTATTCGATTTCAACGGCATTTGGCAAGCTTGTCGTGACAAGCCGCAACACCAAGTTCCAGATCAATGTGGTGGCGGATTCGTTTGAATCGCCTTATGACGGAACGACACAGAAGGTGGACAAGAACGCGTTCACGATCGATGGCGCGGCAGAGACAGAGGGCAATACGGGTGTGTTGCAGAAACTCAAGGACGCTGTGACAAGAACCGAAAGCAAGACATTTGTGATTGGCGACGAGACCTTTACGCTGTCCGGGCTTAAGGTAACCGGCGAGGGCAAGGATGTCAGCGACAACCCGAATGATTACGCGATCAATTTTGACGGCAAAGAGACGATCAGGGACGCGGACGGTCATGACGTGACGGAGCAGTTTGAGGTCAACAAGACAGCCGGCAAGCTGACGATCACCAAGGTAGATCTGACGCTGACTTCCAAGAGCGAGACCAAGGTCTATGACGGCAACGAGCTGACCAACGGCGACTCTCCGCTGGCAGTAGAGACCGGCTGGATCGACGGTGAGGGAGCGACCTATGAGTTTTCCGGCAGCGTGACTGATCCGGGCGAGAGTACCGCGAACGCATTCACCATTACGGAGAAAAACGGAACGAACCTGAACAATTACAATGTCATCAAGACAGAGGGCACACTGTCTATCGTGTCAAGCAATGCTTCTTATGAAGTGACGGTGACGCCGAACAGTCTGACGACAAAATACGATGGCACGGAGAAGTCTGTCAGCGGTTTCGTCGGTGAGACGGCACAGGGAATCCCCGTGACGGCAAACGGCAAGACCTATTATGTGACCGGACTGACAGCAGGCGCGACCGGAACGAATGCAGGAGAAACCGGCGTGACGGTCAGCGGCACGGCAGCCGTTAAGAACGCAAAGGGCAAGGATGTAACCACTGAGTTTGCTGTCAAGATTGGCAACACGGCAAAGCTGGTGATTGAAAAGAGAAATATCACCCTGACATCGGCGAGCCTGTCCAAAGAGTATGACGGTACGGCTCTGACCAATCCGGTAAAGGATGAAGAGAGCCGGAAGACGGATACACTTGAAGTTGAAGCAACGGATGCGATCCGTGTGGACGCGCAGGGCGCGGTCGGCGGCGAAGGACTGGCGGCTGACGATGTGATCACTTATACCTTTACCGGCTCACAGAAGCAGGTCGGCGGTTCAAGCAACAGCTTTACATATGAACTGACGAATGCGGGCAATTACAATGTGGAAGAGCCTCAGTTCGGCACACTGACCATCCGCAACCGTGACGCGAAATACGAAATCACGCTGCACGGCAAGACGACGGATGAGCCGGTCTATGACGGACAGGAGCACGGCATTTCGGGCTTCATTGAGGAAAACGAGGACGGAACCATTACCATTACCGTTGGTGATGAGACCTATACCGTGACGGGCGTGACTTCGGAAGTGACCGCGACAGACGCGGGCGAATATCCGACGAACACAACCAATACGGCGAAGGTTACGGATTCGGAAGGCAACGATGTAACAGAGCAGTTTGCAGTGACGGTGGTGCCGGGCAAGCTGATCATTAACAAGGCAGAGGTAACGCTGCAGTCAGCGGATCTGTCCAAGGCATATGATGGCAAGGCTCTGACCAACGGCACGACCGCGATGGCAGTTGAGAGCGGCTGGGCAGAGGGTGAAGGCGCGGCATATACATTTACCGGAAGCCAGACCATAGTCGGTTCTTCGGCAAACAGCTATACTTACACCTTGCTGGACAACACAAAGGCAGACAACTATATTATCCATGCGACTGACGGTACACTGACGATCACCAACCGCGCGGACGGTGACCAGCTGCAGGTACAGATTCAGGCAAAGAGCGATGAGACGACTTACGATGGCAAGGAGCATACGGTATCCGGCTTTGAGAATGAGACGGACAAGGGCGTTGCGGTCGAAGTCGGCGGTGAGACCTATTATGTGACAGGCTATACTTCTACCGCAACCGGAAAGGATGCGAATGGAGAAGGCGCGGCGACAAAGATCGAGGGTTCACCGGTTGTCAAGGACAAGGACGGCAACGATGTGACGGCACAGTTTGCGGTTGTTCCGCAGGCAGGTACTTTGAAGATCAACAAGCGGGATCTGGTGCTTGAATCGGCAAGCCCGTCCAAGCCGTACGACGGCAAGCCTCTGACCAATGGCGATACGCCGCTGGCAAAGGAAAAGGGCTGGGCAGAGAATGAGGGCGCGACTTACAGCTTTACCGGGTCGCAGACGATTGTCGGTACTTCGGCAAATGCCTTTACCATCAACCCGAACGAGGGCACGAAGCTTGACAATTACAACCTCGCAAAGACAGAGGGCACGCTGACCGTAACCAGCCGTGACGCAAAGTATGAGGTGACGATTCAGGGCAAGAGCCTTGAGGCAACTTATGACGGCAAATCACATACGGTATCCGGCTTTGAAGAAGATGACGAGCAGGGCCGTGCGGTAGTCGAAGTGGAAGGCCAGACCTACTATGTGACCGGCATGACTTCGACAAAGACCGGCAAAAATGTCAAGGACAGCGGCAAGACAGTCGTATCCGGTACACCGATTGTAACGGACGCGCAGAATAATGATGTATCGGATCAGTTTGCGGTAACGGCGCTGCCGGGCAAGTTTACGATTGGCAAGCGCAAGATTACATTGACATCTGAAGACAAGAGCAAGGTTTATGACGGCTATCCTCTGACCGGTGACGGCAGCAAGGTGACAGTCGGCGGTGAAGGACTTGCCGATGGTGAGACGTTAGACTTTACGTTTACCGGAAGCCAGACATTGGCAGGATCTTCGGACAATTCGTTTACTTACCGGATCGGTACGGTAGGCGGACAGATTGCTGACAGCAGCGCGGAAGAGACCGGATTCTTAAAGAGGCTCTTCGCGCCGAGGATGGTGGTTCATGCGGCAGAAACAGAAGAAACAGCTGACGAAAGCACTGCGGCGGCTACAGCCGGAGGTGATATCAGCAACTATGATGTGGAAGTGATATTCGGCAAGCTGACCGTCACGGCGGACGGCAGCGGCAAGGGTGATGACGAGGACGGTCCGGACGATGTAGATCCGTCCAAGGTCGGCAGCAAGACGCACGAGGATGGCATTTACGCAATCGGCCAGGAGGTGAACTTCACACTGACGGCGACCAATATCTACGCTGATACCAGAAATATTGAGTTTGTCGAGCAGGAAGGCGTGACCGTAGACCAGAATGTATTTGAGGGCGTCGCGGCAGGCGAGACAGTGACGACAACAGCGCATTACACCGTGACAGAAGCAGACGCTGTATCCGGCAACGGATTTACCAACCATCTGACCATACGGATTTCCGATGCGATCGATGGCGGTGAGGGATCACAGCCGGGGCGTGATTTCGGTGAGTACACGGATGATGTCGTGATCGAAGAAGCAAACTCCGCATTGACCGTAGTCAAGAAATCCGACAAGACCGGAGCGGTTCGCGTCGGTGAGACGATCGGTTACACGATCGAAGTAGTCAACAACGGCAATACGACGATTTCGAACATTAAAGTAACGGATGAGCTGACGGGCGACAGCTGGGATATTGATACGCTGACATCCGGCGGCGGCAAAGAGTTTGAGGCAAGCTACACTGTAACAGAGGCTGATGTCGCGGCTGGCAAGGTGACGAATGTCGCAATTGCGAAGGGCACGGATTCCAAGGGTGAAGAAGTGACCAGCGAAGGCAGGGGCAGCAATGACGGTGAAGGTGATGAAGGCGGCAGCGGCGGCGGACCGGGCACGGTGACCAACGATGTCAACCAGAGCTTCAACCTGACGATCCACTATGTGGATGAGAACGGCAACCCGGTAGCGGCAGACTATCAGAACTCGTATCAGTACAAGCAGAGCTTCTATGTGGAGTCGCCGAAGGTATCGGGCTATACGCCGACCTACACATTTGTCTCCAGTGACGAAAACGGTATGCCGGCAAAGGATGTCGATGTGACTGTGACCTATGTCAAGAATGAGACCGTTGTGAACAACAACGATGGAAATGGCGGCGGCAGTACAATCACAAGAAACGACAGTGATGACGACGACGATGACGATGATGATGTCGCAGACGATAGCACATCGACAAGCAAGAACCGTGACACGGTCAACAAGGGCAAGGACAGCAACAAGGCGGATGCCGGCGTCAACTCTGACGGCAGCACGACGACAACGACGGTTGCGACGCCGGAGATCAATGATGATCAGGTAAGGCGTTCGGGCGGCAGCCGGACAGGCACGGACGGCGGCGCGACGATCACGCTTGACGACAACGGAGAGCCGAACCTTGTATCCGCATCGGATGCCGAGACACCGTTGTTCAACATCGGTCTTGGCGATCACAAGTGTAATGTACTTCGCCTGCTGATCCTTTTGGCAGCATTCGCGGTTGTACTTGTACACACGAAGAAGATGCGCCAGTACCAGAGCAGACTCTTTGAACTGAGAGAGAAGCTTGAGGAAGAGAAGAAGTAATTTTTCCCCAACCATCTGCTGAATGAAAAATAAAGCCAGCCTCGAAAAACGGGGCTGGCTTTTGCTATATGCTTCAGTAATTTGTGGAATGAGATGGCTGTTCTGGCGGCAGAACCCTTTACAGCTTATGGAATGTTGGCTGCATATTGTCGAAGGTCGCAATTTCCGTGAAACCGATTTCGTCTCTTAAGATGGCATAGGCTTCGTCAAAGTGATCTCCTAAAAACTCTTTTTTGTGGGCGTCGCTTCCGACCGTGAGGATCTTTCCGCCCAAATCCTTGTACAATTTCAGGATCGCCCGCGACGGCTGGGTGTCGGAAAGTCCGTACTTCCAGCTGGAGGTATTGAGCTCAATGCCTTTATCGTCTTTGATCGCCTGCGTCAGAATTTCCGAGACAATGTCCCGCACCTTTTCAAACGGATAGACACCGTTTTCATCATACCGGACGATCAGATCCAGATGCGCCAGCACGGAATAATCCTTGAACAGCTGCATCGTCTTTAAGATCTCCTCATAGTAGCTGCGGTTGTATTCTTCCTGCGTCCGACCTTTCTGGAAGTCGCCTGTCCAAAATTCCTTGTCCCCGACCTGATGCATGGAAAACAGCACGAAATCCAGCCGGTCCGCATACCGGTCGTAAAGCTTTTGGAACTCACCGGCGGTGTGGGACTGTATCCCGAATTCCAGCCCGGATTTGATGGTGATTTTATCTCCATAAGTTTCCCGCATCAGATCCAGCTTGTCGAAATAATCCGGGTAATTCACATTGGCGAGCGCCTTGTGCAGCGTCTCCCCGTTTTCCGTCACATCATCCCAGATCACGCCCCGTGGATCATCCCAGTCGCGTTTGAGGCCGTAGTCCACATGGTCCGTAAAACACATTTCATCAAGCCCGATGGCAATGCCCTGTCTGACCTGTGTCTCCATGAGCTCTTCGCTGTCGTCGGAAAATTCGCAATGTAAATGATAATCTGCTCTCATGCGGTGTCCTTTCAAAATATTGTTCTTGCGCCAGGGCTTTCCTTTCTGCCTGCTTCAGTCATCCTAATATGACCATCATAAACTTTGGGCGGCGGTATTGCAACAAATATTTCGCATAGGTTCATAAGAATTTCGTTGAAATCGAGCCGAATTTTTGGTACAATCTATGTGTATCAGTATGCCATTTCGGAGGGGTTAAAGATATTGGGCGGTGTACCGATATAAAGATTGGGAGCGTATGCTCTAAGGTTAGGAGGTGTCGAAATGGCAACACAGATTGCACCCACTCCTGTTGTGAAAGGTACCGCAGCGGTAAAGATTTACAAGGAAGCGAATCAGAAGCGCAGCCAGGCATCTAAAAACGGAGCGGAGAGGCTGAAGATCAAGTTCAGCAAAAAACTGAAATGATGAATTTGGATATACAGCGTCTGTCAGACGAGAACAGGTATCTGATAGATGGCTTTTCGTGTGTAGAAACCGACGAGATGCTTGCCAGGCTGAATGCAAAGGAGCGGAGAAGGATACGGAAGCACTCACAGGATATGGAAGACTTCCTGCGCAATGAAGCCTATGAAGACCAAGAGAAAGGACTGAGCAGGACATACCTGTTCGTGAATGACGGAAAACTGGTAGCTTATCTCGCACTCTGCAATGACGCGATCCGCTTGGAGTTTGAGGAACGGGACAATATGGAACTTCCCTATACCACTGTTCCGGCGGTGAAGGTTGCAAGGCTGGCGGTTTCAGCAAATTGTCAGGGAAAAGGAATTGGCAAGGAAGCATTGCAGTTTGCCATTTACGTCTCTCAGATGGTCAGGGATTACAGTGGTGTGGTTTTCCTCACGCTCGACTGCTATGAGCACAGGGTTGGGTATTACGAGAGATTCGGCTTCCAGCGGAATCTTTACCAGCCGGTTGTGCTGGACTATGATTCACCCGTGAGCATGAGACTCTGGATTGATGAGTATCTGGCAGAGAGGTCTGACGAGATCACAGAGTCATAAGATTTTCAAAAAAATAACCAGAAAGGAGTTGACAGGTATGCCGAGATTCGCTATGCTCAAGCAAGCAAGCAAGCAAGCAAGGGATAATTGCGCCCTTTTGCGCCTTGCGGGGCGCTTGAAACTGCATATCGCGTTCGTGATGGATAACCGTCGAATTTGACGGGGTTATTATACCCTTGTCAGGTTCGGCGGTTTCTTTATATTCAAAAAATACAAAATGGAGGTACACATTTTATGAAGATCAAGAAGAGATTACTTTCGCTGGCCTTGGCTGCCACGATGGCTCTTGGCTTGATGTCTGGCATGAGCATGACCGCGCTGGCAGACACCACCTACACCCTCACCATCCCGTCCACGCTGAGCGTAGCCAACTCCGGCTGGAACGCCACCGACGGCATCAGCGCCACGGGAACGCTGGCCAGCGGCAAGAAGCTGACCGTGACCGCCACGTCCGCGAATAGCTGGGCGCTCAAGTCCGGCGACAATTCTGTCGGCTACAAGCTGGCAACCGCGTCCACAGATATGGAGGCTACCACCTCTTGGACTTTTGATAGTCTGAGCGACACCGCAACAAACAAAGCTATGGGCATCATCGTGGAGGATTACAGTTCCAAGCCCGCAGGCACCTACACCGACACCGTGACCTTTACAGCAAAGGTGGAGGTCGCCAAATCTGCCGCAGAAAAGCCCGACATTGCACAGGCAGATTGCACGTTCAGCCCCTCAAACGGCAAGAGCACGCTCTCAAACGC
>JAFUYB010000015.1 GCA_017470735.1 Lachnospiraceae bacterium | reverse complement strand
ATTTCTGACGCTTGGTCTATTAAAGTGCGTCATTTTCTCACATTTCCTTAGACATCTCTTCCGTTCTGGATAATATTCACTTTTCAAGGTTCATCTGACCGATGGATCTGGTCAGCAGGCTCAAGATTCCGAGAGCCTATTTCTGCATATAAACCACAGGAATTTTCCCCGTTGCCAGGTGGTATCCCGCAGCGATGGCCGTGGCGTTGCCTTCGTTGGCCGCGATGATGTGGTGATGTGGATCGATTTCTTGCCTTTTCGACTTCTTGTTTCAGACGATCAGACAGTTCCCCCATTCAAGAATACAATCTCAGCTCATTTTCTAAATCATTACGCGTTTGTACAAGACTCGCCAAAGCTCCTTCGGCTTCATCTTCTGTGTCATATTCTTGACCCAAAACATATGTCCGATTAATTTTGACATAATACTTTCCCTTTTTCTGAACAACAGACATATCCATATTCAAATCCAACATATCTTTTGCTTTTAGCTTTCCGGAATCATTCCTGAGCGTCAATATCATAAAGAATCCACCTTCCTCGCCAACTTTCGATCTTGCTCTTTTCGGATCATCTCTGCTTTCATTCGATCCCGCAATTTCTTTCTTTCATTTCGTGCTCGCACTTTCTGCTCCCCGTCTGCCTTTGAAAACTTTCTTATATCTATCTTTTGCTCTTCATTCACCTTCAAATCTAAATAATGATTATATTCCTCTGCAATATCTTGGTCGGTCCATGCATTTATAGGCATCTTCTCTGACAACTCTGACAAAATCTCCTCCGCATTTGATGTCACCTGATCATGCAAAACAACCTGATTATGATTACAGATTGCCTGTCCCGTACCTGTTGATTTTATTAATTCAATAATTTCCGTACTTTCACGCCCTACAAACTTTTGAATCACAGCCGCTATGGTTTTTATTCTTGTCTCACTCTGATTCATTCCATTCTCCCCATGTGCCGTCTTCCGTTCGTATGATAGAAATAACCCCTTCTCTTTCAAGCAATGCACACGCTTTTTCAGTCTTAAAGCAGTACTGATCGCGTTTTCTCCTCCAGCGTGTGAGATCCTGCAATGCTCCCAATGCTGACAGCTTATCCTGTCTGTATTTTTCCAATGTTTCATTTATTCTGCCATCCGCCATCCTGTCATAAATAATATCATACGGCGGATCAAAAACGCCCATTCTACGGCTTGTTCAGGTATACTTGTAAAATAAAAGCCCTTGCCAAAATCTTTAAATGCCTTTGCCTTATCCAACGATATATTATTAAACCTTGCATCCGTACCATGATATAGATAATTTATATGTTCAATATGCCACATGCCTACATCTTTCCATATCATTTTCCACTTATTATAGCATCTGAAAAAAATATTCAATCATCATTTATACTCTCTCCAGTGCCAAAGAGCAAACTTTGTACCATTATCTATATCACAAAAATAAGACCCTTCTGAATTTATAGGTCTTATTTCGATCTTGAATTATCCTATTTTTACAGTATTGTCATCAAAAAACACAATCTCTCTGCTCTTTCTCTTGTATAAAAATGATACATCCTGCAGCAGATCCACTCCCAACACATCATCCGTCGCTAGCTGATTGAAAGTAATCCATACTTTTCTGGATTTCAAATCTATATTACCAATAATGAACTGTTTAACTGGATAATGGTAAAATTTCACGCCCGCATTTCCAACAAAACCACCTATGACTTTTGTTGGCAGCCCAGAACACTCTGCTTCTGTCAACACTGGATTAATATTTTTATAACTGCAACAAGTATATTTTGCTCCAGTATCCATAATAAAAGTGTGAATCATCGGTACATCTGTCACTACAATACATGGAACAAATAACCTATTCTCAACTAATTTCGTACTGAACACCTATACCGCCTCCGTTATTATAAGTTCCCAGCAATATACATTGCCGCCCTTGTTTTGAAAACAGATAAGCACGCCGACATATTTCATCAAATGATTCCTCTGATTCACTTACGGAATCCAAATATCCGTTCGGAGCCTGAATATCTCCAAAATCTGTCATAATATATTTGCAATTTTTATAATCTTTCTCCACATTTTCTGGTGTGCGTTTCTTCTTTTCTTCCAATATAATCAACATAACCCATCACCTCGTACTTATATCGCCATATGATTATATTTATCTAACGAGCAAGTGCCATTCCTTTCCGCCTGAAACTTTTTCATCTGTAGTATACCGCTTGACATTGAAAGTAATCCGGCAACTAATCCGCGATCATCATCTTAAGATGTTCCACTTCTTTCTGCAGCTTCTCAATATCTGACAATAGTTTCCTGCGTTCCTGCTCCCCTTCTGCCCGGCCTTCTTCCCGGCCTTCTGCCCGACCTTCCGCCCGGCCTTCCGCCCGGCCTTCTTCCCGTTCTTCCCTGTATTTCTCCAGCAGTGTCATATAATCCAACCTCCATTCTTCCTGCTTCCGTGCCTTTTCCACTTCCCGCTTCAGGCGATCAGACATCTCCCCTTTTGTTTCCTTCCCGCCAATATAATTCAGTAAGTCCTTTATCTTCTCCGAACAGTCAGCCATATTCCCTTCTGTACAAAGAAATATTTTGTGCGTGCCGTCCTCAAGACGGATTCCCACATCTTCCTGGCAGGTGTTTTCAAAAGAATAGACATGCCGCCCCTTCCCAAACGCGTCAAATGTGCAAATAAAAATAATATAGCTTTCTTTCAGATTACGGTAGTCCTCCCCTTTCGACAGGACATTCAAGTCGATCATCCCCTGATAATATCTCACACGACGAGGAAGGTTCTTGTTGGCAGCCGCCTGCATCTCGATGTCATACAACACGCCATCCTCATCTTCAAAATACACATCAAATCGAACGCCCTTTCCATCTGCCGTCATGCGAATTGACTTCTGCGCTTCTGCTGAACAAATGCTCTTGACAGTTCTGCCTGTTATCATCTCAACCAGTTCTATACACAAATCCTCATTCGCCATCAGTATGCGGCAGAACAGAAAGTCATCCGAAAAGTCCAGCTCATCATAAGATTTGTATACCGCCATCTGCCCTCCTTTGCCGAGTCTGTTTTATCTCCATATCAACAACTATTTTGTGTTCAGTATAGCATCTGACTCTTGGGGTGTAAAGAGTGGAATTTCTTCACGCTATCCTCTTGACTCAATAATAACCAAAAGGAAATCTATAAATGTTATTTTTCTTCTTGACTCTTATGTAAAAACCACATTTCTAAAATATCACTAATTTTCTCGCTTGCATGTCCATCTCCATATGGATTTAAGGCATACGCCATCGAGTCATATTCAGATTGGTTGTCTAATAATTCCGTAAAAGACTCATAAATCTTCTTCTCATCCGTTCCAACAAGTTTTAACGTTCCAGCCTCTGCGCCTTCTAGCCGTTCTGTCGTATCCCGCATGACCAGAACTGGTTTGCCCAAGAAAGGCGCCTCCTCCTGCACGCCCCCAGAATCCGTCATAATTAAGTAAGACGCATTCATAAAATTATGAAAATCCACTACATCCAGTGGTTCTATCATATGTATCCTGCTATTTTTTTCAGAACTGCTTGCTCCAAATACTTCTTCCGCCATCTTCCTTACGGCAGGATTCGGATGCACAGGATAGACCGCCTTTACATCTTTATGCTCGTCCATTACCTTTTTGATAGCCCGGAACATCCTGCTCATAGGCTCACCAATATTTTCCCTGCGGTGTGCCGTGATCAGAATGAGACGGCTGCCCGAAGCCCAAGACAGCACAGGATGGGAATAATCCGAACAGATAGTTGTTCGCAAAGCATCTATTACCGTATTACCCGTGACAAATACCGTTGATTCTTTCTTCCCCTCCCGGAGCAAATTGTCCCGGCTTCGTTCCGTCGGAGCAAAATGAATGTCACAGATGTTCCCTACCGTCTGCCGATTGAATTCTTCAGGATATGGAGAACGGATATTGTATGTCCTCAGCCCCGCTTCAACATGTCCGATCGGAATGCCGAGATAAAAGGACGCCAATGCAGCAGCAAATGAAGTGGTCGTATCGCCATGAACACAAACTATGTCCGGGCGTTCTTTTTCCAGCACAGGCTTCATTTTTTTCAGGACGGCCGTCGTAATGTCAAACAAAGTCTGTCCTTCCCTCATAATGGACAAATCATAATCAGGTATGACTTGAAATGTTTTCAGAACCTGATCTAACATACTCCGATGTTGTCCCGTCACGCATACTGTTATATGAAAGCCGGATTTCGCCTTTAGGGCATTAACCAGAGGACACATTTTTATAGCTTCCGGTCTTGTTCCAAATACGATTAGAATTTTTTTCAAAAGAACTATCCCTTTGTCACAATCCACGCCCGGAACAGCCCATCGTTTTTGTTATTCTCATAAGACACGGATGGAATGATTTCTAATCCAGCTCCTTTTTTATCTGCCCATCTTTTCATGTCCTGGTCACTTATCCATCGCTCCCATTCATCCAGACGGAGACGCCCTCTCATTTCCACCGGCTTGTCCAAAATCAAAAAAGAACCTCCATTCGCCGTAACCCTGAATAGTTCATTAAATGCTGCTCTCTGATTGACAGCATGCTCAAATGACTCACAAGCATAAACTAAATCAAACATATTATCCCCATAAGGGATGCAGGTCATTCTCCCCATTTTCTTTTCCACCATGCCATGTATATCTTCCATAACATTTTCCGATATGTCCACAGCATAATATTTCCCATCAGGATAATCCGCCATCAGATTCCTTATATACCTACCCTTTCCGCATCCGATATCCGCTATCTTGATACCCCCCCATTTCCATCTGATCTGCTCTTCCACCTTTCTGCTCACGAGTAAATATCTGCCATCTGAACGGTCAATTTTCGAAAGAAATTCCGGTGCCTGTCTCTCGAATTCTAACTTTTCCTTCCATGCCAGAGCGTCCAGGAAATATTTATTCGCCCAGCTTATCTCATCCCTCCGGAAATACTTCGGCCGAATCTTTCCAGCATATATCCACCCGAACGGATACGGTGCCCTGTAACTGCCATACCATCCACCCGATGGGTTCTGCAATGAGCAGGCACGGTTAAAAATCCGGTTTCCCCTGTCCAATTCGCCCAGTTTGTACCATACCAGTGCCAGCTGGAACATCCCTGTAGAACACTCCCAAGGAACATCCTTCAAGGCCGGGATACCGCCTTTCCTATTCTGGTATTCTCTCTCAAGACGCTCCATCGCCTCTCTGCAGAGTTCTGTCTGCCCCAGGTCGAACAGCCCTTCCATCACATAGGCATAAAAATGGGACAGTAGGCTGAAATGCCGTATCTGTTCATCGTTGTTTGTAATATAATAATTCAGGATCTTTTCCGATGCGTCCAAAAAATCCTTTCTGCCGTACAGCCTGCCTGCTTCCCTTAAAGGAGACAAACAATAGATATGGATCAGTTCGGAACAGACATTCTCGTCATCCCCCCACGCATCCTCGCTCGGAGTGGCCAGACGGCCGTTCTCCTGCATATTGGACAATATCCACTCACAGCCTTTTTGAATGGCTCCGTCCACCCTTGCATCCATCTCCCTGAACGCCAACAAGCCTTTCAGTATCTGCGCCGTGTCGAATACATATGGTGCCTTGTCTTCAGAATCAAACCATGAACCATCCAGCTTCTGCACGGACAAAAGATATTTCGCATATCCTTTTGCCAGTCCCCGTTCTCCCCATTCCAGCAGCGTCGGGATGTAGTATCCCGTGACTTCCGGATAAATCACCTGCCGTCTGGATGTTACCGCTATTCCGCAGCCTTTTTCTGCTTTGATGGTGTTTCGCTTCACCCACTTCATCGCCCTGTCGAAGACGGGTTGTTTATTTTTTTTTGTCTTATCCATTATCCTCTTTACAAATCTCACCTCGGTCATTTCCTCCCGCACAGCCCTGCAATTAAATTTGTCCCCCGCATCAATCCTTCCTCCATGTTTTTTTCATACATTTCTTTTATCATGCCCTTTCTTATCGCTATATATCATCCTCGCGCATTACAGCATTGACCATTTTCACTAGCTCCCTTTTCTGCGATACAAATGCCGCAAACCCCAAAATATCATCCTTGTATGCTTCCAACATAGATTCATTTCCTAATAGCAATAGCTTTATTTGGGGATTCAAAAATGCAACTTCTGCCGATGCCCCGGAAGTTGCATCGCTGATTGCGATATCCCCCAGCAATGTACTTTTGGCGAAATCATAATTGCCGTCTAAAACACGGTCACTAATCTCATATAAAATATCCATATTGTTCTTTTCAGATAATAGCCTGAATGTACAGTGGTGCGGTTTTGATATAATATAAAACTTATCTTTTAGTTTTCCAATCTCTCTTCCGAAAATCGGTATGGACGAATAGTCACCCCAAGTAGGATAATACATTAAAATTGGCCTATCTGTTTGTATGTTGAGTTCTCTTCTTATATCTTCCGTCTTCCATTTCTGCAGAAAAAAATCCAGGTGTTTAGGATATGATATGACGACGGCTTTTCCGTATATTCCCGCAGTCTCCAGTCTCTTTTTCTTTATCTCCCCCATAACAAATATGTAATCAAATTCACCTGCCACTTTTTTATCCAACTGGAATGCATTCATCGGCATGACATGTTCCCCATAACTAAGTTGAATGCGTTTACAGGCTTTTTTGTATTTCTTCAGATTTCTTCCAAATTGCGTTGTTACCGCCACTTTTGCATTTCGGTTTGCCCGGTCATAATATTTTATCCCTTTGTCTTTTAATATGGATACCGCCGCATCATAATCAAACCATTTTCCTGCTGTGTTGATATCGCATGGTTCAGCAACAAATGCCGCATCAATGCCCATTTTCCTTAATTGTTTGTAAAACGGGAAAAAATGTTCAATCTCAAATGCGTCAACCAGATAGAACTCCACCTCAGAATTTTTATTTATGGATAACGGCATCATTCTTAATTTCAATTGCGCCACCTTCCGAAGTATCTTTTCGCTGATTGTTCCCATTATTCACACCACTTCTCAATATGATGGCTATAACCTACATCCTGCGGAAATGCCATATAATCTTTAATACAATTTTCCAAAAAGGCTTTCGGATTATTGGGAATAAGTATCTTAGAATATTCAAATGAACATTTTTTTAGCGGAAAGAGTGTTCCCTTTTTAATAAAATGAGTGGCATTCTTGAATGGACCGTCATACTGAACCGGGATGCCTCCCAAAAATATATTTTCTGTAGGTTCATTACTGATACAATCACTGGTACGGTATTGTCGTTGGAACAACTTTATATATCTCTCTGCATCTTTTTTCTCACTATCTGCTTTCTTTCCCCATTCCATCCTCTCTTTTCGGTATTCCTCATATCCAATGTCATTTTTTATATAAGCGAACGGGACATAGTCCAGACTGATGTACGATAATTCCTCATCATACTTGATAATATGCAGTTCCCCGCTATAATCCATTACTCCAAAAAAGAATCGTCCTTTTCTTTCATAAGCCCATTTTTTATATAGAAAAATGTTCTTCCTATTATGATTCCCTAGATATTTTTTATAATATAATCTTCCTTCTCTCCGAAAATAATCCGTTATCCGATCAAATTCTGCTTGTATTAACCCCACATCAATATCATCATCCCACGGAATGTAACCTCTATGCCGTATAGCCCCGACGAGTGTTCCGCCTATCGCAAACGGATGAATGTCTAAATCCGACAATTCCTCCATCACTTCAAGATAAAAATCCAACAATTTTATCTGTCTTCGCCTCAAATCTCCTGTAGCGGGTCTCATGCTCCTAATATCCGCATGATTCATCATATATAAGAGCTGTTTTTTATATTTTTCCGCATTGTAATATGTATATAACCTTGAATCCTTCAATTTTTTCTTTATCCAAGGCTTTATTAACAAGCGCCGTTTTTTCTTCCTCCTTCTCCTCATTGTTTCTCCATCTGCGCTGCCGCCAATTCCCTCGGCGCATGATGGCTCCCATTACAATATCTACATGCTTCCATATATGTTGTAAACGTCAGATAATGTGCTATTTTCTTTCTCAATTCTTTTGTCTGTCTCAAGTCCACATAATCCTTTTTCTTTTCCGCAAAATTTTGCACATAATGCGCATTATACGCTCTGCTGCAATGATATAATCTCCCATTTTCAAGCGTTAAACATGTCCTGTAAGCACAAAAAAAGAATCTTTTTGATATATTTTCGTCCGGAGAATATGTATCGTCTGGACGGCCCATGCGATACCACATGGCATCGCCCTCCGCAAATTCATAATAGCGAACATGTATTCCCTGCTTTTCACATATTCTCCTTACCTCCTTTGCCTTCTCATGGCTTATCCCATAGTCACTGATTCTCAGCCCAATATGATTTCTCACCATGCTTTCCAAAATTTCTTCCTTAGGCAAAATACTTCCATTGCTCGCTATATAAATATTATCAATGAATGCACTATACCCCCCCAAGTAGTCTAAAAGTTCACCTAAATGCTCATAAAGAAATGGCTCTCCACCCTGGATCTGGATACTCTTTATTCCTCTGATGTGCTGAAAAAGCATATTCACATCCTCTTTCATTTCCTCGATCGGATAACTGCCATGATTCTTAGGCGAATAGGGTGCCATATTTCCACAATCCCTGCATCGAAAATTACATCTCTGACCGACGCAGATGACCATAACATCAATTATGGCATTTCCCCTGTATGCTTCAATTATTCTCACTGGTGAAATGAGCCTCCTTCTCACATAAATTAACGATTCTAAAAAAGATTCCGGCAAGAATCTCTTGATACTTTTCTTTAATATCTGGCCTAATCTCATATCATCCTCTTCTTTCCAGCATATCCAAGAATCTTTCCAAACACCACATCTGCCATTTTTGGTTACCCGTGTATTCATCAAGATTTATATCTTCCCTAAATTCTGGGCGCTTGGGGCCCTTCCAATTCTCAAAATAATAATCTACGGGTCTCGGCATCGGCACTTTTTCAGGTATAGGGAATTCGGGGTAGCATTTTTTGAACAACTCTCTTATAAGATACTTTGATTCCCCGTTTCTTACTCTGTTCAAATCCAATGGTTCCGCCATTTTTACCATACCTGACGGATCATAATACGGCGTATATTTCATCTCTGCTGCAATAAACGCATTACAGAAAACCCCATTGGATTCGTGAGCAAATACTTCTTCCATAAAGGTCATATAGTCTATCTTATTATCATCGAGCTTATACGGTGCAAAAATATGATCCATTGACACGGGTTCTTTCAAAACTTTAAATGGATCCAAAAAAGTGAAAAATTCTATCCACTCATCATATTCCCAATCTTTGGAAAGCATCAAATCCATTCCACCAAACACAAGGTCGCTCCCGTCTGCGGCCACCATCATTTCCACCCCGTCTTCTTTTGCTTGTATCGCCGTTTCATATACCTGTGGCTCTATCGGATGCACAGGCTCGCCCTTTCTTTTCATAAGAATATCTACATTTTTTTCGACAACAGACCAATCCACATCTACATAATGTAAATGCAACTGATACTTATTTGCAAATTGTTCTGCCCGATGCAGATCATCCTGCCTGAATTTTCCCCCAAGAAATCTAAATGTATATGCATCAGTATCTGGCTTCATAAACGCCGCCAAGCAGGCTGAATCCATACCCCCAGATAACATAATCCCCAATTTCACATCTCTCATCTCTTCAAAGGCTTTACGATATGCCCTTGCTATATCATCAGCAGTTGTAACTGCCACTTTCTTTTCCTCTGGATAACAAATATCTTTTGCATGATGCAGTCCATCTGCAAACTCCATATCATCCTTCGGAATATTCCTAAATACGCAGTATGCACTCATACAATAATTCTTATCTACCATTGACCCGCTCTCCTTCCAATTCTTTCAATATTAAGACAAATTTTTCATAAAATACATCCATTTGGGCTCTAGTTCCTACTGTTATGCGTAGGCTGTTTTCTACTGGCGATCCATGTACCAAATCTCTCACATAGATATGGAAGTCTGCCAATCTCTCATGGACAATTTTTTTTATTTTTTCATCATTAAACTTGATTATAAAAAAATTCGCCCTGCTGCTAAACACGCGGTATTGCACGCTCTTTGTCGTTTTCTTCAATCTCGTTATCAACTCATCTTTTGCTCGATTCACCTCTTTCACATACTTCATAACATACGCTTTATCTTTCAATGCTGCCAACACGGCAACCTGCGTAATTGTTGAAATGTTTTTTGCATTTCTTATATCTGAAATCTTTTGTATATTTTTCTCTGAAGCCACCAAATATCCGAAACGAAAATTCGCTAACCCGAATGCCTTTGACATAGTATGTGTTACAAGGAGATTTTCATACTTTAAAGTGCTTTGATTCATAGAAACTCCAGAAAACTCACTATACGCTTCATCTATTACAAATAAAGTTTCCGGAAACTCTTTTATCCATATTTCTAAACTATCGCTATCTATAAGAGTTCCTGTCGGATTATTGGGGTTGCAGATATATACAAGCACGGGCTTTTCTTTATCATCTGACGAAATGATTCCGCATCAACATTAAAATCTTCATCCACATAATAAAACATCAGTTCCGCTCCCGCGATCTCCGCAGTAAATCTGAAATTATCGTATGTTGGCCATAACAGCAGTACTTTGTCTTTTTCTTTTATCCAGCATCTTGCAATATACTCGTGAAGCGTATCCGATCCCACGAAATATTGAACATTATTTTGTGATATTCTTGCATAATCAGCCAATGCTTCTAACAATTCCTCATTGTAGACAGCCGGATAGAACTGATAGAACTCCTCATCCAAAAGCAAATGGAGCAACGCTTTTTTTATTTCCGGAGATGGCATTATTGTCGCTTCATTCCAGTCCAGCTTCAATGAATAATCCCTCTCCGCCGGACTCATCTTCCATATCATCTGTGATGCCGTCTTATATGGCTTGACCGACGAACTATTTGACATCCGATAAATCCTCCTTGCGAATGTAATTCAATGCCTCATTTATCTTGGTGGATGAGATCCCTTGCGTATATGGGAAATAAATTATTTTTATATCATTTTTGTTAAATTCCCTCTCATACTCCTTCCATTTATTCGTTCCATACCAATCATCACCAACAAACAAAAACTGCGCATGCAATCTCTTACACGCATTAAGCTTGTCCATATCGTATTGGGGAACCGCGGCATTTACATATTTGCAGCTTCGTACAATCTCAATTCTGTCCTCGAACGGAATCATTGAGTGCTTCCCTTTATATTCTACGAGCTCATCAACTGTAACTCCCACAATCAGTTTGTCGCACATACCCTTTGCATTCTTCAGCAGATTCAAATGCCCTATATGAAACAAGTCAAAAACACCTGCTGTGTAGCCGATTATCATATCAATTCTCCACAAAATCTGTACAAACAAAAATATTGTTTCTTCATTTTCAACTTTATTATCCTTATCTCCAAAACCACCGTTTCACTTTCACCACAAAATCCACCGCCCTCTTCGGCAGGAACAGATACATCCATGCCGATTTTTTTATATGCCAAAACTCAGTCTTGTTATTTATTGCCAGATAACGCATTGTCTCCAGCAACTTACCCCTATCACCGATTTCATAATAAGTTCCCGCAAGCTGGCACCGAATCTTGTCTCTGTCTCCCCTGCTTATCGTCTTATCTTCCAGCAGTGTTTCCAGATATGTGCTCAGCGTCAAATAAACATCTTTTCTCTTTGATTCGGTTAAACTGTCTTTATGAAACCTATATTGATACAGAACCTCATCTATACGCTTCATTCGGTATTTTCTTGCAATTCGAATCCAATAGTCATAATCTTCTACTAAATACAAATTCTCATCATAACCACCTATATCATCATATATTTCCCTTTTGTACAAGAAACACGCCCCGATTATATTTCTACGCCATATGTCCTTATGCATCTTTTCGCGTCGGATATTTTTTATTGGGCTCGTCTCATCAACATAAACCGTGCCCGCATAAACAAAATCCACTTCATCTGAAATACTGCCCAACAATACTTCCAGACAATTCGGGAACAGGATATTATCATCTGAAGTCCATGTAAGGTATTCACCCCTGCTTTCTTCAAAACCACGGTTTAGAGAACCAGGTAATTTGAGATTGCTCTTATTCCGTATTGCTTGAATTCGCTTATCTTGTTTCCTGTAATCTTCAATAATTTGAGAAGTTTGGTCGGTAGAGCCATCATCAACGATAATCAACTCAAAATTTGTATAGCTTTGCTGAAGTATGCTATCGATTGCTTCTGCCAAATATTTTTCGCCATTGTAGACGGGGAGTATAATGGAAATCATTATATTAATGTTATGTTTCAATCCTATGTGCAACTATGTAAAACACCATTAGGAATTGTTAAATGACAATACAGGATTCATAAATCTTGGCGTTAGCCATAACACATCTGAGTTTGCAGTTTCAAGCATATCATATGGTGGGATGCTGTTGGAAAAACAAATTTTCCTAATGCAAAACAACTATATATTACATATATAACATGCGATGGAGGTGGAAGCAACGGTTCCTGTAGCCGAAACTGAAAGTATGAACTGCAACCGTTTTCGAATACTACCGGACTCGAAATAATGGTTTCCCATTATCCTCTGGAAACTTCAAAATGGAATAAAATAGAGCACCGTATGTTCTGCTACATTTCAAAGAACTGACAAGGACAACCATTAATTGATATTGAAACAGCCATTAGCTTAATATCCAACACTACGACAAAAAAGGGTTCTTCTACTATCTGCCAGTTAGATGAAAAATGTATGAAATCGGACGAAAAATATCGGATGAGGAACTTGCGGTGCTAAACATAGAATCTTGTGAGACCGCAAAAAAAATTTTTTTTATCAGTTCCTAACATTTCCTTTCAATATTTGTATAAATATCAGTAAGTTTCTTTGCCTCTACACTGATATCATAACCAGCATTTACTATTTGTGTGTATGTGTTTATCCTTACATGATCATATGATGTCTTTACTATCTCGTTGCACCATTGATCCGCATTATCACATGGAAGAAATTTACAATTTCCTGTAATGTCGCATTCCTGTGAAACAGAATCACTTACAATAATTGGAAGTCCAGAAGCCTGAGCTTCAATGCAGGCTACACTCAATCCCTCCCACAAAGAAGGCATTATGAACACATCCATTGCTAAAAGAATATTCTCTATATCTCCTCTTTGCCCGAGAAGCTTCACTTTTTCTTGAAGCTTATTCTTCCATACCCACTTTTTTATTTTCTTTTCCTCTTTCCCTATACCACACCATAAGAATATAAAATCAGCTCCCCTAGCATTGAGATTCTTAAGGATATTTAAGATAAAGAAAGGATTTTTAGGGCGTTCCATTCTGCCTACTGTCCCTATAACCAATAGTCTTTTTCTCAATCCCATTTTCTCTCTAATTATGTTTCTTCGATAGTTATCAAAAGAAAATTTTTGTACATTAATAGCATTATTAATAACTTTCGATCTATTCCTATCCCTAGCTATCTTTTTTCCAAATTTATCTATCAATGCCTGTTTTGAGCATCCAAAAAAATAATGTGAAATACTCCTCGTCCGTAGTGATGACAATTTGAACATAATAGATTTAGGTGTTGGCATTTCTATTCCGTATGCAGAATGACTATGGGCAATAGTAATACAACCATGTTTTTTTGCAATTTTTAAATATATTGCATATGTTCCTTCACTATGCCCGTGCACAATCTTATATTCTGGATGTGTATCAAAAAAATCTTCCCACCATTTCACAAATTCCCAATGATTATAAACATTATACTTGGGATAATAAAAAATCCTTCCACCCAAACGAATTATTTCATCATCGTAGTCACATTTCTTTCGCATATAACCAGCAAAATCAAACATTATTTTAGTTCGATCCATATGACGAAAATAATTCATTATCATAGTTTCTATTCCCGCCCGATTCATGCCCATTTGCACGTGCAGGACTCTGATTATATTATTCAGCATAATTTCTGCTACTATTTATTCCCACTCCCAGCAACGCTGCCTGAATCATAAGCATAATCGGCTGATACTGAACAACGCTCATAAACAGTTCCAAAAAAATAAAAGCCGCAAAGATTGAAAGCCGCTTTATGCTCTCTTTATATCCTTTTCTGCTCCAAATGAATACAAATGGAATCAGATTCATCACCAATAATATAATCCCACCCTGTGCCATTATCGTGCCAACCCCACTAATTAAAACGGAGCCAGCTTTGCTTCTTGTTTCTTCATTGCTAAAACCTGCCCCAAACATGAAATTCGAATTCATTAATCCGAAACCCTTTTGTAATCCTGCTAACCTTCCTGCCCAACCTCTTATCCCAATCTTCTCCATTAAAATCCTATAAGCAGCATATCCTCCAAGCCACACAATAATAGTTCCTATTGCCACTATATATAATATTTCCTTCCTGTCTTTTATTTCATTTTCCATAAAATATTTGCCTACCAGAGCCATGATTCCAATCACGATTCCAGTTGTAGAAAATGTCGTAATTAATGCTACATATAAAATCAATATTCTCACTCTATTTGTCTCATACAAAAAGACCTCTGCTAAAATCGCAACGGTCAAACAAAATGAATACATAGGAGCTTCTGTAAAACATCCTATATTTCTGATAAAATAATGTCCAAAAAATACTTCATCTTGTCGTTGAAAATACAGCCGATGAAAAGAATCAAATCTTTGGTATCCTCCACCCCAATTTGCATAAATATATCCGGATGGTGAAATAAAATGCAATATACTGCTAAAAAACCAAAAAAATATAGACACTGCTGCAATAGCTACCATCAGTGATACAACTTTCTGCATTATGCCGTAAAACGATGTACTATCCACTGAAAATATCACAACAAAAATTGGATAGATAACCATAAATCGTCCAATATAATTGCTGGCATCATACCAGATAGCATTAAACATAAAAAATATTGCTGCCATCAAGTAATGCATGACTAACCAATTCCGCAATTGAATGTATATTTCTCCGTCTATCTCCACTCCCTTTGTTAATAATATCACATAACCTATTTGCAAAATTATCAGCAATATATGACTAGCCGCCCTAAGATCAGATCCTTGCATCCTTAAATACACAGTCTGGCATAAAGCAATCACAAGAAATGATATGCACCATTCAAGAAAAGTTTTTATATCTATCTTCCTTGATATTCTTATCACTATTGTATGACTTTGGCTAACCATAAAATTTCTTGATAACTGGATGAAACTGCAATCCTCTTATATAACCCACATTTAGCACTTTTACCTTTTTTATTTTTGATTCTTTTGCATTTAATAAAACATTAAACATAGTATAAAAGTATTTTATTATAAGGTAGGAAGCACCTTTCATTCCAAATTGTCGATAGCAATGCACATCATTCCGATAGACATACTGATATCTATCAATCCGTTCCGGCAGTTCTTTCGCAAAATTTATCTTCTTATTCTCTTTCATCGCATGAATAACCCTGCTGCTTGGTATCACATACAATGGATATTTTTTGGATATCCTCCCCGTATATTCATAATCATCTGTCCAAATAAAATACTCCCCTATGGGGAGCCCCAGTTCCTTTATAACTTCTGCTTTCACAAATAGCGAGACAAACGATGCCATCGTAACCTTTATGGCTTTCTTCGTTTTATACTCTGCATTCCTAACAAATGTGAACAATGTTTTCTTCTGACGGTTGGCCTTACATATTGACCCATCCGTCCAATATGGAGCACCTGATAATGCTCCCCATTTGCCATTTAAAGCCTTGTCCGCTTTGAAAAACTCAGCCAACGCCTCCGAATCGGGCAGAGTATCATCATCCATTATCCAAACATAATCATATCCATCTAGGACAGCCTTTCTGACGCCGTATTCAAACCCTCCGGCACCCCCAAGATTTGCACCCGTATTGAAATAATAGATTCTCTGCTCTGTAATTGATTGAACCATTTCAGCCGTTCCGTCTGTACTTGCATTATCTATGATGTACACATCACAAGGATATGATTGCGCCAATAGACATTTTATATTTTTCTTAAGAATCGCTTTTCTGTTGTATGTGACCACAACTGCAACTGTTGAATTCATTCTATCCCAATCATACCTCAATACCATTTTCTGCAATCAAAAAGAGACCCCTCAACCGGATCTCCTTCCTACAAAAAACATTTCACTCATCATAGTGCCCTTTACAAGTGTAAATATACAATATTCCGTTTCTCAATATCATATATCAGTCGGTCAGTTTCACTTATACCTTTTTCCCTCTTCAATTTCGTGCATTAACCAATCCCCTGTATTTCGCCCTTTGGTCACTTGGTACTTTAAGCGTGTCCATTGCCTGCTCTACTCCTACACCAAGAGATTCCATCACACTTTTTATGGCATGAACCAACATACTCTGTTCGCCTAACTGTCTCCCCCTCTGCTCACCCCTTTTTTCCGACTCAATCCTCAAGTCATCCATCACATTGCACATCTCTTCCACCCCTTTCGGATTTTCCTTCAAGTATCGTGTACGCTCCGCCAACTCAGAATAGAACATCTCATCCGCATTATCACACCGGAAATCATGCATCAGTTTCCCTATCGCCGACTCATCATCCTTGTATGCCCCATTGACATATATGATGTGGGTTCTCCCATTCATGACCTTATGCGGATTTCTCGCTGTCTCCTCATCGTCCGCATCCACATCGTCATCCCTGTAGCTGTAATGGTGTACCGGCCTGCCATCTCCAACAGTATCCCTCTCCGTTATAAAGATGACATATATTTCCGGCAAATCTGAAAAGTCATCGCCTGCATGCAGATTTTCCATGCACATCATAGCCACATGATATTCTGCCCGCTCAGCCTCTGCCTCCCAGTTCTCAACCTCAATATTGAACTTCCTGCCAGATTTATCACCGCCGTACACATCCATCACAAGAGACCTTGACCCCGCCGCTCGTTTTGCATCGTACTGCGTCTCAAAGCTCTCACGGTCTATTTCCAAATCGTAGATTTTCGTAATAATCCGCAAGACGAGCTCTGCAAGCTCCGGGTGCTGCCTGAAATACAGCCTTGCATAAGTATCATCTAGCAGACGGAATGCACTCAGCCTCTTTAAGTCCTCCTGTCTGATTTCCGCCTCGCTCAGATAACCTTCCGTATCCTTATCCTCCTCATTTTCCGCATATTCCCTGGATGTCATATTTGCCTCCGACAGAAAACATTTTGCTGGCTATCATTATATCCTGCTTCCCTTGGATATTCAACCTTAACCTTGTCTTTCCGCCGAAATCAAAATCCCTCTTTTCCTACACCGCTCCGCCTTTGTGCAACACGGCCCGGACCGTCTTTCCAAGCAGCTTCAGGTCCGTCATTATGCTCATCTTTTCAATGTACCGCAGATCCATCTCAACCCATTCATTCCAAGGCACTTCACTCCGCCCGCAGACCTGCCAGATGCAAGTAATGCCCGGCTTTACGCACCATCTCTGCATATCGTAAGGGTCTCCTTCGTCTGTCGTGGTCTGTATCGGCCGCGGTCCGACCAGGCTCATTTCTCCCTTCAGGACATTCAGAAGCTGAGGAAGCTCATCAATGCTCGTCCGTCTCATAAATTTCCCCATTTTCGTTATCCGGGGATCATCCTTGACCTTGAATGCCATACCGTTTTTATCATCCGCTGTTACGACGGCGTGCGTCAGCTTCTCCGCGTCCACGCACATGCTTCTGAATTTATACATCGGAAAATACCGGAAATCCTTGCCCCACCGTCTGCCGCTGAAAAATACAGGACCGCCGTCTTCCAGCTTGACAGCTGCAGCGGTAATCAGAAAAACGGGTGACAAAATGACCAGCCCCATAGCGCTTGCTGCTATGTCAATCAGTCTTTTTGCTATTTTATAATACAACGGTTTGGCATCGTACACCGCCTTCATGTCGATACCTTCATAGCTCCTTATGATCTCTCCATGCGCATTCTTTTTTATCACGAAATCTTTGGAAATCCGCTTTTCATGAATGACAACACTGTCTCTGCAGCCTTGGTCACCCATTTTGTTTAAAATCACTGTCGAATCCATTTTGCCCTTTTCTTATACTGATGCTCACATTAAAAATGCTCCAAAAGCAGCCTTGTCATTTTGCCATTTGACACCGGCTGCTCCGGAACATCTTTTCTTGTACTGCCATTCAAAATCCGGCTTACTTTGCCGCCCTCTTGAGTATGCCTTTGAATCCGGCATTCTTAAGCCTTGCCGACATCTTCTTGAAGGATTTGTCACTCATGTTCTTGTTGACTGTGATCGTAATACCTGCAGTCTTGATGCCGCTGAAAGCCTTCGTATTAATTTTTATTGCCTTTGTCCGGTTGAGGCGGATATTCGTCAGCTTTCCTGCGCCTGTAAATGCATTCGCCTTGAGCTTTGTAATCGTTTTCGGCAATGAAACCTTGGTCATGTTTTTACAGTTTGCGAATGCCTTTGCAGATATTGCCACTACTTTGTATTTGATACCATCTGCGTTCGCGTATGAATCAATTTTGACTGTCGTCTTCGTGGAGGATACTTTCGTAACGGATGCTGTTCCTTTTGAGTTGATCCGCACTGTCTCCTTTGCTCCTGAACTTGTAGTCGCTGTCTCAGTATATGAAGATGACGAACTGGAGCTTCCACCCCCTCCTCCGGAGCTGCTCGAAGAGCTGCTGGATGAGGATGAACTGCTGCTTCTGGAGGAAGTAGTAGTTGTTGTGCTGGTTGTACTGCTTGCGGGCTGAGGTATTTCAGGAGCTGCCGGACTGCTCCCAGCCGCATAAACCGGCATCCCTGAAATCATTACAGCTGCCGCCAATGCCGTACATGCCAACATGTTTCGCATTTTGTTTCTCATTTTGCTTACCACCTTTCTTGATTGCTCATAAAGTTGCTTTTTTATATGCATCCCGCGCACTGTGCGGGAAAATGCACCATAATTAATTTATAAAATGCTCACTCTTCCACCATCGGGCTGAGATTGCACAAATCGGTCAGGGTATCTGCTAAAAATTCTTCATTCGGATAAAATTCTTCATGCAGCCTGCCATTGTGAAAAGTATCGGCTTCTATGGTATCGCCCTCTAATGAGAAGAAACCTTCGTTGCGGTATGCCGAGTATGCATTCTGCAATGCGGATATATCCCGGTCGCTCATATCCGTTACCGCGTCATCCTCCAATGCATCCCATATTGCCATGGCATATGCACCGTCGTCTCCGGATGCTTTCTCCAGCACTGCCTTAAGATAGGTTTCCTGCCGTTCCATCCGGGCGATATTGTCTCCCCCTCCCACATTCATGCGGTCATGCAGATAGTGGAACGCCTGCTCATCACTCAAATGAATGGTTTTCCCCATAACAAGACTGGGATCTGTCTGCGAAAAATCATCCCGGATCGTCACTTCTACACCACCCACTGCGTGATTTACCTTTGGAATGTCCGACATCCCGACAGCATAATATCCGTCAATCGGAAGCTTACCCAGCACCCGGGACACGGCTCTTACTGTATTTTGGCAGCTCATCCATTTACTTCCGCCATACGCATGCGCAATACATATCTGCGCCACCGCCAATGCCTCGCCATCTCCATATTGGTCAATGATATTGACATCCGTGATGGTATTTCGATTGATCTCCACCACCCCACAGGTCTCTTTGGTCTTGTCCATAATGATGACCGCCAGATAGTCCGCCATGCTTCCCACATAATCGTCCCCTTTTTCCTCCTCGTTTCCGGAGTCATCCGTTCCCATGATCAGATAGGCTTTTATGGTGTCATCATATGTATATTTCTGCTTTCCTATTTTCAGCTTTCCCGTATGCTCGTCTTCATGCTGATCGTGAGCTCCAGTCGCCGCGCTTGTGCCTCTTCCCGGCTTTTTTCCATACAAAAATAAGCCGGTCAGTCCGACAGCCAATATCAGGAATGCGGCAACCCCTTTTCTAACTGCGTTTTGACCCAAACAGACTTCGCCAGCCCTTCTTCGCATCCTTTCCCTTTCCGCTTTCCGCAGTCATTCCGTACTGTCCATAGTATTTCCCATAATATCCGCCATAATATTTTCCATAATAACGGTTCTTTTCCATCCGCACTTTATTCAGCACGCATCCAAGCACCCGGACACCGGATGCCTCCAGCTGCCGCCTTGCATCATTGACCGCCCGGACACTGACAGAATCCTGTTCAATGACGATTGCCGCGCCGTCACATTGCTTTGCCACCACTGCCGCGTCAATCGCCGCCGTCATCGGTGCGCAGTCAATCAGAATATAATCAAAAGTCTCTTTCGCAAGCTGCAACAATTCCCTGAAATAATCCTTTTCCAAAAGCTCCGTCGGATTTATCACCTGCTGCCCGGCCCAGATCAGCCAAAAGTTCTCCATATCGGAGCGATAAACGATATGCTTAAGGGAAGTCTGTCCCGACAGATAATGTGACAATCCTAATATTTCTTCGCCTGACTCCGTCCGTATGCGGTATCTCCCCAGCAATACAGATTTGCGCATATCGGAATCCATCACAAGAACCCTCTTTCCCAAAGAAGCGAAGGATCTTCCCAGATTCTGTACAACAGTACTTTTTCCTTCATTCGGAACGACACTCGTAAAAAGGATCGTCCGGACATCGTCCCCACAGAACTGAATGTTTGTCCGCAGGGCACGCAGGGATTCCCGCATTGTATTACTCTGTTTTTCCACATTCTCATAGATCAGGCCGTCCAGCAGGCTGATCCATTCCTGATTCTCTGCCATGTCCTCCTCTGTCTGTATATAATCCATTTACCTCACCAGCCGTCTTTTTCCTTCTGATTTTGTATGTCTTTTTTCGCTCTCCCAATCCTCTTCAAACGGCAGCGTGCCAAGCACCTGCAGTCCGACGCGCCGTTCCGCGTCTTCCGGTCCTTTGACCGTGTCATTCATAAAATAAATCAGCAGTACTATTCCCGACGATATCAATAATCCAGCCACCGCTCCAATGGCGGAATCCCGCATAGTATGCGGGCTGACTGCCTCCTCGTCACTGTATCCGTATTGAATGATGGTCGGCGCGTCCTGATCCATCTTTTGGGCAATATAGTTGGAAGAAACTTTCGCTACCTCATCCGTAATTTCTTTCGCCAGTTCCGGATCAGCATCCGTGACGGTGATCTTCAGCAGACGCGTGTTGTTCGGATTCTCCAATGAAATCTTTTCCGCCAGTCCCGCATAATCCAGATCAAGTTCCAAATTGTTGATCACTCTGTCAAGCACGGGACGCCCTCCCACGACTTCAACATAATCCGCCGTAAGACTGCTGCCGATCTGCAGATCCGCCAGGCTTGTAATGGATGTGCTGCGGCTCAATACATACAGAATAGATGTAGATGCATATTGGGGTACAATAATAAAATGGCATGCAAAAAGAACACTGATCCCGGCTACGACTGTCACTAAACACAGCGGCAGCCAGTGCTCCAGCAGCACGATAAGCACTTCCAATAAATCTATTTCAATAACATCCCTGCTTTTCCCTGTCCGCTTTTCCATCAGTCCTTTTCCGCCTGTCCAAAAGTCATTGTATGATTTCTCCATGCAGCATCCTGTCCGCATTACCCCATAGTAGTCTTTCTAAATCATATTTTTCTAAGGCATGTTTAAGCCACTTCAAGGTTTCTTTGCACTCCGGTGTACGGTGCGCCGAACCATGAGCATCTGTTCCCAAAAAAGATATTTTATTTTCTCTCACCAATGCCCTGCATTTCCTCGTCCGCCAGTTAAAACGGCTGCCCGTCAGACTGTTCGTGTTCATTTGCAGATAACCACCCATTTCTATCAGTTCATTGATCCTTTCTTTTGTTTCCATAAGGCACGAATACCTCTCGACATGGGCAATGACCGGCCACCACCCTCCACGCTGAAGCTCGCCCATTGACTGCGTCAGTACCCTGTATGGTACCTCCGGAAGATACTCGACCAGCACATACCTTGTGCCATTCATAGTGTGAATGCAGCCTCTCCGAAGGTCTTCCGCGGTTTCCGATGAATACATCACCTCATTCCCCAGAAACAGTTCCATATCAGGGTGAACACTCCGGATCTTTTTCTTTAATTCATCATATAACCTGTCCAGCTTTTCAGGCTCGTAGCCATTGCCCCCGGATATATAATGAGGCGTCAGTACAATCCGCCGTATTCCTGTCTCGTATGCAAGTTCAATCATCTCCATTGATTCATGCATATTTTCAGAGCCGTCATCGACTCCCGGAATAATATGGGTATGAATATCTGTCAGTAATATTTCCACAATTTTTCGTATTAAGTTCTTATTTCAGGGTATGCTTCGCCGGAAAGAGGCCGTTCCCTCTCCCTGGATGATCTGATGTATCCGCACCCTCCTGTGCCGCGACTCGCTCAGCGTCCACATTGCGGGTGTTTCCTGTCTTTTATCTGATTAGCCTGCATTTGCAGAAGCAATATATTCCATTCCCAGCTTTACTCTGGCCTCGCGGCCGAATAGCTGCAGTTTGATGCCTACCAGCTTCTGGCGCGGATTCGTCCACTGCACAAGCCCGCTCCGTCCCTTCAGCGGACCATCCGTGACGGTCACTTTTTCTCCGGCAATATACCCTGTCGATATTCTGATCACATGCTGCTCGTCACTCAGTAATTCAAGGAGCCTTTGCTCGTCCTCACGAATGGGAACAATGTCATCACCGACAGCCAGGAGCTTCGTCATTTCTTTGATGTTTCTAAGTCTCTGCTGAAAATCACTGACATTTCCAATATCAGCAAAAATATATTTCTGAAATGCCGGCGTAAGTACAATTTCATATCCCCTGGGCTGTCTCCTGTGTATCCGTTCGGACAGCAGGACAAATGCTTCCTCACCGTCTTTCAGGACATCCTTTCGCATCCGCTCACACACGGCCATTTCATGGCGTGCCTGAACCTGTATTACATACCACATTTTCTGTCCTCTGAAATTTCATACCAGGACATTATAATCTTTATAGAGATAATTTTCAAGTCTATAGCGCAATCTTTTATATCTATATTATGTATAAATAATTAATATGAGGGGAGATTATTCATGGAAAAAGACTCTATTTTTGAAACGGAAATTGCCGCAGCCGTTGGACCAAGAATCACGGAACTCCGTACGGCAAAAAATCTGTCAGTCAACAAGCTTGCCAATCTGACAGGTGTATCACAAAGCTATTTAAGAGATGTTGAACTGGGAAAGAAAAATCCCACCATCAATTTCCTCGCGCTGATCTGCTCCACGCTTCGGATTTCTCTCCGGGATTTTTTTGATATAAAAAATTCTGATTCTGATGAAAAAAAGGAAAACGAATTACTGCATTCCAAAATTGATACCTTAAGCCATGAGCAAAAAAGCTGTCTTCTGCAATTTCTGAATTCTATCTCATGACTTTTCTCCGCTCACACCCATTCAGATCGCGGTTCTAATGGTTCAAAACAGCATCTTTTGCTCTGTTCTTGTGAGATTTACACAACACAAAAATAAAATAATTGTCTATTTCATACATTTTCGCCATAGTATTATCGGCTTGCGCGAAGTATAATAACTATCGACTTGAGGGTACATCCCCCATATAAAGTATCCTTTAGTCATTTCCCCTTTATATATTTATATAACCCCCCTTTTAAAAAACATCCGAAGCCTCGGATGTTTTTTATTTTGTTTTGTGCTATAAACAGCCGCCGCTTTCAGCGGAAAATTAAACTATAAAAAGGCAGTGATGATCCATTGACCCGCACTGCCTTTTTTATGGTTTTTATGTTTTCTTACACAAATTCCTTGCCAATATCCGTCCGCATGAATTTATTTTCAAAACCGACCCACTCTGTCGCGGCGTAGGCATTCTTGCGCGCTTCGGCGAGGCTGGCACCTTTTGCCGTAACGCCAAGCACCCTGCCGCCGCTGGTCACGGTCTGTCCGTTCTCATCCTTCGCAGTCCCGGCATGGAAGCAGAAATACTGCCTGTTGTCAAACTTCTCCAGACCCGAAATGGCAAATCCCTTGTCATAGGACACCGGATAGCCTTTCGATGCCAACACGACGCAGACCGCCGCATTGTCTTCAAAATCCAGCTTCAGCTCCGACAGACGGCCGTCAACGCAGGCTTCCATCACATCCAGGATATCATTTTTCATCCGCGGCAGCACCACCTGTGCCTCAGGATCGCCAAAACGGCAATTGTATTCCAACACCTTCGGCCCGTCTTCTGTCAGCATCAGCCCAAAGAAGATCACGCCGACAAACGGCCGGCCCTCTGCCGCCATCGCATCGACTGTCTTTTGAAAGATTTCTTCCTTGCATCTCTGATCGATCTCTTCCGTATAGAACGGACTCGGCGAAAATGTCCCCATGCCGCCGGTATTCGGTCCCTCATCGCCATCAAAGGCGCGTTTGTGATCCTGTGCGGAGGACATCAGCTGAATCGTCTTTCCGTCTGTAAATGACAGCACCGATACCTCCCGCCCTGTCATGAACTCTTCGATCACCAGCGTATTTCCGGCGTCGCCGAATTTCTTTTCCTGCATGATCGTCCGCACGCCGTCCTCAGCTTCTTCCAATGTATTGCAGATCAGCACGCCCTTGCCAAGCGCCAGTCCGTCCGCCTTGAGCACGATCGGCAGCTTTGCCGTCTTAAGATACGATAACGCTTTTTCGGGATCGGTAAATGTCTCATACGCTGCTGTCGGAATCCCGTACTTTTTCATCAGCTCCTTGGAAAATGCCTTGCTTCCTTCAAGAATCGCCGCATTCTCCCGCGGTCCGAAGGTCTTGATCCCTGCTGCCTCAAACCGGTCTACGATGCCGCCGACCAGCGGATCATCCATACCGATAATCGCAAAATCGATTGCCTTGTCCTTGGCAAAATCAACCAGCTTGTCAAACTCCATCGCCCCGATCGGGACGCATTCCGCCAGTTCCGCGATACCGGCATTGCCGGGAGCGCAGTAGATCTTGTCTGCACGGCTGCTTCTTGCGACTGCGTGACAGATCGCGTGTTCTCTCCCGCCGCTTCCTACTACTAATATGTTCATTCTATGTCCTCCTCTAAAATGACACTGAATATCATCTGACCTGCGCATTACTTTACATACCCTGCCGCAATAATGCGGATAGCTTCAGGCAGGATCACCCACTCCGCCTGCTCCATCACTCTTTTCTGCAGCACCTCCGGCGTATCGCCGTCCCGCACCTCCACGGCTTTTTGCAGGATGATCGGACCGGTATCCGTACCCTCGTCTACGAAATGAACCGTTGCCCCGGTGACCTTGACGCCTCTCTCCAACGCCGCTTCATGGACATGCAGACCATAGTAGCCCTTCCCGCAGAATGAGGGAATCAGCGACGGATGGATGTTGATGATCCGGTTCGGATACGCCTGCACAACGATTTCGGGTATCACCACCAAAAATCCCGCCAGCACGACCAGATCCGCGCCCGTCTCCTGAAGTGCCTCAAGCAGAGCCCCCGCATACGCATTTCTGTCCGGAAAGCCCTTTGGACTGATGCAGCTTGCAGGAATGCCATGTGACCGCGCCCGTTCCAATGCATAGGCATTCGCGTTGTTCGAAATCACGGCAGCCACTTCTATCCCCGGCATTTTTCCGCTGTCAATCTGGTCGAGTATCGCCTGCAGATTGGTTCCGCCTCCCGATACCAGTACCGCCAGCCGGAATCTCCCATTGCCGTTTGCCAAAATATTCTCTGCCTCTGTTCCCGCCGCCTCTGGCGACGCTGTTTTTTCTCCCTGCAACTCAACCATTGACTGTCCACGCCTTTCCGCAAGTGCTTTCTGCTTTCTGAACCGTTTCACCGCCCTGCTATGGATAGATCACATTCCCGAAATGGTCACGCCCTTTTCGCCATTTTCTATCCTGCCGATCACATACGCCCGCTCTCCTGCTGCCTCTGCCGCGGAAACCACTCTGTCCGCATCCTCTTTCGCGACAGCGACAACCATGCCGATGCCCATGTTGTAGGTATTGTACATCATCTGCTCCTCGACATTCCCTTCAGTCTGCAGCAGCCTGAAAATCGGCGGTATGTCATAGCTGTCTTTTTCCACTATCGCACGGACGCCGTCAGGCAGCATACGCGGAATATTTTCATAAAATCCGCCGCCCGTAATGTGCGCGCAGCCGTGGATACTGACACCCTGCTCCTTGATCTGACGCAGAGCCCTGACATAGATCCTGGTCGGTACGATCAACGCTTCGCCAAGCGTCATCCCGAGATCATCCATATAGCAGTCTAAATTCTGCCGCTTCATCGGGAAAATTTTACGCACCAGCGAAAAGCCGTTGGAGTGGATCCCGCTTGATGCGAGTCCGATCAGCACATCTCCGTCCGCAACCTTCGAGCCGTCAATGATGTCGTCTTTCTCCACCACACCGACCGCAAAACCCGCAAGGTCGTATTCCTCTTCGGGCATCATCCCGGGATGCTCTGCCGTTTCGCCCCCGATCAGCGCCGCCCCTGACTGGACGCAGCCTTCCGCAATGCCTCCGACGATCCCGGCAATCTTTTCCGGTTCGTTTTTCCCGCAGGCAATGTAATCCAAAAAGAACAGCGGCTCTGCTCCGGCGCAGGCTATGTCATTGACGCACATCGCCACGCAGTCAATGCCGATCGTGTCGTGCTTGTCCAAAAGAAACGCCAGCTTGAGCTTGGTTCCGACGCCGTCCGTCCCCGACATCAATACCGGATGCTTCATCCCCGCGATCGCGCTGAGATCGAAGGCTCCGGAAAAGCTTCCGAGCCCGCCGAGGACTTCGCTGCGCATGGTCCGTTTGACATGCTCTTTCATCAGCTCGACTGAGCGGTAGCCTGCTTCGATGTCTACGCCTGAGGATTTGTAGTCTAAATGTCTAGTACCCACGATGCCCTACCTCCTGCAATTTCTCATCTTTTTTTACGACGCTTTCTTTCTGGTCAGCGATGAATTTTTTCATTCTGGCTAAAAGGTCGTGGTCTTCCATTGCGAGCATGCGGACAGCGAGAAGCCCGGCATTCATACCGCCATTGATCGCGACGGTCGCAACCGGGATGCCGCTTGGCATCTGCACGATGGAATAGAGGCTGTCCACGCCGCCGAGATCGGAGGTCTTCATCGGAATGCCGATCACCGGACCGTCAAAAAGCGCCGCCGTCATGCCCGGCAGATGTGCCGCCTTCCCCGCTCCCGCGATGATGATCTTGTAGCGTTCGTTTGCTTCTTTTGCGTATTCGAAAAATTCATCGGGTTCACGGTGCGCCGAGATGATCCGCATTTCATAACCGACTCCCAGCTCGTCAAGCACATCCGCCGCTTTTCCCATGATCTCCAGATCGCTGTCCGATCCCATGACCAGACCGACCGGAATTTTCTTTGTATCACTCATGCTAGGCTCCTCTCATTCTTCATTGCAAAGGCACATTTAATTCTTCTGTTCCCGGAAGGACGAACCGCCCGTCCCGGATGATATCCGTCTCTTTGCCGTCCGCTTCCAATACCGTAATGCACTGCAGCTCGTCAAACGGGATCGTGATATCCGTGTGGCAGTGAAAATACGCCTCTGCCTTTTTTTCTTCATCCTCTGATTTCCGCAACAGCGAACGGCTGTTGTCCCTTGCGATGCATTCCTTGCCGTCGGGATTGAACATCGGCACATCCTCGGCATGGCTGTAGCAGGTATCTCCGACTGCAAAATGCGGTCCGGTCTTTTCCATGATCAGGACGGGCAATTTCCCCTCGATCTTGTAATCCCGCGCCAGTCTGTAGGCGGTGGTATTTGTCCCGATCGCAAACTCGCCGACCGGCAATGTCGGATGATGGTAAAGCACATTGTCCTCAATGAAGCGTCTGCCCTGCGCGCTGTCTTTAAAATTGTCGCAGGAGTAATCCGTCACCATGCCGTCCGCAAACTCCAGACGCAGGTTCTTGTATTCGTATTCGCCCAGATAGGCGTGGCTGACAAACAATGTCCCTGCCGTCCCTTCCAGCCTGGGGCTCGTAAACACCTCGCCGACCGGAATGTTGACATCCGCGACGCAGTTTTCAAAATTCGTCTGTTTACCGGGATCGGTCAGCCCGTGCAGACGGACAAGCATATCGGTCACATTGTCTCCCGCCCCGCGGACACGCACTGCCGTTCCTCGGTCGAGCGCGTCGATGATCCGCTGCTGGATGTCCCGGTACAATTCGTAATCTAAAGTGTTGACCTTAATGATCTCCCGGAAAATCTCCTCAAACTGCCCGCCGATCTCCGGCAGAGGAAACGCGATGATCGTAAAGCTGCGCTCCTCGCCCGGAATAAAACGGTTGGTCAGTTCTCCGCTCTTGGCCGCATACGCTACATTTTCCTGGTTCTGCTCTGCCGTGTAGGTGTAATTTTTACTCTCCGGCATTGGCTCAAATGACGCCTCGCCGAACACTTCGATCACTGCAGGCCCGCCGTGCTCCCGCGCCGCCGTTTCGTTTTGGCGGAAGCATTCCTCTAATACAGCAAGTTTCCTTTGATTTAACTCCGCGGACTGATACAGTCCCTTGTCATCCTTGTGGTCAAAATCAAAGCGGCGGTTCGGAGAGGATGTGTAAACGCCGCGCTTGCCGTTTCCCCGCCCCGTAAAGGACAGTACCGCTTCCGGCACAAAGGTCGCTGACAGTCCCTCTTTTGCAAACAGTTCTACCGCCTCGCGCACGACGCGCTCAAATCCGACCGGATACTCCACCTTAACGGTTTTCTTCTTCGTGATGTCCTTGCCCGTCACCGCAAAGCCCTTGATATAGCCTCCGACATAGGTCGCCGCGATTTTGTGTATTTCCTCATCGGAAAGTCCGTTCAGATACGCCGCCATTTCCAGCTCATTTTTCCCGATATGGCAGCCGTACCGGTACAGATACCGCAAGTCATTCAAATCACATTGTCCATCCAAAATCCGATGACAGACATCCGTCTCATCCGGCACGACCATCGCCCTTACGCCCGATTCCACAAAAGCGCGCGCGTTATCATGATAAAACGCCGCCATCGTCCGCCGGACATTGCGCGCCCGCGCGCCTTCCGTCTCTTCGGCTCTGCACTCAACACAGCTCTGCACAAAAAGCTCCGCCAGCAATGCCAGCTTCTTTGTATCCTGCTGCAGTGCATACGAAATCGACGCGTACAAATCCGCGTACAGCGCGGAAAGCAACGCTCCCAATTCATCGCCCAAAAGCTTCTTTGCAAAGGGCGGATACAAAAAATCATGCTCATAATGCTCCGGCAGCATCGGACGGTACAATTCCTGCCACAACGCCTGCAAATCTTCCAACGGCCGCTTGAAAAACGCCTCGTCAGACACATCCTCCGCCAGCTGCAAAGCCTGCAGCAGTAGCTTCCCCGTTTTCTTTATGTAATCGCTGTCCGTTCCGTCCACGATCTGTGAAATGCGGTTGATCCAATCCTTCATTCTAATCTGCCCTGTCCCAACATTACTATTACAACAATATCACCGCTGATCTGCAGGCATTGTCCCTGCTCATCCGCGCATCATTCCTACCATATACAATCCGCCCCACGCCGCCAGCGCCAGCACCGACACAAACACTGCAAAAATGCGCGCCGGGAGCGGTTCAATATCGTTTCGCACCTGTGTCATCGCAGAGATCGTCGCAAATATTTCCACGACCAGAAAAACGACACCTATGCCTCCTGCCACCTTGCCGGAGTCGCCGTCCGTATAGACCGCGTAGGCTGTCGCAGCGGCGAAACACACGCACGACAGCAGCGCCGTAATATACGCCACCTTACTGCGGGTGGAAATGGGCCTCTTGGCGTTAACAGAAAAACTTTTCCGTCTCCCGAAAAATCCCCGTCTGCGCTTGCTCACGCCTGTTCCTCCTTCGTAAAATTCACCTTGCCGTACCGCAGGATCCGCCAGCTGACATAACATAGATAGCCCAAGAATCCGCCAATCGTATTCAAAATCACATCGTCCACATCCGCCGCGCCGACCGCAGTCAGATATTGCAGCACCTCGACCACCGCTGAAAAAAGCAGGCTCAATCCCGTGATCGCCAACGGATGCTTTTTATCATTCGCGGGCAACAGCGACGGGATCAAAAAACCGAATGGCAGAAACACGAGAATATTGCCAAGCAGGTTGACCGCGACGATCTGCCAGCTGAACATATCCGCATATTCTATATACCTGCCGATCTCGCGGAAAGGCTGGATGTTGTATGAACCGTGCTCTATCGTCCTGCCAAAGCTCTCCGCGAAGAAAAGCCCGTAGGAGAGCAGCGCTAAATAAATGATCAGAAGCGCAAATTTAGCGATCAGCCTGTTGCTTCCGGTCAGTATGGCGCGATGGGATCGTATCTTCTTTGTCATTTTGCGCCATACTTCTCATAATACGAATCAATCTGCTGCTTCCTTTCGTCATCAATGTAAACCGTTCCGTTGTAGGGACGGTTGTGCAGGCACTCGACCACATCCGCCATTGTCACGATCGCCGCCGTCGGCATCCCGAACTCTTCTGACAATTCCTGCAGCGCGGACTGCGTGCCCGTCCCACATTCCTGCCGGTCTACCGACACCACAAGTCCCACAACCCGTACATCCTGGCCCTGCGCCGTGATCAGCGGATGCGTCTGCCGGATGCTCGTTCCCGCCGTCGTCACATCCTCGATGATCAGCACCCTGCTGCCATCGCCGATCGGCGCGCCCAAAAGGCTTCCCTTTTCACCGTGATCCTTCTCCTCCTTGCGATCCGCGCAGTAACCGACCTCTTTTCCATAGAGATCGTGAAGCGCGATCGTCGTCGCCACGGAAAGCGGAATCCCCTTGTACGCCGGTCCGAACAGAATGTCAAAATCCGCCCCGCCAAAATGCTCCTGAATTGCCCTGGCATAATATTCACCGAGCTTCTTTAGCTGTGTTCCGGTACGGTAAAATCCGGTATTGACAAAAAACGGCGTATTGCGTCCGCTCTTGGTCACAAAATCCCCGAATTTCAGCACCTGGCTGTCTATCATAAAATGGATGAATTCTTCTTTATACTGTTCCATTGCCCGTACTCCTTTTTATTACCCCTTATACTGCCGCAATTTATATGTTCGCGTCTGCCTCATCCCGCACGGCACCGACCAGCTCGCCGATATGCTTTAATCCGTTCTCCCTGGCATACCGCTCCAGCCCGTCGACCACCTGCTCTGCCACGGCAGGCTCCGCAAAGCTCGCCGTACCGACCGCTACCATCGTCGCGCCTGCCAGCATCAGCTCGACTGCAGAATCCGCGTCCGTCACACCGCCCATTCCGATGATCGGCAGCTTGACCGCCTGCGCTGCTTCATATACCATCCGCACCGCCACCGGATGGATCGCCGGTCCGGACAGGCCTCCCGTCCTGTTGGCAAGGGCAAACCGCCGCGTCCTCGTATCGATCTTCATGCCGGTGATCGTGTTGATCAATGACAATCCGTCCGCTCCGCCTGCCTCGGCCGCTTTCGCGATCTCCGCGATACTTGTCACATTCGGTGAAAGCTTCATCACCACCGGCTGTTCCGCTTCCTCCTTGACCAGCCTGGTGATCCGCTCGACCTCTTTGGGATCCGTCCCAAATGAAATCCCTCCCTGCCTGACATTCGGGCAGGAAATATTGATCTCAAGCAGGTCAATATTTTCCCCTTCCAAACGGCGCACAACATTTAAATATTCTTCTACGCTGTGTCCGCAGACATTGACGATAATGCCCGTATCATACTGCTGCAGATAGGGTAGATCCCGTTCCAAAAAGACATCGATCCCCGGATTCTGCAACCCGATCGCATTGAGCATTCCGCTCGCCGTCTCCGCGATCCGCGGTGTCGCATTGCCGCTCCACGGCTGGTCCGCCACTCCCTTGGTCGTTACGGCGCCGAGACGGTTTAAATCCACATAGTCCCCGTATTCGATGCCGCTGCCAAAGGTACCCGACGCGACGGTCACGGGATTCTTGAAGGTCACGCCGCAAAATGTGGTCTCCATCATATTCACAGTACTACCTCCCCGGCGTCAAACACCGGACCATCCTTGCATACCCGCTTGTTGTGCACATGCGAATGTCCGTCTGCCCCGACAGATTCGCAGACGCACCCCAGACAAGCGCCAAGCCCGCACGCCATCCGCTCCTCCAGCGATACATACAGACGGATCCCGGCCTCTTTGGCATAATCCTTCAATGCCTTAAGCATCGGCAGCGGTCCGCAGGCGCAGATCACATCACAGCCGAGTCCGTTCTGCCGGATCGCGTCGATCACAGTTCCTTTCGTCCCAATGCTTCCGGTATCGCTCGCCGTATAGACCGGCACGCCCGTTTCTTTAAACTCATCATATAAAAAGGCTTCGTCCCGGTAGCCAAGCACCGTCTGAACATTTACGCCTTTATCACAAAGCATCTTCGTCAGATACAGCATCGGCGGAATGCCAAGGCCTCCGCCCACAGCCATCACTTTTTTTCCATACAATTCATCCACCGGATAGCCGTTGCCGAGCGGCCCGAGCATCCTTACGGTATCACCTTCGCGGAGCTGCGAAAAGTACTCCGTCCCAAACCCGACCACGCGGTAGACCAGCGTCACCGTCTGTGCCGTCACATCCGCATCACATACAGAAACCGGCCGCGGCAGCAAATGCGTACCGTCATCAAGATAGAGATTGACGAACTGTCCGGCCTTGATCTCCCCGGCAAATGAACAATCCAGCACAAGCGAAAAAATCCCTGCGCAAAGCTCATGCCGGCTGATCACCCGCGCCCGCTTCGTGCCGCTCATCCGATCGCACCCCGGATATCGTCGATCATATCCAAAACCGCCTGACGGCTCGCCTGGGCATAATTCGCTTCTCCGAATTTTGCGTATTTTTCATTCTGATATGCCGCGATAATGCCGCGCGATGAATTGACGATCGCTCCTTTCCCGTCTGCATTAAAGAACGCCTTTAAATCTTTCCCGCTCGCCCCCTGCGCGCCATAGCCCGGCACTAAAATGTAAGCCTGCGGGATCAGCTTGCGGATTTCCGCCGCCATTTCCGGATAGGTCGCTCCGACGACGGCGCCGACATTGGAGTAATCCCCGTCCATGCTCTCCGCTCCCCAGGCCGCGACCTTTTCGGCGACCAGCTCATAAAGCGGACGCTTTTCATCACCGACCAACTGATCCTGAAACTCGCCGCTCGATGGATTGGATGTCTTTACCAATACAAAAATACCGCGGTCTTCTTTTTGGCAGACTTCAATGAACGGCCGTACACCGTCCGATCCCAAGTACGGATTGACCGTCACAAAATCTTCATTGAATGCCTGATAGGAGCGCTCTCCGATCACCGTCCTGCCGATATGGGCGTCCGCATATGCCGCCGAAGTCGATCCGATGTCCCCTCTTTTTGCGTCTCCGATCACGACAAGCCCTTTGTCACGGCAGTATTCAACTGTCTGCCGGTACGCGATCAGCCCCGGTATGCCGAACGCCTCGTACATCGCGATCTGGGGCTTGACCGCCGGTATCAGATCACAGACCGCGTCAACGATCGCGCGGTTGAACGAAAGAATCGCTTCGCCCACGGATTCTAAGGTCTCGCCGGTCTGGTTGTAGTATTTTTTCTGCAGGCTCTGCGGGATGATAGCCAAGGTCGGATCCAGGCCGACGACGATCGGGGCCTCTGTCTGCTCTATTTTGTCAATCAGTTTTTGGATCATTGCGCGTTTGTCTCCTATTCATCGGGATGTGAAAGTCATTTTTCCTTCTAATATCGTGTATTTTACTTTACCACAAACCGTTCTCCCTTCATACGGCATGTTCTTTGCCTTGCCCTTGAACTCCGAAGCGTGAATTTCATATTCTTCACTCGGGTCAAAAATAGTTATATCCGCCACTTTCCCGACCGATATGTCTCCACGGTCGATCCCCAGCACTTTGGCAGGATTGATCGAGGTCTTGGCTACGAATTGCTGCATTGTCAGGATGCCGGTCTTGACCAAATGGGTGTAGGTCAGCGGCAACGCCGTCTCCAGACCGACGATGCCGAAAGGCGCATTTAAAAATCCTTTTCCTTTTTCTTCCGCGGTGTGCGGTGCATGGTCTGTCGAGATCACATCCATGATGTTGTCCGACAGCGCCCAGACCAGTTCGTCTAAATCATCCTTTGTCCGCAGGGGCGGATTCATTTTATACTCTGCGGCATCAGCACCCGGAATATCATCTTCAGTCAGCAGAAAATGGTGCGGGCAGACTTCACCGCTCACCTTTAAGCCTTTCATCTTGGCATCCCAGACGAGATCCACGGATTCCTGCGTCGAGCAGTGGCACAGATGCAGCTTTGCGCCCGTCTCCTCTGCCAGCATAATATCGCGCGAAGCAATGATGTTTTCCACAGCATTCGATATACCGGGCAAGCCAAGCTCATCCGCACGCTTTCCCGCGTTCATCACGCCGCCTTCCACCAGCTCGATATCCTCGCAGTGATCGAGGATCGGCACCGAAAGTTCCGCTGTCTTTCGCATCGCGTTGCGCATCAGGCGGGAATTCATCACACTTTTCCCATCCTCCGAGAATGCCTTGCAGCCCGCCTCTGTCATCGCCTTAAAATCGACAAGTTCCTCTCCCTGCATCCCTTTCGTGATCGCTCCGACCTGATAGACTTTGCATTTTCCGAATTGATCCGCTTTGTCCTGGACATAGGTAATGGTTTCGGGCGAATCCGCCACCGGGGTGGTATTGGGCATCGCGCAGACCGTCGTATAGCCTCCTGCTGCCGCCGCAAGCGATCCGGTCTCAATATCCTCCTTTTGAGTCTGCCCCGGATCACGGAAATGCACATGCAGATCGATAAGCCCCGGCACGACAAAGCAGTCCTTGGCGTCGATCACTTCGTCACCGGCTTCTGCGGCAATCTCCTCCGCGATTTCGACAACCTTTCCTTCCGCGATCCGTATGTCAACGGTTCCGTCCGCCGCTGTCAGCGGATTGACCAGATGTCCGTTTTTGATAACCAGTCCCATTGCCTCTGCCCTCCCATTATCATCTCAAATCCGAAGCCATTTTTCGTTTTTTGCCGGATTTGCTTTTCCGAGTTGCATTACCTCGTGTTCAAAAATGCCAGCTCCCGAACCATCCCCGCATCCGCCGGAAATTCCTCAACATAATCCGACGCCGCGTCTTTCGCCTTCGCGAAATCACCGTTGTATTCCAGCGCCGCGATCTTTCCTTTCAAGAGATCGGCGCGGTATGCGCCTGTGGCAGTCTTTTCGTCCTTTAACGCTTCCTCGTACACAGACAGCGCCTCTTCGTATTCACCCAAGTCGAGCAATAGCTGTCCGGCGAGCACGCTCTGCCGCGCATCCTTTTTCTCGCCTGCCGTATACCGCGAGATCAGATCCTTTGCGCTTTCATCCTCGCTGTCCTTTAAGTACTCCTGCGCCAGACAGATGCCGGCTTCGTCACTGCCCTTGTCCATCGCCTTGATAAACGCGGTCTTGGCGAGATCATCCTGCCCCAACAGCATATAGATCCTTCCACGGTAATAATAATTGTCCGCACCATCCCCGCTGATCGTCAGAGCGCTTTCCAAAAACGGCTCCGCATCCTTCTGGTATCCCAGAGCAGTCAGATTCTCATAGATCGCGATGTAAAGCTCGTAATCATCCCCTGACACGGCAACCGCCTTGCGGTAATCAGACAGTCCTTTTTCAGACTCATCCATGTCGAGCCGTACGCTTCCGCGCAGAAAAAACGCATCCGCGTTGTCCTTGTCATAGGTGATCAGATTGGAATAACACTGTTCCGCGTCCTCATATCTGTCCTGCAGATAATAGCTGGCAGCAAGATAATAGGTCAGATCGATCTCCGCATCTGTCACCCGCCCCTTTGCCATCGAGATCGCTTCGGAGAAATCCTTCTGCGCGCCCTCAAAATCCTGCTGCGAAAGCGCGGCGATCCCGGCATTGCGCAGCTTGGTCTGTCCTTCCCGGTCAACGCCTCCGCAGCCGGCAAGCAATAAAACGCAAAGAGCGGCCGGCAGCATCCGGCGTACCCGCCATTTTTTGATTCCGTTCATCGTCTTTTCATTCATCCCCGAGAATTTCATAACAGTTATTATCATACCAAAACTTTCTTAATATATCAATGACAACAGATTTCATTTATGCTACAATAAATGGACTGACAAGATGATCAAAGGATTGCCCTCCGGTGATCCTGCTTACGAACTTTTGAAAGGAGATATTGCCATTATGTCTTACGATATCCGTGACATTTCCCTCGCCCCAAGCGGCGAGCACAAGATCGACTGGGTGCGGAAGAACTGCCCTCTGCTGCGCAGTCTGGAATCCGATTTCTCAAAAGAAAAACCGTTTACCGGCAAACGCATCGCGCTCTCGATCCATCTCGAAGCAAAGACCGCGTATCTGTGCAAGGTCTTAGCGGCAGGCGGTGCCGAGATGTATATTACCGGTTCCAATCCGCTTTCGACGCAGGACGATGTAGCGGCAGCCCTTGCTTCCGCGGGCTTAAATGTTTACGCATACTACAATGCGACCGAGGAGGAATACACCGCGCACATCCGGCGCGTCCTCTCCCACCATTGCAATATCATCATCGACGACGGCGGAGATCTTGTAAATATGCTCCATACCGAATTGACTGACGAGCTGCAGTATGTCATCGGCGGCTGCGAAGAGACGACTACCGGTATCATCCGGCTCCGCGCGATGGCGGCGGCTGATACCCTCCGCTTCCCGATGGTAATGGTCAACGACGCCGACTGCAAGCATCTGTTTGACAACCGTTACGGCACCGGGCAGTCCGTATGGGACGGCATCAACCGCACGACCAATCTGATCGTAGCGGGAAAGACGGTTGTCGTCGCAGGCTACGGCTGGTGCGGCAAAGGCGTTGCGATGCGGGCAAAGGGCTTGGGAGCGCAGGTGATCGTCACCGAAGTCGATCCTATCAAAGCGATCGAAGCCGTCATGGACGGATTTTCCGTGATGAAAATGGAAGAGGCAGCTCCGCTCGGTGATTTCTTTGTGACGGTTACCGGCTGCGCTGGCGTCATCACCCGCGACCACTTCCCCCTGATGAAAAACGGGGCGATCCTCTGCAACGCCGGACATTTTGATGTCGAGATCGACATGGCCGGCTTGCGCGAATCCGCTCTTTCAACCATTGACCAGCGCGCCAATATCATCGGCTATGAGGTGACGGAAGGCAAATTCGTCTATGTCCTCGGAGAAGGCAGGCTTGTCAACCTTGCCTGCGGCGACGGACATCCTGCGGAGATCATGGATATGAGCTTCGCGATCCAGGCGCTTTCCGCAAAATACCTTGTCGAGCACGACGGCGCACTGACTGAAAAGCTGATCTCCGTACCGCGTGAGGTCGATTTGGAGGTGGCGAACCGCAAGCTGTCCTTCCTCGGTATTACGATCGACAGTCTCACGCCGGAGCAGGTAGCGTATTTAAATCAAGGATGATGCCGCAATACCTGAAACGATACGATATTGGCATGGACACAATATGATACAATGAGCCTTACTGTACACTTTTACATTCAATTTACCGCACTGATCGTTCTGCTGGCTCTGTCGTTCTTCTTTTCATCGGCAGAGACAGCTTTGACGACGGTCAGCCGTATCAAAATGCGGACGCTTGCAGACGAAGGGGATAAACGGGCTCTGCGGGTGCTCGCCATCACCGACGACAAATCACGCATGCTCTCCGCGATCCTGATCGGCAACAATATCGTCAATCTGTCCGCTTCTTCGCTTGCCACGACACTGGCTATCCAGCTGCTTGGAGGATATGGTGCCGGCATCGCGACAGGCATCCTGACATTCCTGATCCTGATCTTTGGGGAGATTTCTCCTAAAAACCTGGCAACCCTGGAATCTGTCAAGCTGTCCCTGCGCTACTCCGGCGTGATCTGGTTTCTGATGCAGGCCTTGACGCCGGTGATCAACTTCATCAACGCGATCGCATGGTGGTTTCTGCACCGGATCGGCGTATCCGAAGACTCCGGCGAAGGGCTGATCTCCGCCCAGGAGCTGAAAACAATTGTGGATGTCGGGCACGAAAGCGGTGCCATCGAAGAAGACGAAAAGGACATAATCCACAATGTCTTCGACTTTGCCGATACTGCTGTGCGCGAGGTAATGATCCCGCGCATCGATATGACCGTTGTCAATATCAATTGGTCCTATGAAAAGCTTTTAGAGGCTTTTTCGGAAAATATGTTTACCCGCATCCCTGTCTATGAGGACGACACCGACAACATCGTCGGCATTCTGAATATGAAAGACCTTCTCCTGGTCAACCGGGATCATCCGTTTGCCTTGCGCAAATACCTGCGCAAACCGTTCTTTACCTATGAACTGAAAAAGACTTCTGACCTGTTTGACGAGATGCGGCAGAATTCCATTTCGCTCGCGATCGTCCTTGATGAATTCGGCGCGCTTGCGGGACTTGTCACCTTAGAAGACCTGCTCGAAGAGCTGGTCGGGGAAATCCGTGATGAGTTTGATACCTATGAGACCGATGATGTCGTACAGATCAGCGCCCGTGAATACGAAGTGCTCGGAAGCGCCAACTTGGATGATCTGATGGATGACCTGCATCTCGGCTTTTCATCCGAAGACTATGATACGATCGGCGGATATCTGACCGGATTGTTCGACCACTTCCCGAAGGTCGGAGAAACTTATGTGACCGGTGACGGCGTGATCCTGTCGGTCTCTGCCGTCAAGCGCAGACGAATTGAAAAGGTCCGGATCCGTCTGCCTGAAACGGCTGAAGACGCTGAATGATACCGGCACTAGCGATGTCATCCGGAAAGGGCAGTTTATACAGCTTATTCCGGCAGCCTCTGAAGCAGCTCCTCCCGGAATGGATCCGGCTCGCTGCGGTATTTCCTCAGATAATCGATCCGCTCTTTCATCGGCAGCCGTTCCTCCAATGTTGGGGAATAAAATTCTTCCAAAGTCTCTAAACAGATCCCGCACAAATGTCCGGGCAGATCATCGATCTGCGCCGTAAATACGCATCCGCCATCGATATTGATCGCATTCTTGCGGTAAACGATCATCCCCGGCGAACTGTGCTTTTTGCCCACATAGAGTATCGTCAATGTCGGCGTGTGTCCGTGAATGATGATATGGTCACTGTCAAAGTTGCCATCGACTTCCCTCCTCCACAAATTGTCCATATACTGCTGTCCGCTGTCTTCCGGCTCATCATAGTCATACCACGCATGGACAATGTCGTAGGTCACGGTCGTCCCGTTTCGTCCGGGCACCGTGATCACTTTGTGGAACGGTAAAGTCAGAAAGAAATCCATGATCGGCTTTAACGCCACCGGATCCAGCATCCCCTTTGCCTTGGCCTGCTCCATAAAATCATAATTCGGCTGGGGAGGCGGCGACAGCCGTAGCTTCTTTGACTTCCATTCGCAGTATTCCAAGTACCACTGCATCACCATCTGCTCATGATTGCCCTGTACGCTCTGGTATTTTCCGTCCGGCGTGATGTGCTCCATCACCCATTCAATCGTCTCCCACACCTTGGGTCCGCGGTCGACAAAATCGCCCACAAAAATGTAGTGGGCGTCTTTGTCTTGCCGTTCGATTTTCTCCAGGAGCGCGATCATTTCATCAAAGCACCCATGGACATCTCCGATACAGTAATGCATTAACTCGCCAAATCTTCCCTCAAAATCTCAATATTTTTATCGATCTCTTTTATCAGCTGACCTTTCTTTTCTTCTTCCATGTCCCTTTCAGCAATTTCTTTCACTCTCTCCCACTTTATAATCTGATCCCTCAGATAAGCAGAAAACTGCTTGTCAGTCATTCCCACTTCATAGACTCCTTCCATCTCCTTCTCCTTTCTGCCGTTTTTTTGCTTTACAACCTTTGTACCGCTGATAGTTGTCATTTTCTATGTATCCGCACAACTCTGTGAACAGATACACTTCGATTATAAAGCATATCCTCTTCGGATTCAACGACAGAACAAAAGATGTATGTGTCAAGTACTCGTTGGCTCGTTCCCTTATTCTTATATCCAGTTGACTTACGGGATAGGACAAGCCTATGCCTGCATATTCAAGTATTCTTCGGACTGATAAATATCAGCCTGTGATTTTCTTCCCTTTGACCG
>JAFUYB010000014.1 GCA_017470735.1 Lachnospiraceae bacterium | reverse complement strand
TGTTAATTAACTCAAACCAACATAATAAGGGAAAACTTTCCGATAGGGAAGAGTGGGATCCAATCCTTCTCTTCCTTTTATATCTGTCAGAATATATGTTCTGTGCTTCTTCTTTCAGGCAACGATAATTTTACACTAACGTAAAATAAAAAATTGACATTCTGGAATGTTGTATTGAATCCCATTGGGAGATAAAAGATAATACGGTTATGTTTTGGAGTAACAGAGATTTCGCTTTTTTAAGGAGGAAATGAAAGCAGACAACAAAGTCCATACTAATTTCATTAAAGAAAGGAACCATGTACTATGAAAGAAAATGTTATCATCGTAAACTGCAAGGTGCCGAGTGAGGCATACCAGATCTTAAGCATGCTGCGGCAGAACCATGAAAACGAAAGCTTCACGGTTTCCCAGGCGGCTGTCGTGAAGAAGGATGCCGGTCACCTTTCTCTGGAGGATGCCTTTATCGGCGGCGCGACAGAGGCCCGCGGCTGGACCGGCGGTCTGATCGGAAGCCTGGTAGGATTGCTTGCAGGGCCCTTAGGTGTTCTGCTTGGCGGCGGTATCGGCTCGCTTATCGGCGATTCCATGGATTTGAAGGAGCTGGAAGAAAAGTCAGAGTTACTGTCAAAGGCCAGCGAATGCCTGGTAGACGGGGAGACCGCTCTGTTATTGATGGCAGAGGAGGATGATGAAACTGCGCTTGGAGCAATGCTTAAGGAGTTTGCGATCACCATTACCCGCATGGACGCTACGGAGATTGCTGCCGAAATCGAGACTGCGGAGAAGAAGGAGGAGCTGAAGGCTGCGACAAAGAAATTAGCGGAGGAATCCAATAAAGCCCCCGACTATTCCCGGAAGGAATGCTGGTATCAGCTTCCGGAGATTACAAAGGACGTTGACACGTTCTACATCTGCGCGACGGAATACATCATGTCAAGTTTTGAAGAGGGCGCCCCTGATTATGCGACGCTCGACAACCCCGAGATGCTGCTCGGTGCGAAGGTCGAATACAGAGATCACGCATCCGCATATGCGGATTCCACCAATGTGTTTGTGCCGTACACGCGCCAATCCGGTTTGCGCTATGCGGGGGAAATCCATAAGAAAGACGGCAACATCGATGCGGCACTTTTAGGTGTGCCCTATGAGGATATCACCGCAGCACTCGACTACTACTTTGAGAACTGCAACGGCGGACGTCCGTTTATCCTCGCCGGTCACAGCCAGGGATCGGCAATGGCTTTACTGCTTTTGAGAACATATTTCAAGGGTCATCCCGAATACTACAGCCGCATGGTCGCAGCCTACACCATTGGCTACTCCGTCACGAATAATTATCTTGCTGCCAATCCGCACCTGAAATTTGCCACCGGAGAGAGTGACACGGGTGTTATCATCGCATGGAACACAGAGGGACCGGGGAATGTAGAGGCCAACGCCAAATCCGTCGTGTTACTGCCCGGGACAAGGAGCATTAACCCTCTCAACTGGAAGCTGGACGAAACCTATGCTCCTGCGAGCCAAAACCTGGGATCGATCATTCTGGATGAGAAGACCGGCGAATGGTCAATCGGGGATGTAGGTGCAGACGCACAGATCAACCTCGCCCGCGGCACGGTCGTAACGAATGTCAAAGTTGATCCGATGCCCGAGGACGTTGCTAAGGTTGCTGCCGAGTTCTTCGGACCGGATGGGCGCCATGGTTTCGACTACATGTACTATTACAACAATATCAAGGCCAATGTAGCGAAGCGCGTTGAAACTTATATGGCAAACAAATAATGGCGACAAGACGCTAATATCTAAAAGACCTCCAGAAAGTCAGATTTCCGGGGGTCTTTTTGCGATGCACACCAGTTACGGGAATCGGAGATGTGGTGACGGTGCATTCTGAAGACAGCCTATGCAATGTGTAACACAACATTATATTTCTGCCGCCTCTTTCTTTTGCCCGGGACTGTCCGGAATTGTGATCGTCACCACAGTTCCGCCGCCTTCACGGGATTTGATAGTCATACTCCCGCCGCACATCATTTCCATCCTTTGCCGGATGTTATCAAGTGCGGTATGTGGCTTGCTCTCGTCGGAGGGATCAAACCCCGGACCGGTATCTTCCACGGTGATTTCGATAGCGGAAGGTCTGCCTTCGCCGGTATCCGTGTGTCGTGTCCGAATGGAGATGCTAAGCGGGTCGGAGTAGGGGTTAATGCCATGCTTGACGGCATTCTCAACGATGGGCTGCAATGTCAGCGGAGGCAGACGGAACTGTGTAAAAGCTGTATCGTATTCCACAAGAAGCATCTCTTCATACCGTACCTGTTCTACAGCCAGATAGGCGCGGGTGTGTTCCAGCTCCGTGACAAAGGTAATGAGGTCTCCGCTGGCGACAGCATTGAAGTTCTTTTGCAGGTAGGTGGTGAAATCCAGGGTGACCTGTCTGGCCTTCTGTGGGTCTTGATTGCACAGACCATAGATACTCATTAGGGTATTGTAGATGAAGTGGGGACGCATCTGCAGTATCAGGACATTGGCACGCTGGTGGGCAATCTCTCGTTGCTGCCGGGCGTTTTCCAATTGCCGCTTGATGATCTCCTGCTGCTGCCGCATGTTCTGCTCAATCTGATCTGACAGGATGATGATATACATCGAAAAGACGCAAAAGGCGATTCCTAGTATAAAGGGTACGAAGAAGGAAACGAAAAAAAGGAGGAACATGGAAGCCGCCATCGGAACCAAGCTGATGAGGAAAGCATAATAGTGTTTTCCGGCCAGCCGTTTCCGTCGGCGGATCACGCCGGCCAGGGCAATGAGTGCCATCACGAACAAGAAACCCAGCATCAGGGGGTAGAGAGGACCGCGGCAGAGGCGGTTCTCCGGCAGGATGTAATAAAACAAGGTCGTGAACGGGGTCGTATTCAGCAGGATGAAGAATACGGTCCACAAAGCCGCCTCAATTCGAAAAAGCCTGCTGCCCCGCAGGTCTTCTCCACAGCAATGGAGCAGATAAGCTGTCAGCATAGGAACCAGAATTGAAGGGAACAATGAGTCGATATAGTACAGGATTCCCAGCGCGAATCTGCTGCCCGGACGGCCTTCCAGGAATACCTCAACCAGAGAGGCGCCTCCATACAGTAAGAGAACAGTGAAAAAAGCGATGAAGAAGCGCTTGCTCCACCGGTCAATGCCGGGAACCATGACGGCAATGACAAGGCTCATCAGAAGCATTACCATCGTGATGCCCAGCAGCAGAAGCTCAAAATGGATCGTCAAACCGTTCAATGGACTTCACCTCCCAAGTCTTCCCAAGAAAAGGGATATCGGAGATTTTCGAGCTGACTGTGCACTTTTTCAGGAGTCAGGGGTTTGACCATAAAACCACAGGCTTTGGATTCCCAGGCCGGCAGAGCGTAGTCCGGGAAAGCAGTCAGATAGACCACATTGGTGCGGGAATTGATGTCGAGTAATGTCTTGCACAGGTCAAAACCGCTGGCTGTTCCCAGCTCGATATCCAGAACCGCCAAGGCAACCGGGTTCATTCTGGCGTATTCTATTGCCTCCTGCGGCCACATAAATCCCCTGATCGTGGCGGCCGGCATGACTTCGTCCAGAACTGTCAGGCTGTCGGAGAGGATGATCTTTTCATCGTCCACTATGATGACATGGGGTGATTCCTCACTCTTTGCTGCTGCTTGGAGAAGCGTGTTCACATCTACACCAAGTGCCCCGGATAGGAGGGTTATCATCGCGGCGTCCGGCAGGCGGGTGCCGCTTTCCCAACGGGCGATAGTGGACTGGTTGACAAAGAGCTGCTTTCCCAGCTTAGTCTGTGAAAGGCCTCTTTCTGTTCGAAGTTTTTTCAGCATTTCAGAAAATAAATTACTCATGTAAAAGCATTCACCTCTTTCCGTATTGATGATAATTTGACTGACATTAAAAAACAAGTGTCGGGGAAAATAAAATTATTCCATTCTGGAATACCCCATTGAATAAAAGGATAAATAATGGAAAAATTTGAAAAGATACCCAATGGTGTTTCATTTACTCAAGACAAGGAGGACAGACAACATGAAAGCAGAGACTATTATTCTCGGAAATGTTATCACAATGGATGAGTTCAAGCCCTATGCTGAAGCGATAGCTGTGGCTGACGAAAAAATCATCTATGTCGGAAGCAGGGATGCCGCAATGAAGCTTAAGGATGATAAGACAAGGGTTCTGGATTATGGAAAGAATACTGTTTATCCGGGATTTCTGGAAGCACACTGCCATCCCGGCCTTGCGGGAAATAACATGTTTGGCAGAGCGAATCTAACAGAGGGCAAAACGCCTGAGGATTACCTGAAAATTCTGAAGAAGTATGTGGACGAAAATCAGGATAAACCTCACATAGTCGGTTCAGGCTGGACTGATGATCTGCTGTATCAGCTTAATGCGAAGCAGTTAGATGAGATATGTCCGGATAAGCCCATGATAAATCAAAGCGTCAGCGGTCACATGATGTGGATCAATACCAAAGCCATGGAGGCGTATGACATCAATGAAGAAGCAGTGGCACAGTGGGGAACGGAATGCATTCATGTAGATGAGAATGGCAAACCGAATGGCCTGCTTGCTGAAAAGCCTGCTATCGATCTTGTTAAGAGAGTCCAGCCGGAGCTTGACCAGGCCAAGAAGGAACTGCTGGGCTTCCAGCAATACGCCTTTTCAAACGGGTATACCGGTGTATATGACGCCGGCTACCAGCTTTTGACCCAACATGATCCCCGTGCCTACAAGGAGCTTGACGATGAAGGGAGGCTTAAGATGTATTCTTTCTGCGGAAGCTTCGTGAACGACAATACGGATACTCCCGAAGAGGATGTGGAAAGAATCGTTAAGGAGGCAAAGGAATATAACGGAAAGCATGTCAGAGTGATTGGAGCCAAGGTCTTTGCTGACGGCGTTGTTGAGGGTCATACTGCGTGGATGTTAGATGACTATGTAGATAAACCGGGTTATAAAGGAGTGACAAGATTCGATGATCACGATAAGATGGTAAGGCTCGTCAAGGCGGCGGCCGCGCACGATATGAATGTTCACATTCATTCGATCGGAGACGGAGCCACCAGGGCATGGATTGATGCCATCGCACAAGCGCAGAGCGAGACAGGGAATTTCGATATGAGAAATGCACTGGCGCATTTACAGGAAGTCACGCCGGAGGATGTGAAGAGATTTGGAGAATACAATGTTATGGCTGTATGTGGGATTATGTGGGCTGTCAGAGAGCCGGGATTCTTCGACCAGGAGGTCGCCTATGTCGGAGAAGAGAAGTCCTACAGAGCTTATCCGGTTAAATCTATTATCGATGGAGGCGGCGTGGTCGCAAACCATTCAGACTATCCCGTGTCTCCGACATTCAGTGCGGTACAGGCGTTCTGCCTGGGAGTATTGAAGAAACTGCCATCACAATCGGATGACCATATCAGAAATATCGACCAGGCCATCAGCAGACATGAGGCTCTGAAGACTCTTACAAGCAATGTTGCCTATATGTGGCATGAGGAGGACAGGATGGGGTCGATAAGCTACGGCAAGCTTGCCAACTTCGTTGTTATGGATCGAGACTTTATGCATGATGATTTTACGGATATCGAAAAGGCGGTATGCCTGGCGACAATTGTTGATGGGGATGTTGTATATAAAGCATGAGAGGAAAGATGATAACAATGAGAAAATTTGACAGGTTCTTTGCAAGCAGACAAACACTAAAAACCAAATGGGAACCAAGATCTTCAGTAAGGAGGATAGTACAATGAGTGAAATGACGAATCAGCCGCAGACAGCGGAAGATACGAGAGAGATGCTGCGGTCCATGTATGGTGGCGAGAACAAGCCGATCACAGACGGAAATTTCGATCCGGCGCTGGCGGTCAAATGCAAAAACGGAACCTTTGTTGGCAAGAAGACAGAGAATATCATTATATACAGGGGCATTCCCTTTGTTGGAAAACAGCCGGTTGGGGAACTGCGCTGGAAAGCACCGGTGGATGTGGTTCCGGACGACGGCGTATATGAGGCATATTACAATGCAAAAAGTGCCTTCGGGAATGCGGAATTGGAGACGGGATCCCTTTACGATCTGAGTGAAGATTGCTTGTATCTGAATATATGGCGGGCACAACCGCTGGACGCGGGAGCAGCTAAGAAGCCGGTCATGGTGTGGATTCACGGCGGCGCTTTTGAAGCCGGCGGTACGATCGACCCGATGTTTGACTGCCACAATTTCGTGAAAGAGAACCGGGATGTCATCGTTGTTACCATCGCATACAGGTTAGGGGTCCTTGGATTCCTGCATTTGTCCCACCTTCCGGACGGCAAAGAATACACGGATTCGCAGAACCTGGGGCTTTTGGATCAGAAAATGGCACTTAAGTGGGTGCATGAGAATATCGCTGGCTTTGGCGGTGACCCCGACAATGTGACCATCTTCGGTGAATCCGCCGGTGCCGCAAGCTGCACCCTGCTTCCGCTGCTCGAAGGTACCCATGCGTATTTTAGTCGCGTCATAGCCGAGAGCGGTTCCATTAACCAGACAAGGTCGACGGAGGAAGGCATCGAATGTACGGATAAATTGATGGAAGCACTCGGCTGTAAAACCGTTGCTGACCTCCTGAAGGTCGAGGGAAGGAAGCTTTTGGAAGCCTCCTCTGTCATATTCTTGCGGCAGTTTCCGGAAAGAGACGGAATCCATTTGCCTTTGGACACCTTTAAGGCTTACGAAACCGGTGCAGCGAAGGATATTGCGTTTCTTGTTGGCTGCAACAAGGATGAAATGGACTTTTTTGTGTACAGCTTTGGGTTGGAAGGCTGGGATGCGTGGGTCAAAGGCCGCAAGCCTCTGAAGCTTGACAAATTGCCGGATGAAGAGAAAAAGCTGGTTGAGAGCTTCTGTAATGATGTAAAGGGAGAGCCCTATGAAGCGGACAGCCGTCTGTTCAGCCAGGCCTGGTTTATTGCACCGGTCATCAGACTGGCGGAGAGTCAGGCAGAAGCTGGCGGTATAGCCTACACCTATTACTTTACACCTGAATCTCCCGATCCGATCATGAAATGCGGGCATTCAATAGAGCTTTCATCGGTATTCAATCATCCCGAGATGTCCGCCGACACGGGAAGGGTCTTTGACGAAACCTTTTCCAAAACCATGCGCAAAATGTGGGTTCAGTTCGCCAAGACCGGCAATCCGTCACTTGGTGCGGATGTTTCTCCGGACGGCAAGTCGAAGGATTGGCCGCTCTATGACCGGAAGGACAGGATGGTGATGGTTCTTGACGAGTTCGATATCCATCCCGAAAAGGAATCTGAAAGAAAAATCGTGGATTGGGACAGAACCTATTTCCTGACTAAGTATTATTGCATTTGAAACATTTATTCTACAGGCACAAGGAAGTCTGTAAATAAGGAAGACAAGGTTTGCTGTAATGGGACTGAGGTTTAAGGAAAAGTCAAAGATATTCGATGTCCTGATCACTGTCATAGGCGGTATCGTTTCTGTGGGAACGATGCTTTACGGCGTGTGGAAATTAGGGCTGCAAGAAACATGGCCAGAGCTGGTGCTCAATCTGTTCTACATAGCCTGTTTGGTGATGATGGCGATGTATTTTTTCAAATACCGGATCACCACAATGCAGTTTAATTATTGGTGTTCAGTATGTGTGGGTGCCACGGTTCTGCTCCGGGATATTCTTTTCGCCCCACCGCTGGAGTTTCGCGTGATACGCCTTGTATGCCTCGCCCTCTCGGTGCTGTTGCTTTTGATGCTCACCTATTTTTACGCCCGCAAGGAGTGGGAAACATATTCAAAGCGCAACCTGTGGATGATCTGCATAATCGACATGGTGATTGCGGTGCTTTACACCATTACCATTGTTTTGGAACCCGTCAGCGAGTACACCGAATACCTGCTCACGGAAATTTGGATCCGTCCCACTATCACCTATGGTCTGGTGGCCTGCTTTGTGTCGGAAGCGGGAGAAAAAGTCTGATTGACAAGAAGCCTTTCAGATGTTACTATAGTGGTGAAATAAAAAGGGTGCCGCCAGCAGACGGTTAGCCCAAAACAAATGATTTAAAAGCAGTAATGACCGCTAATCTTTGTCAGGGATTGAGGCGGTCATTTCTGCGTCTTGTGATTATCTTTGCGTCCGATGGCGTATCCGACGCTGAAGCAGGTCAGTCCAAAACTGAGCACTGCCAAAAGGTCTTCAATCGTCAACATAAGCATCAGCCCTCCCTTCCAGTATTTCTGTTCAAAGACAGATTATGTAAACGGAGGGTCGCAGGTCTCCACTCCGTTTCGGTCGGCGCAGAGCATGAGTACCCGCAGGGCAAACTTCCACTGGACTCATTGCGCCCCTCCGATTGGAGGGCTAACCGTCAACCATCTTTCGGAAGCCAAAACTTCTATAGGCGACACCCATAGGCAGATTATAACATCCAGGCAGCGTGTCTGTAAAGGAAAAAGCGGACATTAGGGCAGGATGGTTTAGTCAGCCGATACGATGAAATGTGGATAAAAAATGGGAATGGATTTCTCCAAGGTGCAGTTTTGTCTTCCGGGCGTGTACACGATCATGGAAGTGAAAGCTGGTCAGGGCTCTAAGGCTGGATGGGGA
>JAFUYB010000088.1 GCA_017470735.1 Lachnospiraceae bacterium | reverse complement strand
TTTAACCTTTGTTTTAGAGCTGGATTTGTCATTGATGGATTTTATGAAGAATGTTTTAAAACCAACAAAGAAATTCCTATGGTAATGATAGTAAGGCTTAAGAAGGTAAAACGTGATAGCTTAAAATAAATTCAAGTTTGTAGCAAAGATAATAGAAATGTATTTTTGAGAGTCGTGTAACAGCGGCTCTCTTTTCATGTCCGGAGGGAGGTGGTCATTTGTACCCGGTCAGCAATGCTTTCCTTGATTCAGTGAAGGCGAATACAAGAAAATATTACTGGACCGGCAGGATCACAACGACTGCCGGGACGGTTTATGAGTTTGATCAGGATGATATGGTCAAGGGCAGCGGATATATCACTTCCCAGTGTTGTGGATCCACGGAGATCGAACTGGGAACTGTGTATGCTGCGGAGATGGGGATATCGCTTTTCTCCGCGATCAACAGGTACACGCTGGAAGATGCGAAGGTGGAGCTGTTCTATCATCTGCAGGTGGCTGGTGGTTCCTATGAAACGATCCCGATGGGAATCTTTGAAGTATCAGAGGCAAACCGGAAAGCGAAGTGCCTGGAAATCAAAGCTTATGATTACATGGTGCGGTTCGAGAAGGCGTTCACTTCTCTGGAATCCATCGGTAACGCTTATGATTTCATGGTGCTCTGCAGCACGGCCTGTGAGGTAACACTGGCTCAGGACAGGGCAACCATTGAGGCAATGCCGAACGGAACGGAGAACCTGTCCATCTATTCTGATAATGATATTGAGACTTACCGCGATGTGCTGTTCTATGTGGGACAAGTGCTTGGCGGTTTTTTCGTGATCAACAGAGCAGGGGAGCTGGAACTTCGGAAATATGGGAATACGCCGGTGCTTGTGGTGGAGAGGACGCACAGGTTCACTTCCAGCTTTTCGGATTTCATCACGAGGTACACGGCGGTCAGTTCCACGAACCTGCGGACGCAGATCGCGGAGTATTACGCGCTGGATCCTGATGACGGGCTGACGATGAACCTGGGCGTGAATCCGCTATTGCAGTTTGGTCTGGAAGAGACCAGGCGGCAGCTTTGCGAGAATATCCTTAACGACCTGTCAGTGGTGAATTATGTTCCGTTTGATTCGGACACGATCGGGAATCCGGCCTTGGATGTGGGAGATATTCTTTCCTTTACCGGCGGACAGGCGGATGCTACAAAGTATGCCTGCATTACATCAAACAGCATCAAGATCGGCGGCAGGCAGAGCATCAAGTGCGTAGGGAAGAATCCGAAGCTGTCCCAGGCGAAGAGCAAGAATGATAAGAACATTTCCGGATTGCTGGCTCAGATTGAGGCTGGCAAAATCGGTATTCATACATTTACGAATGCATCCGCATTTACGGTCAGGGATGTTGATACGAAGATCATTTCCATCGAGTTTGCCACAACGGAAGCGAACCATGCGCAGTTCTTTGGACAGGTGATCGTGGATGTGATGGCTCAGCCTGTGACAAGGTCTGTTACGGCATCCGGGGATGTGGTGATCCCGTCTGTCCCGGTGGATGATCTGCCGGTGGATCCGGATGATCCTGAAGAAGAGCCAGTGGTGATTGGCAACACGGAAGAGCAGACGATAACAATATCCCTTCCCATGAGCTGGCAGGAGGATGGCCATGCGGATGTGATCTTTTCCTTTGAGTTCAATAATCAGATGATTCCGGTGCATTATCCACAGGAGAACTGGCACTCAGGAAGGCACACAATTCTTCTCTATTATCCGATCGAGAATGTGGTGCCGAACTACACGAATATCTTCAATGTATATATGCGGTGCGAAGGCGGCACTGCTGCGGTGGATACCGGGATGTGTATTGCTTCCATTTCCGGTCAGAGCATGGGCGCTTCAGCTGCATGGGATGGCAGGATTGATATTGAAGAGTATGTGGATCTATTCAGAATCGGCAATGGTTCTCAGACTGACAGGCTGCAGGTGAAGGCATTTACCGAGAGCAATATCTGGGAGATCAAGGAGACCGTGAAGCGGTTCTACTCCGATGTGAAGACAGGAAGAACAAGCGTGGGCGGATTTGCTATGCCGGTGGATGTGCCGGGAAGCAATAGTTAGGAGGCTTTTATGAAGAGATATACAGGAAATCTGGTCTTGGAACTGGAAGATGTGAATACGGGTGTTGTAGAGACGGTATCAGAGGCCAACATGGTCACCAATGCCGTCAATGATATTCTGGGTGTGAATCCGATGGGTGTCATGTATAAGGCCGGCGGTCAGTACGATGATTCCCTGACCTGGAATAATGAGCTGCTTCCGATCTGCCCGAACATGATCGGTGGCATCCTGCTTTTTCCGAGTTCCATTACGGAGCAGGCGGATAATCTTTATCTGCCGTCATCGAATCTGCCGGTGGCTTATGCCAGTAATGATGTTAATGCCACGGCTAACACGAAGAGGGGCAGCATGAACCTGACAGAGAGTATGAAGCTGTCGGATGGGTTCAAGTTTGTCTGGGAGTTTACGCCTTCGCAGGGGAATGGAACAATTGCGGCGGTTGGTTTGACATCAAAACATGGTGGGGCTAAT
>JAFUYB010000013.1 GCA_017470735.1 Lachnospiraceae bacterium | reverse complement strand
GTTAATTAACTCAAACCAACATAATAAGGGAAAACTTTCCGATAGGGAAGAGTGGGATCCAATCCTTCTCTTCCTTTTATATCTGTCAGAATATATGTTCTGTGCTTCTTCTTTCAGGCAACGATAATTTTACACTAACTCCCTCATCAGGCACGCCCAGCCTTCATTTCGAGTTTATTCTCATACATCGCCTCGTCAGCGCGCTTGAATACCTCATCGGAACCGCCGTCATTTTCGGGATCGAATTCAGACATGCCAGTCGCCGCGGAGACATTGTCCCAGGGGTTTTTGACCTGCGACGGATCGACCTCAAGATGCCGGCGCAGCCGCTCCAGCAGGTCTTCACGCTGCGCGTAGTCATCCCCTTTGATCAGCACGACAAACTCATCCCCGCCGATACGGTAAACCGTCTCGACCGCAAAAATATCCGTGATCTTGGAGCAGAGATTGATGATGTAACGGTTGCCGATCTCATGTCCGTAGGTATCGTTGATCTTTTTCAGGCGGTTTAGATCGATCATGATCAGCGCGAACTGCGCCCTGCCCATCCGGATGTCCACATCGATCTGTTCCATCGACATATCATAGGCCGCCTTGTTCTGCACATCGGTCAGGGCGTCCTTGTACGCGAGATTCTGCACATAATCCACATACTGCTGAATGTGGACCACCGTATTGTGGAATGCCCGTGCCAGATTGCCAATCTCATCCTGCCTGTCCTGCCCGGGAATCTCTACATTCAGATCGCCGGTTCCCGCCAGGATCGCCGCCTCTGAAAGCCTCTTTAACGGACGGGTCAGCCGCTTGGTGAACCGATAACCGATAAACGCCAGAACCAGGGCTATGATCAGCGCTGCCATGAATTCATTAAAGATCAGCTGGTTTTGCCCCGCGAAAATCTCTGCCTCATCCGCCACATGCACCAGCTTCATATCATTGTTGAGCATATAGTAGACCATCCGTTTGTCTATGCCATTGTAACGGTAGGCGATCAGCCTGTTTCTGCTCGAATACCCGCGGAGCTGATCCGCAAACAGTGCCACTTCTTCCTCGCCGATGCTCTCCTTTTCACCCAGAGATTTTGAAGAAAGCACCGCGCCGTCCTCTCCGACAAGAAAGGCGTATCCGCTCTTGTACATCTTGCCCCTGCTGACCTCTGCCAGCACGCGGTCAAAATCCACATCCATCCCGACGACACCGATGATCTTGCGGTCGACAAATACAGGCTCGACATAGGAGATCATATTCATCTGAAGGTTGTCGCCCCAGTACGGCGTCACCCAGGTGCCATGCCCCAGTGAAACCGGCAGGAAAAACCACTCCACATCTTCGTCATCCGGATCAAATTGTGACAGATCCGTCACCTCAACCGGAATATAGCCCCCTCCCATTGTCGCCCGTCCGTGCGCTTTGGAAAACAAAAAGCCTTCATCCGGCGCAAAGTATTCGGGATTGTACCGGAAGTAGTAGCTCATATTGCCGCTCGTGTTTGAAGCAATGCCCCTGTACATTGCCTCCAGCTTTTCATCGTAGGCACTCCGCGCCTGATCATCCGACACCAGCTCCTCAAATTCCACGCCGAGACGCTGGGCGTACTGACGCATGAATTTGACCGACTGCTCCGAGCTGTCGAGCGCGTCATTGACGATCTCCGCCTCCATATGGCAGTTTAAGTTCATCTCCGTTGTCGTCTCTTTGATGATGCTCTTGTGCATCAAAAAGACGCCGCTGCCGCCCACCAGCAGCGAAGCTAAAAGCACACCAAGCACCAGAAATGCCGTATATTTGGACTTGATCGAATGGTATACCTTTGTCATAGCCGAAATACTCTCTGTATCCTACAAAGGATCATTGGTGATCTTTTATAGAATTTGAAACATAACATCCCCTCAGATGTAACCATTTCATACTAACAAATTTCCTGTCAAAAAACAATTCTTTTCACAGCCTTCCCATCTGAATCATTGCTCTTTTTCCAGATAAGCTTTCACGCGTTTTCCGACATTTTCCTCGACATTGAAATAGAAGAACGCGTAATCTCCCCTATGGAAGCTGTCCGGTCCAAAGACATCGGGCAGATCGCCATCCGTCGTCGAATGCGGCAGATCCTCATTCCGGCAGACCACAACGCCGCGCTCCGTATCCACCTGCGCATCCGCCAGTCCGGGCCGTTTCTCGTCAAATTTGTAATCCTCAAGGATATCGATCCTGCTGCCGAGATTCTCGTCGGCGGGCGCATAGGTATCATCCAGCTTCCAGTTGATCGGGTTGATGCTGACCGCATCCTTCAGCACGACGATATTGTCCGCGTCCTTGTTGCCGGGGCCCTCGGTATTCCAAGATATCACCACGCCCGTGTCATCCTCGCCCTGCGCGAATTTCAAATACGGATAATCTTTTAAATCCCGCTTTGTCACCGAAAATCCGACCAGATACGCCGCCACCATCCGCTCATAATAGTCGGGGTGCGCCTGCATATACTCCTCCAGCACGATTTTGGACATGATCGACCCTTGGGAATGCCCTGCCAGAATGAACGGCCGTCCCTCGTTGAAGTGTTCAAAATAGTAATCCAGCGCGCCATAGATATCCGTCCTCTGCTCCTGCTTATGGAACTCGATCAGCTCATCCTCACGCAGGTCAGCGATCGCCGCCATATTGCTCTGGCGGTAAAACGGAACAAACACATTGGTCGATTTTTCAAACGCCATCGCGTCCTTAAGATAAGTCCCTTCGGCACCAAGCCGCATCACGGGATCGTCGATCGGCATGATCTGCGGCGCGTCGGGATCGGTATCCGTTACGATCGTCGGATAGATGAAAAAGGTATCCACTTCTTTTTCGGCCTTGGGAATCCGCAGCCAGTTTTCCACATCCGAATAGTCTGACGCTTTGCCTTTCAGGGGTTCGATTTTAAAATCAGCTTCCTCTTTTCCGGCTTCACCCCCGCCGGAATCCTCCGCCACGGCAGCATCATTTGCGGCATCTGCGCCATCTGCCGTTGCATCTGTCTCATATGTCTTTACATGCTGTTTTTTGACCACCTGCCGGATCCCATAAATCCCAACCGACGCGACAATGATGATCAAGATCAGCCTTGCCGCCGCCCGGAGCAGCCCGCCCTTTTTCTTTTCAGCTTTTTGCTTTTCGTCTTTTTTGCCCATCAAAAATACCCCGTCTGTCGTTTTGGGCAGATCCTTCCGCCCGCTCTTTCTTTTTCACAATAAAAAACACCCGGATCCATTGCCCATCAGTCTAACATGATGCTGACTGAAAAGCAAATGTCCGGGTGTCATTTCATATTACATAATCCGCAAGCAGGTCGTTGTTCCACTCCACAAGATCCGCAAGAGTAATGCCGTCAACGACCTTGGAAATCGCTTCATCAAGCCTTTCCCAGACGCGGTTGGTCACGCAGGTCTCGCGGCGCGCGCAGTCTTCCACTTCGACGCAGGCGACCGGGGCAAGCGATCCCTCGGTCACACGCAGGATATCACCGACCGTGTACTCTTTGGGAGCACGGCGCAGGCGGTAGCCGCCGTTCGCGCCGCGGACGCTCACGAGAAAGCCCGCTTTATTGATCGCGGATATGATCTGTTCGAGATATTTTTCAGATATTTCCTGCCGCCCCGCGATGTCCTTGAGGCTGACCGGCTCGCCGGTGTCGTAGATGGCGAGGTCAAGCATCAGGCGCAGGGCGTAGCGGCCTTTGGTGGAAATTTTCATGTGGATTGTTCTCCTGCTAAACCACATCCTAAAAAACTTAATTGTCACCTACCAGACCGCTTGCGCTCCGGGCAAAAACGTAATGGTACTAAATTCATGCTTCGCATTCATTAAGTACCAACGTTTTTGACGGTCTGTACGGTGTCAAGTAAGTTTTTCAGGATTTACTTTTCTGTTTTCAACTCAAGAAAATAATGGCGTAGACAAATATCTGTCACCGGAATCCGGCAACAATACCACAATATTCTTGCCCGCATTCTCGGGACGGTTGGCAAGCTCAACCGCAGCCTTCAGAGCCGCTCCGGAGGAGATGCCTACGAGGATTCCTTCGGTCACGCCGAACGCTTTGCCTTCCGCGAACGCGTCGTCATTGTCGATCGCAATGATCTCATCGTATATTTTTGTATTCAGCACCTTCGGAACGAAGCCTGCGCCGATGCCCTGGATCTTGTGCGCGCCCGGCGTGCCTTTGGACAGCACCGGTGAACTCGACGGCTCGACAGCGACGATTTTGACCTCGGGCTTCTGCTCTTTTAAGTATTCGCCTACACCGGTGATCGTACCGCCTGTGCCGACTCCCGCGATAAAGATGTCTACTTTGCCGTCGGTCTGCTCCCAGATCTCGGGACCGGTCGTCTTCTTATGGTATGCCGGATTGGACGGATTGTCAAACTGTCCGAGAATGATAGAATCCGGTGTCGAATCACGCAGCTCCTCTGCCTTGGCGATCGCGCCCTTCATGCCCTTGGCTCCTTCGGTCAGCACCAGCTCCGCGCCATAGGCTTTAAGCAGATTGCGGCGTTCAACGCTCATGGTATCCGGCAAAGTAAGGATCGCGCGGTAGCCCTTTGCCGTCGCTACGGAGGCCAGACCGATACCGGTATTGCCGCTGGTCGGCTCGATGATCGTCGCCCCGGGCTTAAGCTTTCCCGCCTGCTCCGCGTCTTCGATCATGGCCAGCGCGATACGGTCTTTGACCGAACCCGCAGGATTCAGATACTCCAATTTGACCAGAATATTTGCCGCGTCCGCGCCTGCGTGCTTTGCATAGCGGTCTGCCGCTAAAATGGGTGTCTTGCCGATCAGCTCTGTTACATTTTTCTTGATGTCGCTCATGATTTTCCTCCTATTTCAATACATTTTCTTTGTATTCAACCAATATTTCCAAATATTTCTGCGCCAACGGACTTAAGGCGATGCCCTTGCGCTTGATGTAGCCGATCGTCATCATTTCATCGGAGTCGAGCTTCACCGCGCAGTAGTCGTTGCCGTTCAAATCCTCACTGATAATGCCCGAACAAAGTGTAAAACCGTTCAGCCCCCGCATCAGATTCAACATCGTAGCGCGGTCGTTTGCTTTGATAAGACGCTTGTACTCATAGGTCGACAACACCTCCTCCGCAAAATAAAATGAATTGTTGCTGCCCTGCTGGAATGACAGACAGGGGTACTCCGCCAGCTCTTCGATGCGTATCCCGTCCTGCTCCGCCAACGGATGCCCTTTCCACAGGTAGACATAGATACTGCAATCGAACAGCGGATGGAAAGACAGATGGTGCTCCATAAAGAGCTTGGTCAGGACCTTGCGGTTGAAGTCATTGACATAGAGGATACCCATTTCACTCTGAAAATCCCGCACATCAGTCATGACCTCAAAGGTCTTGGTCTCATTGATCGCAAATTCGTATTCGTCCATGCCGTACTCCTGCACGAGCCGCACGAATGCCGCCACAGCAAAGGAGTAATGCTGGGTCGATACGGCAAAGCGGTCTTTTAACTCCTCCCTGGAGATGTACCGCGATTCGATCAGGCGGTACTGCTCGACTACCTGACGGGCATAGCCGATGAATTCCACGCCTTCCGGCGTCACCGACACGCCGCGGTTGGTCCTGCGGAAAAGCTCGATGCCGATTTCTTTTTCCAGGTCTTTCATGGATGAAGACAGCGACGGCTGGGATATGAACAGCTTCCTCGCTGCTTCGTTCATCGATTCCGAATCGGAAACGGCAATCGCGTACCGCAGTTGTGTCAGGGTCATGCTTCACCTCTTTCTATCCCCTTAATTCCTAGAGGAATTGTATGATATTATAATCGTTGCAGGGCGGATTGTCAAGTGGGGGATGTTTGGGTATAATTGTAATGTATGAATGCCAAAGAAATCATAGAAAAACTAAAAAACACTCACGACTTGTCTGACGAAGAACTTCTTTTTCTTATAGAAATGCCGTCTCTTCCGGTCGAAGATGACTGGAAGAAGCGGATGCGCGGGGAGAATATCCGGTTTACGCAGGAAGAGGAACTGCTGTTTGGCGCGGCAGATGATGTGCGAAGAGCCGTGTATGGGACGGATGTCTATGTCAGAGGGCTGGTTGAATTTACGAATCACTGCAGAAACAACTGCTATTACTGCGGGATCCGGAGGGACAACCGCCATGTCGAGCGCTACCGGCTGACCCACGACGAGATACTTTCCTGCTGTGACGAAGGCCACGGCCTGGGCTTCCGCACTTTTGTCCTGCAGGGCGGCGAGGATCCCTGTTTTTCCGATGAAAAAATCTGTCAATTGGTTGCTGACATCAAAGCCGCCCATCCCGACTGCGCTGTCACATTGTCGATCGGGGAAAAAACACGGGAAAGCTATCAGGCGTATTTCGACGCGGGCGCTGACCGCTATCTGCTGCGTCATGAGACTGCCGATGAAGGACATTACCACAAGCTTCATCCGGTCGAAATGTCCTTAAACAACAGAAAAAGATGCCTGTTTGACTTAAAGGAGATCGGTTTTCAGGTCGGCTCGGGATTCATGGTCGGATCACCGGGACAGACCGCGCAGAATCTGCTGGCGGATCTGCGGTTTTTACAGGAATTGTCGCCCGATATGATCGGTATCGGACCGTATTTAGTGCACAATGATACGCCATTTGCCTCGGAACAAAACGGCAGTATGCTTTTGACGCTGCGGCTTGTCGCGATCCTGCGGCTGCTGTTCCCTTATGCCCTGATCCCGTCGACCACGGCGCTTGGCACGATCCATCCGCGCGGACGGGAGTACGGGCTTTCTGTCGGCGCCAATGTCGTGATGCCCAATCTCTCTCCCACCGGCGTGCGGAAGCTGTATTCCCTTTACGAAAATAAAATCTGCACCGGCGACGAAAGCGCCCAGTGCAGATCCTGTCTTGAAAACCGCGTCTCCATGGCGGGCTACCGGATCGTAACCGACCGCGGAGATGTGAAGCGGTAAATCCCTATTGCTTTTATTTTCCATCATTTTTTCTGCGCATTCAGCCATTCAAAGCAGTCCTCATAAACCTGCCCATCGACTGTTGCTTTCTGCGCTCCGCCGGTCGCTGTCGGCGCGAAACCGAAACCTGCCGTATCGGCCGAATCCTTGATCGCGCTCTGATCCTGTACATCTGTGACCTGGTCGTTGAAGAAATAAACCCACACCCAATGGCCCATCACTTCAGCAGCCGGATCGTCGCTCATGCGCACCTGGTCATAATACGAGAACCAGCAGTTCGTCGCGCCCGCCTGAAGCAGTGCCTGATAAGTCGGCAGTTCGTACGATGCCGGGGGCACGATCGTGTCATTCGCGGATGCCAAGAACCAGATCGGTATATCTTTGATCTTGTTGATCTTTTTATCCGTCAGCCAGCGCTTGCCAGTGGATGCCGTCTCATTTTCTCCGCCCATCGCGGTGCCGTTGCCCGCTGTCGAAACACGGTCAAACGCGTACGCTTCGCAGTTTGGGATCGCCGCCGCGAAATAATCGGGATACCGGATCAGCATGTTCATCGTCATATAACCGCCGTTCGAGCAGCCGGTCAGATAGATCCGTTTCGTATCAATGTCCGGATTGGATTCCACATATGTCTTGATGGCGTCCATCAACGCTTCGGTGTAACGGGATTTGTTGTCTCCCGTACCGTTCTTGCCGTCCCCTTCATCCATCCAGTAGGTCGGCGACTGCACGACATAGACATAAGCGCCCCTCTGGCCGTAGGTCGTCGTAAAGTGCTGCTGAATATCCTCTTTTGCCAACGCGGAAACCTTGTTGCCCAAAAGCACGATATCCGGATCCGTACCGCCCTCGCCCTGCCCGTGCAGCCAGATAATCAGCGGATTCTTCTGACCGTCAGACTTTAATATCTCAGGCTCATATGCCGCCCGCTGCAGCGTCACGGTCTCATCCAGCATGGAAAACGGATTCTTGTATGTAGCGGAATGCGCCGCCAGCCGTATCCACTCGGATGTATCCGGCGAGATGATATTGGTCTTGTTGCCGCAGTTGCCCGAATAACCCACCGTCACGGTCTTGCCGCCCCGGGTCGTCGCAAAGCTCGCCCTAAGCGGGTAATCCGGCGTCCAGGAATTCATAAAAGTCTTTTCAAAATCGTAGTCAAACGGACTGCCGCTTGTCGTACTGTCGGTCGTCAGCGTAAACGCGACGAATTTTGAGCGCTCCACATCTGCCTTGTTTCCATTGCGGTCGCACAGAAAAGCGCTTTCCACGGTACGCACGACATTCTTGGTCTCTATGACGGCATCCTCTGCTTCAACCCGGCTTACCTGCTTGGGCAGTGTAAATACCACCTCATCCACGCCCGGTCCCCAGTCAAAACCGCGTACGACGATCTCGCCGTTTGCCGCCTGCAGCTCTGCACGCTTGATCATGCCTGCCAAAGTATTTTTCACAGTCAGCTTCTTTTTCAAAACAATGTCTTTTTTACCTTTTTTCGTCAGGGTCGCGGAAATGGTCGTCTCTCCGGCCTTCTGTGCCGTCACCCTGCCCTTTTTGGTCACCGTAGCTATCTTTTTGTCGGAAGATTGCCACGACGCATTCCAGCCGTCCGCATTCTTCAGCCCGAATTCAGCCGTCTCACCTCTCGTCATCTCCGCCAGCCAGCCGTGCTTTCCGGGCTGTTCTGCCGCGTGCGCCGTCTTAAGCTCCGCGAGCATCGGCAGACAGAGTACCATTGTAAACAGCACTGCCAGCAGCTTTTTATGTTTCGCTTTCATGATTTCCTCCTTTCTTTCCGCCTTACTCGTCCATCTCCGCGATCCGAAGCATCGCCTTGTCATACCGCGCTTTCAGCTCCGGCATATACTTTTTTGCCTCTTCCAGATCGCCTTCACGCAGCGCCTCGGTGACGACATAATCCGTCTCATACATCTGCGTCAGGCATAAATTCTGACAGACGCCCTTTAAGGTATGCGCGCCATAAAACGCCCGCTCCACATCATTCGCGGCGATCGCTTTTTCCAGAATCGAAAAATTCTCATCCCGCAAAAACATTTTTAAGAATTTGCGGATGCTCTCTTCCTTGGCTATGCACGCCGCCATCCTGTCGTAATCCCCGATCCCTTCATATACATCTCTCGTCGTCATGCTCCTAATCCCCCTGAAATCCTTTTTCTAACGCACAACTGTATTTCATGCGGCCGCTGCTGATCCATCCTCCCTCGACCGCTTTTGATCCTGTTATTTAAAATTCAGATATGTCTGCAATATCTGCTTTAACCGCTTCATGTCGATCGGCTTGGGCAGATAATCATTCATGCCGGACGCGCGGCTCTCCCGTACCACTTCGTCCACGACCTCCGCCGACATCGCCAAGATCGGTATCGTCTTGGCATCCGGACGGTGCATGTCCCTAAGCTTCCTCGTCACTTCATAGCCGTTCATGCCGGGCAGATGAATGTCCATCAGCACCGCCTCATAGTAGCCCGGAGCTGAATCCCCGAACATCTCAAGCGCCATATCCCCGTCATCCGCCACATCACAGAGCAGCTCCTCCACCTCAAGCATGCCGCGGATGACTTCCTGGTTGATCAGATTGTCCTCAACCACTAAAAGCCGCTTGCCCGCGATCGAATAGGCAGAGTCCGCTTCAAGCTCGGTTTCGCCTACAATACTATGATACTCTTGATCGTCGGACAGTGTCAAGGGCAATCGTACCGTAAACATCGAACCGAAATTCTCAACGCTCTCCACCTCGATCGTCCCGTGCATCATGTCAACGACCCTCTTGGTGATATTAAGCCCCAGTCCCGTGCCGACGCCGTACTTTGCGACATCCCTGTTCTCCTGGGCAAACGGCTGGAATATCCGCTCGATAAACTCCGGCCCCATCCCGCAGCCGTCATCCTGCACGACGAAAATATATTCCGACAGGCCTTCCCGCACGCTCTGCTCATTTACCCGAAGCGAAACCGTACCGCCCTCGTCGGTGAATTTCACCGCGTTGTTCAGCAGGTTCATCATCACCTGCTGCAGACGCACCTTGTCACAGAGTACGAATTCGTGGGGCATTTCACCGATCTCCATCACGAAATTCAGCTTCTTTGACTGTGCCAGAATGCCGACCATATTGCCAAGGTCACGCAGCAGGTCGGTCAGCACCATTGGCTTCGGATTGAGCTGCATCGATCCGTCTTCCATCTTGCGGATGTCCAGGATGTCATTGACCAGATCCGCCAGGATATTCCCCGACACCTTGATCTTTTGCATATAATCCGTCAGCACATCGGGATCGCGGACACCCTCTGCCAGCTGGGTAAAGCCGAGGATCGCGTTCAGCGGCGTGCGCATCTCATGGCTCGCCCGCATGATAAACTGGCTCATCGTATCCTTTGCCTGCTCCGCTTCAAGCAAAGCGATCTCCCGCTCTTCGACGAGCTTCTCATTTTCTTTGTCCTGCTCGACCTGGTCTGTCACATCAATAAAGCTGCCGACCAGCCCGACGATCTTGTCGCCCTCGTAAAGCGGCGACTTGGACGCTAATATTTCTCTCGTCCTGCCGCGGATCACGCACTGTCCACGCACCAGACGGGTGCTTTTTCCCGCCAGCACCTCCAGCTCGTCCTTTTTAAACGGCTCGGGATCCGGATGCCAGCCCATATCCTCGTCCGTCTTGCCGATCAGCACATCCGCGCTGTCCAGCCCGTATGCGTTTAAAAATGCTTTGTTGACGCCGACAAACCGCCGGTCCTTGTCCTTCCAGAATACGCAGTCCTGCGTCGTGTCCAAAATCCGGTCGAACATGCCCCGGCGGAAATTGAACCGGCTGCTCTGCAGGGAAAACCGTTTTTTCTGCTTTACCGTGTCAGAAAATGTCACATACCACAGCAAGGAATCCGCCCGCTCCACATGGAACGCATTTCCCTCCAGGCGCACTTCTTTTCCTTTGACTTTTGCCGTCAGTTCTTTGGGAATGTCCATAAAGATCAGAGACTCCCATTTCGCATCTGACCACCGCATCAGCTCCTGCATCGCCTTGGACAGGGCGATAATATGGTAAAACCCGTCATAATACTGGCTGACGATCAGCGGTACCGGCAGGTTCTCTATGAAATTTCGTTCCGTATCCGTGTAATAATACCGTGTGTCCGCCATAGAATGTCATTCCCCCGAAACACTCCCATGCCTTCTGTCATCACTTTCAACCATATCGAACCGTTTCCGACATCACTCTGTCTTTGCCACCACAAGCCCCAGCTCATCCAGCTGCACTCCGTCCACCGGGGTCGGCGCCTCCGTCATCAGATCGGACGCGTCCTTGACCTTCGGGAACGCGATCACATCGCGGATCGAATCCGCCCCGACCATCAGCATGATCAGACGGTCCAATCCGTAAGCCAGACCCGCATGGGGCGGTACGCCATAGGTGAACGCGTCGAGCAGGAATCCGAAACGCTCATGCGCCTCTTCCTTTGTAAAACCGAGCGCTTCAAACATTTTCTCCTGCACATCGTCCTGATGGATCCGCACCGAACCGCCGCCGAGTTCCGTACCGTTTAAAACAATGTCGTATGCCACGGCACGCGCCTTGCCTTTTTCATCCGTATTCATCAGCTCGATGTCCTCTTCAAAGGGCATCGTAAACGGATGGTGCATCGCGAGATAACGCTCCTGCTCATCCGACCACTCAAAGAGCGGGAAATCCACGACCCACAGAAAATCAAACCGCGACTCGTCGATCAGCTCCAATTTCTTTGCCAGGGAAATGCGCAGGCTTCCAAGCACCTCCCAGACGATCTTGTCCCGGTCCGCGGCAAACAGCAGCAGATCCCCTGCCTCGCCGTCCATCGCTTTGACCAGCGCGTCCGCCGTCTCTTCGGATAAAAATTTGGTAAACGAGGATTTGAAGCTGCCGTCTTCATTGATACAAAGATACGCAAGCCCCTTTGCTCCCATTCCTTTGGCTTCCTCGACGAGCTTGTCGATCTGCTTGCGGGACATGCCGCCCTGACCCTTAACATTGATCCCGCGCACCGAACCGCCGCTTTCAAGCGCTCCGTCAAAGACGCCGAAGCCGCAGCCTGACACCACATCCGATACATTTTTAAGCTCCATGCCAAACCGCGTGTCCGGTTTGTCCGAGCCAAAACGGTCCATCGCCTCCTGCCAGGTCATCCGCGGCAATGGCAATGGGATCTCAATGTCCAGCACATCCTTCCAGATCCGTGCCAGCAGACGCTCATTGACATCGATCACATCGTCCGCCTCGACAAACGAAAGCTCCATGTCGATCTGCGTAAACTCCGGCTGCCGGTCGGCACGCAGATCCTCATCGCGGAAGCATTTTGCGATCTGGAAATAACGGTCAAACCCGGAGCACATCAGAAGCTGCTTAAAAAGCTGCGGAGACTGCGGCAGCGCGTAAAAGCAGCCCTGATGGATCCTTGACGGCACCAGATAATCCCTCGCCCCCTCCGGCGTGGATTTCTGCAGCATCGGCGTCTCGATCTCGATAAAGCCTTCCTCTGTCAAAAAGCTCCGCACCACATTGGTCACGCGGCTCCGCAGCATCAGATTCCGCTGCAGATCCGGCCTGCGCAGGTCAAGATAACGGTGCTTTAAGCGCAGCTCGTCCTTGGTCTGTAAATTCTCCTCGATCGGAAATGGCGGCGTCTGCGCTTCGGATAAAACGCGCAGCTCTTCGGCGATCACTTCGATCTCGCCGGTCGCTAAATTCTCATTGACTGCCGCTGTCCGCTTCTGCACCGTGCCGCGTACCGCGATCACGAACTCATTGCGGAGCGTGCCTGCCTTGGCAAATCCGTCCGCCCCGATCTGCGGCTCGTCAAACACGATCTGCATCAGACCGCTCCGGTCCCGCAGATCCACAAAGATCAGGCTTCCTAAATTCCGCCGCTTCTGTACCCATCCCATCAGCGTCACCGCTGTACCGATTTCACCGTTTGTCACCTCCGCACAGCGGTGCGTGCGGTGCAGTCCTTTGATTGACTCGGACATTTGTCGTATCTCCTTTCCGATACCGGATTTTTCATCTATATCGTGCCCTGCCGCCGGCAAAGCATTGATCCTCTGTTATGCGTCCCGCTTGAAAAATTCCTGAAACTCCGTGTAACCTTCTTTTTCCAGATTCTCTTTCTGGAATTTTTTATTTTTATTCATCCGCACGATCAAAACCTGCGTGCCGTTTTCACGCTCCTCCTTTGCCTGCCGCATGATCCCGGGCAGCTTTGCGGAGGGATATCCCTTTTCGATCAGATAGGCTTTCCGGGCCGGTGACTGGGGGATCGTAAAATCCGATTCCAAAAGCAGCAGAATGATCCGCTCAAATCCGATCGAAAAACCGCACGCCGGCACATCGTGTCCCGCAAAACGGCCGACCATCTCGTCATAGCGTCCGCCGCCTCCGCAGCTTCCGCCGAATTCGGGAATTGCCACTTCAAAAATCGTCCCCGTATAATAGCTCATCCCGCGCACCAGCGTCGGATCAAAGACCAATGTAAAATCCGCTTCCTTTGCCGCGTCCACCGCCTGCGCGATGTCGGTCAGGTTGTCCCGCACCTCGTCCGCCAGAAATTCACCGAGCCGGTCAGAAAGAACACAAAGCCCTTCCGTCACATCATTCTGCCCGTCAAGCAGGCCGAACAGTCCGACATATTTCTCTACCGCGTCCGCCGGATAACCGTGCGCGGTCAGTTCCTCCCGCACGCCGTCCAGCCCGATCTTGTCCATCTTGTCGAGCGTGATAAAAATGTCGTCGTAATCCGCCTCGGCAAAGCCTGCGTACTGCGCCATCGCTTTTAGGACGCGCCGCTCGTTGATGCGGATCTCAAACTTTTGAAAGCCCAGCTTGCCAAGGGTCGCCGTCGTCGCCAGGATCAGCTCGATCTCCGCAAGGTTTGTCGCGTCCCCGATGATATCGATATCGCACTGCGTGAACTGGCGGTACCGCCCCCTCTGCGGACGGTCGGCGCGCCATACATTTCCGATCTGCAGCGCTTTAAACGGCGTCGGCAGGTCATTGGCATGGTTGGCATAGAACCGCGACAAGGGTACGGTCAGATCGTAGCGCATCCCGTAGTCCACCACATCATTCTCGGTCTCCGCCGTGTCCAGATGCAGCTTCTCTCCGCGTTTTAGCACTTTAAAGATCAGCTTTTCATTCTCTCCGCCCTGCTTGCTCGACAGATTGCCGATGTCCTCCATGCACGGCGTCTCGATCGGCGTGAAGCCGAAGCTCCGGTAAGTGTCCGTGATCACGCCCGTCACATAGTCGCGGATCTCCTTTTCCCGCGGAAGGATGTCCTTCATCCCGTTGACCGGTTTCTTTTTAAGTGGCATTGTCCGTATCTCCTTTTAGTTCTCCTCTTTTTCTCCTCTGCTCTCAATCCTGTAAAGATTCCAAAATGATTCTTTGCATTTTTTCAAGCTTTTCAACTGCCAAATCCGTATCCGGTTCCTCTTTATTCAGATATTTTAACAATTCTTCGATATCAGACAGCTGCAGCCTCAGTCCATGCTTAAATTCTGTCGATGTTGCCATTCACACCACCTCCTTCCCGTGGATTATACCACATCTTTCAGCCAAAAGAAATATTGTAAATCCCCTCTTGTAATGCTATAATCTGTAGCGACGCAAATGACTTGCTATATAAAGGAGGAAACGACTATGTTTGAACAGGTAAAGCTCGCTTACGCGACAGATGCGCTTGAGCCGCACATCGACAAGGAAACAGTTGAGACACACCATGGCAAGCATCATGCCACCTACACGACGAACCTCAACAACTTCGCGGAAAAGGCCGGCGTCGCTGACATGGATATCGAGCAGCTTCTGGCTTCCCTCGACTCGATTGAGGATCCCGCGCTGCGCACCGCGATTCGCAACAACGGCGGCGGTTTCTACAACCACAACCTTTATTTCTCAACGATTTCTCCCAACGGCGGCGGAGAGCCGGAAGGACGCCTGGCGGCAAAGATCAATGAATCATTCGGCAGCTTTGCGGCATTAAAAGAAAAGCTGACAAACCTCGCGCTCAGCCAGTTCGGTTCCGGCTGGGCATGGCTGGAAGTTGACGAAGCGGGCAATCTTTCCGCGTCAAGCACCTTGAATCAGGACAATCCGATCTCGCTTAACACCGGCAAGAAGCCGATCGTGGCGATTGATGTCTGGGAGCACGCTTACTATCTGAAATACAAGAACCTGCGCGCTGACTATGTCAAGGCTCTGTTCGAGGTGATCGACTGGAAGCTCGTAGCAGAAAAGTATGACGCGATCGCAGGATGAGTTCTTCTGAAATTACTTGTGAAGCCTTTGCCGGTTTACGGCCGGGCAGTTATGTGACAATAGATATCCGCAGTGATTCCGCTCGGGCATACGGGATGATTCCCGGAGCCCGGGCGATTTCTGCTGAAGAATTAGAGCAGCACGCGAAAGAATGGCAGCAGATCCCCTATATTATCCTCTACTGCATGCGCGGTGAGCTGACGGTGCCGGAAGCCGAAAAGCTTCAAAAGCTCGGCGTCAATGCCTACTCTCTTGCCGGCGGCTATGCGGCATGGGTCGTTGAAGATCTGAAACGCTGCTCTTCCAAAAAGCAGGATGCGGAGCAGTCGATCCGCAAGACTTACCACAAGCATCTGTTCACGCCGTTTGCCAAGGCGATCAACCGCTACGAGCTGCTTGCGCCGGACGATAAGGTCGCGGTGTGCATTTCCGGCGGCAAGGATTCTTTTTTGATGGCGAAGCTGTTTCAGGAATTAAAACGGCATCGAAAATTTGCCTTTGATCTGACTTTTATCTGTATGAATCCGGGCTACAATGAGATGAACCGTCTGGTCATTGAGAACAACGCCCGTCTTTTGGATATTCCGCTTGTCATGTTTGATTCGGATATCTTTGATATCGTAGACAATGTCGAAAACAACCCTTGCTATCTCTGCGCGCGGATGCGCCGCGGTCATCTGTACGCTAAAGCAAAAGAGCTTGGCTGTAACAAGATCGCTCTCGGACACCATTACGACGATGTGATCGAAACGACGCTCATGGGCATGCTCTACGGCGCGCAGATGCAGACGATGATGCCCAAGATCCGCAGCACGAATTTTGAGGGCATGGAGCTGATCCGCCCGATGTATCTGATCCGCGAAGACGACATCAAACGCTGGCGCGACGCCAACGGCCTGCATTTCATCCAATGCGCCTGCCACTTCACGGACACCTGCTCCACGGCCGATCCCGAAGCCCATACCAATTCCAAACGCATGGAGATCAAGCAGCTGATCCGCGACATGAAGCAGACCAACCCTTATGTGGAAAGCAACATTTTCAACAGCACGCAGAATGTCAATCTGAAAACTGTGCTGGCCTACAAGCAGGACGGCGTGAAGCACAGCTTTCTGGAGTGGTATTGAAAATGATCCTCTCTTCACGAGCCTCTGTTTAAGCCAGCTCCTGCAATATTTTCTCTTTCAGCGGCAATTCTGACGCTTCCACCTTCTGCCGGAGCCCTGCCAGCTCATCTGCCATGCCCAAGCTCCGATAGCACTCGCCTAAAAGCGTGTAATCATCAGACAGATCAGAGCCGATTGCCACCCCGTATTCCAAAACCGGAATCGTTTCCCTTTCCATTCCCTCCTCGATCAGCCCTTTGGCATAATCACAGAGCAGGACAATCAGCCGGTCAAAATCTTCTCCCATTGCAATGATCGCGTCAAAATTCGCTGTCCCATACTCGATTTTGACATCCGTATTAGTCATACCGTTCAGATTCAAAAGCGGTTTGCTTGCCAGACTTTCCAGCTCTTCCTCAATCATCATCACTTCATCCGCATCGGATGCGCCGATCGGAAACTGTTCCAGCGGCACTTTGATGTAGTCCAATGCTGATAAATCTTTTGCCGGGGTATGCTCCGCTTCCTCTTCACGCGCCCAAAATGCCGCTTCCCTCTCCTCGCGTCTGCGCGTCAGACTTGTACGGCGGACATAGTACGCCAGCAGAAAAATAATAAAAACCGTCAGAAACGGAAATGCCATGACTTTCTCCTAAATCCAAAAACACCGCATCTGTTGTTCAAACAGAGGAAGACTCACCATTCGCCCTTTGACAGACACACATCATAAAGCGGACATTCTCCGCACTTTGGACTGCGCGCCGTACAGATTTTGCGTCCGTGCGTAATGATCTGCAGATTGTAGATGATCCAGTGATCCTCCGGCAATACTTCCATCAGATCATACTCGACGTCTGTAGGATCCGTATGCTCCGTCAATCCCAGCCGTTTGGAAATACGCTTGACATGGGTGTCAACAACAATGCTTGCGTCACCGTAAATATTGCCGCGGATGACATTGGCCGTTTTTCTGCCGACGCCCGGCAGGGTCACCAAATCCTCTAACGCCCGCGGCACCTCTCCGCCAAAATCGTCAATGATCCGCCGCGCGCAGGCGATAATATTCTTCGCCTTGCTATGATAAAATCCTATCGAGCGGATGTCCTGCTCCATCTCTTTGACACTGGCATTCGCAAACGCCTCCAATGTGGGGTATTTCTGATACAGGTCTTTGGTGACGATATTGACCCGCGCATCGGTACACTGCGCGGACAGGATTGTAGCGATCAGCAGCTGCCAAGGACTGTTGTGATCCAGATAGACTTTCTTCTCCGTACCGTACAAATCGTCCAAAATGGCTGTGATGGTTTTTACCCTTTCTTCCATCTGATTTTCTCCCCCGCGTTTTAGGCCGGATTCTAAAGTTGCATGACGAAAAGCGAAATCACATCATCAGCTTCGTAATCGTCAGATTCAGCGCGCTGTGGTCGTTGAGCAGATCCAGCATCTTGCCGCTGTCCAAAAGCTTGAGCGTCGGACGCAGCACGAATCCACGGTGGTTTTCCGCCACAATCCCATGCCGTCCGTCGGACAGCTCGACTTCACAGCCAACCGGATAAACGGACAGCTCATTTGCCATTACCCGTACCGACTCCGGATCAAATTCCATGCCGCTCCGGCCCATGATGTACTCCACCACCTCTGACGGCAGGTACGGCTCATGGTACGGACGGCGGCTCGTCATCGCATCGTAAACATCCGCCACCTTCAGTATCCGCGCCAACGGCGAAATCTGATTCCCTTTCAAGCGCCTCGGATATCCGGTTCCGTCATGCCATTCGTGATGTTCATAAACGGCAAGCAGCACTTCCTCCGGGAAATTGTAATTCCCCGACAGAAATTCATATCCCCGCCGCGGATGGTCCATCATGGCAATACGCTCTTCCTCCGTCAGCTGCCTGGGCGCGTTGATAATATCCGGATTGACAAAGATCTTGCCGATATCATGCAAAAAACCTGCCGTTACAAGACTGCCAAGATCTTTTTGCGGCAGCTTTGATTTTGCCCCAAGAACTCCGGCCAGGATCGCCACATTCGCCGAATGAAAGTAGGTGTAATCGTCATAGGTCTTGACCTCGATCAGGTTGTACATCACATCGTCATTTTCGAGGACATTGTTGACAATTTCTTCGACATTCTCCTGTATCGCTTTCTCCTGCGGCGTCAGCTCGCCACCGGCAGCCTTAAGAAAAATATCCTGTACGATCTGCACTGCGGAACGGCGCACTTCGGGACGCACGACCTCACGAATCTCGACCTCTTTCGAGAACTGATCGTCAATGTACACGCCCGGCACGCCGAGAAACGCTATATAAGAGACATTCTCCGCCGTCAGCTTCGTATATTGGGCGAGCAGCATTTTCCCGGACGCGTCATGCAGCTCCTGCCCGAGAATCATGCCTGCCTTTATCTGATTGATTGGAAAGTATCTCATAGCGCAAACCTGTCACTCATCAAATCCCACGGTCACAAAATAGCCCCTTGGCGTATCCTGTACCTCCAACACTTCTCCTTTTGTCGAGTGTATGCGTTCTGTACCCTTATAATTTCCTGACATGGCGTATGCGTTTCCCAGCACATAATAATAAGAGTTTGGAAGCTCGTACTCCGCTACAGAAAATACTTCTCCTTTTTTGACGACTTCCAGCAGTTCCTTCCGCTCCATTTTAAATTCTTCTTTACGCATAGACCGACTATTCCCTCTCCGTCAAATAAGCACGGACGACCCGGATCAGTTTTTCATAGCTCATCGACGAGGTGTCGATACAGAAATCGTAATTGTGCGCATCGTACCAATTGTGTCCGGTGAAGAATTTATAATAATTCGCGCGGTACTTGTCGATCTTGGCAATGTGGTCTTTTGCGTCCCGCTCGTTTACGCCCTGCTGGTCAACGACGCGGCGGATGCAGTTCTCCTCTGACGCATAAAAGAACAGCCGCACTGCCTGATCATAATCTTTAAGGACATAGTCCGCGCATCTGCCGATGATAATGCAGGATTCCGTCTCAGCCAGACGCTTGATGACCTTTGCCTGATAGCGGAACAGATTCTCCGAGGATGTAAAATTGTCACTGTCCGGCGGAAAAACCTCCCCCGTGTGGGCATCCTTCGCATTGCGGAACAGCGGCATAAACCGCATCGTCTCATCCGCCTCGCCGAACAGAGCCTCGCTGATCCCGCTTTCATCCGAAGCCATGCGCAGTATCTCCCTGTCGTAGCAGGGTATCCCCAATTCCCCTGCCAGCTTCTTGCCGAGCGTGCGCCCGCCGCTTCCGTAGCTTCTCGCAATGGTAATGACTGTTTTGTTGTCCATGATATCCCCCTTTTTGCTGTAAATTCCTGACCGCATAATCTGATCCGCTTTGCGGATTCATTTCCCGGAAACCGGTTTGTCACTCCCCCAAATATGCCTTTTTGATCGACTCGTCTGACAGCAGATCGGATGCCTTGCCTTCGAGCACGATATTTCCGGTCTCCAACACATAAGCGCGATCCGCGATCGACAGAGCCTTGTTGGCGTTCTGCTCCACAAGCAGCACGGTCGTCCCCGACGCGCTGATATCTTCGATGATCCGGAAAATCTCCTGCACCAGGATCGGCGAAAGCCCCATCGACGGCTCGTCCATCAAAACGATGCGGGGCTTGCTCATCAGGGCGCGCCCCATTGCGAGCATCTGCTGCTCACCGCCAGAAAGCGTGCCGGCAGGCTGATTCTTCCGTTCCTCCAATCGCGGGAAGCTCTTGTAAATCCTCTGCAGCGTCTCTTCGACCTCATTTTTGTCTTTTCTCGTATAAGCACCCAGACGCAGGTTCTCCAGTACCGACAGCTCGGCAAAAACGCGCCGCCCTTCGGGTACATGCGCCATGCCCATTGCCACGATCTCATGCCCCGGCACCTTGGTGATGTCTTTCCCTTCAAAAAGGATCTGTCCCGCCTTGGGCTGCAGCATCCCGGTGATCGTCTGAAGCGTCGTCGTCTTGCCCGCTCCGTTGGAGCCGATCAGCGCGATGACCTCGCCCTGATCCACATGAAACGATATCCCCTTGATCGCCTGGATCACGCCGTAATAGACCTGCAGATCCTTGATTTCCAACATACTCATATTGCTCTCTCCCCTCGTTCCATACGGAAATATCCCGACCGCATGGCATTCACTCTCCCAAATATGCCTTGATGACTTCCGGATTGTTCAATACATCGCTTGTCTTGCCCTGCGCCAGCTCCTGCCCGAAATTCAGAACCGTCAGCTTCTCGCAGATACCGGAGACCAGCTTCATATCGTGCTCGATCAAAAGGATCGTCAGCTTGAATTTCTCACGGATGAAGTGGATCGTCTCCATCAGCTCCTTGGTCTCGTTCGGATTCATGCCCGCCGCCGGCTCATCCAAAAGCAAAAGCTTCGGCTCAGTCGCCATCGCCCTGGCGATCTCCAGCTTTCGCTGCGCGCCGTAAGGCAGGTTGCTCGCCAATGTCTGCGCATCGTCCGCCAGCCCGAACACTGAAAGCAGTTCCAGCGCCCGGTCGTTCATCTCCTTTTCAATGCGGTAATATTTCGGCAGCCGCAGGATTCCGGTCAATGTGGAATACGGATACGCATTGTGCAGACCGGTCTTTACATTGTCAAGCACCGAAAGCTCGGCAAACAGCCGGATATTCTGAAAAGTCCTCGCAATCCCGGCGCGGTTGACCGCCTCCGTCGTCCGCCCCGTGATATCTTTTCCGTCGAGGAAAATCGACCCTTCTGTCGGACGGTACACGCCGGTCAGCAGGTTGAACACTGTCGTCTTTCCTGCCCCGTTCGGTCCGATCAGTCCATACAGCTCACCCTCTTCAATCTTCATCGAAAGCCCGTCGACCGCACGCAGTCCGCCGAACTGGATACTCAGATCCTTGATTTCAAGCATCGCCATTTACGCACCTCTCTTTCTGTGGAAAAACTCTTTCACCTTTGGTGCGTAACGCGCCCGCCATTCGATCGCCGACGGTGCCCAGTTGAACAGCATCATCACGATCAGCAGGATCGAGTAGATCAGCATACGGTAATTGGACAGTCCGCGCAAAAGCTCCGGCAGCAGCGTTAAGATGACTGCCGCGACAATCGAACCGCGGAAATTCCCCAGGCCGCCGAGCACGACGAATACGAGGATCAGTATCGACATATTGAAATCGAATTTTGACGCGGTCGTCGTCGAAAGATAATGCGAATACAGCACGCCTGCCACGCCCGCGATGCCCGCCGAGATCATAAACGCGATCATCTTGTAGCGGGTGATATTGATGCCGATCGACTCCGCCGCGATCCGGTTGTCGCGGATCGCCTGGATCGCCCGGCCCGTGCGGGAATCCACGAGGAATGTCACCAGCACCAGTGACAGCAGAAGCAATACCATGCCGATCGTAAAGGTCGTCACATGCGGCGTGCCCATAATGCCCTTCGCTCCGTTGATGATCATTTTCCCATCCTTCAGGCTCGCCGAATTGTCCTGCACGAATGAAAAATGCAGGCCGTCCGCATCGATGCCGACATAAAATACATTCAAAAGCCCCTTGATGATCTCACCGAAGGCCAGCGTCACGATCGCCAGATAGTCGCCGTTTAAGCGCAGCACCGGGATACCGATCAGAAATCCCGCGGCCGCTGCCGCCAAGGTACCCAGCACGAGCGCAATGACAAACCGCGCAAACAGCGACGGGATCGCGTCTGCCGCCGCGTGCGTGAAGGTCGCGCTGACAAAAGCGCCGACCGACATAAAGCCCGCATGCCCGAGTGACAGCTCACCGAGAAAACCGACACAGAGATTTAAGCCCACCGCGATGATCGCGTAGATGCACAGTTCCGCCAGGATGTTGGACAGGGAATGTGACAGATTGCCCGTCACCGACATCGCCATGATGATAATGTAGATCACCAGCAGACCCGCGATCGTCTGCAAAAGGTTCTGCGTGGATTTGGATAATTTTGACATCTTTTTTTCCATTTCGCCCACCTACACTTTCTCACGGATCTTCTTGCCGAACAGACCTGTCGGCTTCACGAGCAGCACGATGATCAGCACCGCGAAAACGATCGCGTTTGCAAGCTGCGACGAAATGTACGCACTCGACAGATCCTCAATGATTCCCAGCAAAAGTCCGCCGACAAAGGCTCCCGGAATCGATCCGATCCCACCGAATACCGCCGCCGTAAATGCCTTGATGCCCGGCAGCGCGCCGGTGTAGGGATTGAGCACATGGTACTGCGAGCAGAGCAGCACGCCCGCGATCGCTGCCAGTCCCGAACCGATCGCGAAGGTCAGCGAAATCGTGCGGTTGACATTGACGCCCATCAGCTGCGCCGCGTCTTTGTCCTCCGATACCGCAAGCATCGCCTGACCTGCCCTTGTCTTTTTTATAAACAGCATCAGTCCGACCATAATGACGATGCAGACAAAAATCGTAAATACCGTCGTTCCCGGCAATTTCAGCTGACCACCCGCCAGGGAAATCGTCGGCAGACCGATCACATCCGGAAATGCCTTGGAAGCCGAGCCGAAAAACAGCAGTGCCAGATTCTCCAAAAGGTAGCTGACGCCGATCGCCGTGATCAGCACCGCCAGACTCGCCGCCCGCCGCAGAGGCTTGTACGCGATCTTTTCGATCACGATACCGAGCACCGTACAGACGACCACCGATACGAGAATCGACACAAACGGATTCCAGCCAAAGCTGTTGACACCGTAAAAGACCACATAGCTGCCGATCATAATGACATCGCCATGCGCGAAATTCAGCATCTTTGCGATACCGTACACCATCGTATAACCAAGTGCCATGATCGCGTAGATACTGCCGAGGCTGATCCCTGCGATCAGATAGGAAATAAAGCTCATCATTCTGCCCTCAAAAACTATTCATTATATGAAGAAAGCGGGGATACGATGAAGTACCCCCGCCCCGGAGCTGTCACAGCCAAACGCAACAGCCCCTGTAAAGCTGCAAGATCAATCCATCGCCTTGTATGCGCCGTTCTCAATGATCACTGCCTTCGGATCCTTGTTGACAGCGCCGTTGTCATCCCATACCATCGAATCGCCGGTGATACCGCCGTCAAAGGTCAGTCCGCTCATCACATCGCCAAGTGCCGTGCCAATTTCATCCACGCTCATATCCGGTGTCGCGTCTGCTTCCTCAAGCGCCTGCTTGATAATATAAATCGCGTCATACGCATCCGCGCCGAACTGGTTCGGAACATCGTCGTATGCGTCCTGATACTTGGAAACAAACTTCTGCGTCGTCTCGTCATCCGCGTCTGCGGAGAACGGAGTCAACAGCATCACGCCCTCAGCGAGTGATGTATCAAAGCCTTCCAGCGTCAGGATACCGTCCATACCGTCCACGCCGAAGAATACCGGCTCATAGTTCATCGACTTTGCCTGCTGCAAAATAATGGAAGCTTCCTGATAGTAAATCGGCAGGAACACCAGCTCTGCACCTGTCTCCTGAGCCTTCTGAAGCTGTGTGGAGAAGTCCGTGTTCGTATCCGCCGTAAATGCCGTATCGGAAACCACCTCGATGCCCACATTCTCCGCCTCGCTCACGAATGTATCGTGAATGCCGGTCGAGTAAACGCTGGAGCTGTCGTAAATCACCGCTACCTTGGAAATACCCTTCAAAGAATCGTTCTCTGAAATATAATCCGCGGAAGCCGTGCCCTGGTTCGGGTCGGTAAAGCAGACCTGATATACATTGTCATTGCCATCGATGACATCCGTCGAGGACGCGGAAGGCGTAATCTCAAACATTCCGTCAGCCGCCGTCTCTGTCGCTACCGCAATACAAGGCGTCGTCGTCACGGTACCCATCAGAATCTGCATACCCCAGTCCTTCAGGGAATTGTACGCGTTGACGGACTTCTCCGCGTCATTCACATCGTCCTCAAAACGGTACGCGACCTGATAGCCATTGATCCCGCCGTTTTCATTGATCTCGTCTACCGCGATCTGCGCCGCGTTCTGTACGCAGGAGCCGTAAATCGCTGCCGCGCCTGTCGTCGGTCCGATGCCGCCGATGTAGAACATCTGCTCGCCGGAATCCGATGAACCGCTGCCGCCCGCACTGCCGCCGCAGCCTGCCACTGACACTGCCGTCAGAGCCGCAGCCATCACCATACTGACAATTCTCTTTTTCATAACATTCTCCCTCCTTAAAAATAAAGGCGCTCTTAACTTCTAAGAACGCCTTTGTTCTACCGATATATGTTACTCTTCTGAAACTTTGCTGTCAAGAGGGGATTTCTGATAAATTCAGTTGGAAAACAGGGTGTCAAATGCGTATAAATTACATGAAAAAAGAAAAGAAAAAGATTTGAAGACCGATATATTGGATTGTCAATGACATTTATAAAAACTCAATTCAGAATCATCTCACTCTCACAATCCTCCCGTCCTCCACCCGATAAACCTCATCGCAATTCTCAATCGTCGTCAGACGGTGTGCCACAATGATCAGCGTCTTCATCCCGTGCAGCGTGTCAACTGATTCCATGACGGCCTTTTCCGTCTCATTATCCAATGACGAAGTTGCCTCATCGAAAACAAGTATATCGGGATCCGTATACAATGCCCTGGCTATTCCGATCCGCTGCCTCTGCCCTCCGGACAGCCTCATACCTCTCTCCCCCAGCTGCGTATCCAGGCCTCGTGGCAGCTCCTTTACAAAATCAGACAGAGCCGCTTCCCGAAGTACCTCCCATACCTTATTGTCATCAACCTCCTCAGGCTTTACTCCGAATGCTACATTTGCCCGGATATCGCCGTCCAACAAAAAAATTGTCTGCGGGATATATCCGATCTGGGAAAGCCAGCCGTCTAAATTGTCTTGAATATTCTTTCTGTCGGCCAACACTTCGCCCCTCCGGGGTATCAGCAATCCCAAAAGAATATCTACCGCCGTAGTCTTTCCTGCCCCGGATGATCCGACAATGCCGACTGCCTTCCCTTTACTGATCTTCATGGTCGCATCTTCCAAAACATTCATATCTCCATGTGGGTATCGATATTGGACATGTGATAAATCTATCCCTTTTTCAAAGAGGAAAACACTTTCCCCGCCCACGGCCTCTTTACCGCTGTATGCTTCCGTCTCCTCCAGCTTTTCAATCAATTTGTCCAGCATCGGCTCCTGATAGGCTACATTTCCTATGCCTTCCGATATCCGGTTGGACGCCGGCAGTATCCGTACTGCCACCACCGCTACGGCTGCCAGTATTGGCATGATTGATGCCAGCGCCACATTATGCTGCAGCAGAAAAACGATTACAAGAAAAAAAGCCGCCATTGAGACAGCCTCTATCCCATATCTGGGCAAAGAATTGACCACATAATATTTCCGCATGCCCTCTGCCCATTCCCTGCCGCTGTCCGCAAAGCTTTCTTCAAAAAAGGCACTCTTCCTCATGATCTTTACTTCTTTGATTCCCTGAATCGCCTGCATCAGCCATTGGTTCATCTGCGCATAAGATTTCTGATTGACCACGCCCGCCCGCTTTAAATGCGGACGGATCAGACGGCTGACAATCAGTACCACAATGACAAATAACGCTGAAATCCCCATCGTGACCATGGGAGAAAGAAAAAACAAGGTCACTACCAGCGCAACAGCGACAACCATTTCTGTCAGCATCATCAGATACGAAGTCAGCATTTCAAATGCCCGTCTGGTATCGTCACCCACGATCCGCAACACTTCTCCCGATTTTACCTGCATGAAATAGTCATACGGGCGGTTCAAATAGCTGCGCAGCAGACGGCACTGCACACGGAACATGTTTCGGTACACAAAACGGTACTGCAGACTTTTTTGGAATATCAGATAGAGATTTTTCAGAACATAAATGATGGCGAGAACTACCGCCAAGAACGTCAGAAAACCGTAAGACGAGGAAATACCGGCAAATTCACAAAAAGCTTTTACGTATCCTTTTTCCATCGTTTCTTCCGGCGCCATGACGGCTTCCATGAACGGAAATATCAGTGAGACCGACAGCATTTCCATGAACCCGCCAATGACCATAAGGAAGAAAAGGATGTATATCTGCCTGATCTGCCGTTTGCTCAGTATTGTTTTATATTTGTTCCAGATGCGGAGGATCATTATTTTATATTATTTCTTATTCTGGCTGTCATTAGATTATTTACCCAAAAGCAGTTTTTCCATAAACATTTTTTTATTTTCACCGGGAGTGCTTGTTGGCCTTCCCAAATTCTCTCTCGAACCTATTTTGCATTTTACTTCTATAAGCGTTAACGCTTTTCTTTCTTTTGCTGCCCGTAATTCACGATGCAATGAATGACTTTCATCTACACAAACTGTGTATGGATATCCACAAGCACGGGCAATATCTGAAATATTCATATTCTTTAACACTGTAGGCTGACCGCCAACGGATTCATGCGCTTCATTATTGATAACGATATGTATAAGATTATGCACATGAGCCGAAGCAATCACAGGCAATGCTCCCAAGTGCATTAGCACTGCCCCATCTCCATCAATACACCAAACCGTTTCATCCGTGTTAAGAGCTACTCCCAATGCGATCGAGCTGCAATGCCCCATGGAACCTACGGTAAGAAAATCAGTATTGTGGGGCAATTTGCTTTTCTCCCGCATCTCAAATAATTCCCTGCTCGTCTTCCCAGTCGTTGAAACGATCAGATCATCTTCTGAAATGGCAATGATATATTCTATTGCTTCTTCTCGTGTGAGCATATAATCATTGGAATAAACAGATTTACGCTTGTAACAAAAAGCGTCCTTCCGAATGATAAATGCAACCTGTTTGCCAACAGAAAGCATCTTCCGAAATCGATCCATCGTGACACTTACTTCATCCGGCGTTGTCGCCGGCGAAACAACACTATGCTCCACTCCCATAATGTCAAGCAACGCTTCCGTCACTTTCCCCTGATAAACATGCTGCGGCTCATCCCGAACTCCTGGTTCTCCCCGCCAGCCAATAATGAATATTGCAGGAATCGCGTAGACTTTATCATTCATCAAAGACGCCAACGGGTTTATCGCATTTCCCTCCCCACTATTCTATAGCCTCTCGGAATCTCTACTCCCCATAAACACTGAGTTTTCGAGACTCAATTTTTCATTTTCCCCCACCTGAAAAAGCAACTTTTTTTAAAAAAGCTCTTGACAAGCGGAGCCAAATGCGCGGCGCGCCTCGCTGATT
>JAFUYB010000087.1 GCA_017470735.1 Lachnospiraceae bacterium | reverse complement strand
TTTGAAAATTTTTACAGCCAGATACCGCACAGCGCGGAGGTTTATACACCGGCAACCATACATCGCTGCAATGAGAAATACACGCATTTCATCTGTGGAAGCGATCAGATATGGGGTGTAGAGGTGAGTATGCCGCGCTATGTGCTGCCGCTGATGACGCTGTCCTTTGCCGATGAGGAGAAAGTAAAAATCGCATATGCGGGCAGCATGGGCAGCGGAGCGGTGAGCGATGAACGCATGCGCGTCATACTGCCCGGAATTGAGCAGATGGATGTCGTGGCAGTGCGGGAACGCTCGGCTGCTGCATTTCTTCGGGAACGGACGGATCAAAAGATACAGACGGTCTTAGACCCAGTGTTTCTGATGACGAGGGCTGAGTGGGATGTGCTTGTAGGAGAGGAAACGCGGTCTGTGGGGAATGTTTTGGTGTGTTACAACATTTCATGCAGTGAAGAATTGTCAGATTTTGCAAAAAGGATGGCAAAGGCAAGGGGACTGCAGATCCAAAATATCGGATACATTGGCGGTGAGCCGCTTGGACCGATGGAATTTGTCAGGCAGATCCGTGATGCGGCTTGTGTCGTGACGGATTCCTTTCATGGAACGGCACTGTCAATCCTGTACCATAAAGAATTTTATGCGTTTCCTATTGACAGAGTACAGACGGTCTTTTCAAAAAATACGCGCTTATTTGACATGCTTGACGACTTTGGATTGCGAGCGCGTGTCGTCGAGCGAGCGGGTGATGGGATAGTGACAGCCCCTGAATTTGATGTGGATTGGGATCGGGTTGAGATAGTCCTTGCCAAGAAGCGGGAGCAGTCCTTGCGGTTCCTGCGGCAGTCTCTTGCGATGGAGAAAAAAATGGATGATACGCCAATTATTCCCAAAAATCGCTGTACCGGATGTGGTAGTTGTATGTTGGCGTGCGAACGGAATTGTATACAGATGGAGAAAGATGCCTTGGGCTTTTCTTATCCGCGCATAGACCGCACACATTGTATTTCCTGCAACCGATGTAAGCAGGCGTGTCCGGCATTGGCGAAAAAGAATAATACTTCAACCTTGCCGCAGTCCTATGTATGCCGGAGCAAGGACGATAATGTCAGAAACATATCTTCTTCAGGAGGTATGTTTTACGAGTTGGCGAGAAACTTCATAAGCAGTGGCGGTGTCGTGGCCGCGGCGCGTTATGATGAGGCGTTTACCGTGCGCCATGATTTGTGTGATAACATAGAGTCTTTGGGTGCGTTCTGCCAAAGTAAGTACGCACAAAGCGATGCGTTTAGATGTTTTGAGAGAGTCAAGGAGGCATTGGAGAGACAGCAGAGGATGCTCTTTATCGGCACACCATGCCAGGTGGCGGGCCTCAAGAAATATTTGGGTACAGACCATCCTGCATTGTATTGTGTCGATCTAATCTGTGGCGGAGTGACATCACCGGCATTATTAGAAAAATATATTGCAGAAAAGAAGTTACACGGAAGATTGCAAAATATTTCCATGCGAAATAAGAGCAGAGGTTATCGAGGGGCAGACGGCTTTCTGGCTTTTTCGATGGAGTTGACCTACGAAGATCGAACGGAGGTCATCCCCAAACAGGAGGATTGGTTTTTGAGTACGCGGTTCTCCTTTTATCGAGACAGCTGCTTTCAATGTCAGACAAAATCCTTGCATGGATATGGGGATTTGACCATAGGAGATGATCTGGGAACGGTAGATGACGGATTGGGAAAGACTTTGGTATTGGTCCACACATCTAAGGGACGGCAACTGTTGGATTTCTGTCATGAAACCGTAGAGATATGTGAGACAGATTTGACGCGGCACCGTCAATGCAATCGGATGTTGGAGGATGTGCTAATGAGGCCGCCTCAGACGGAGTATATGCGGGCGACTTTCGCTGATGCGTCGATGGAACGGCTATATTATGAGAATCGGGAAATAGAGGCGTTTTTGGAGCAGGAGCGGATACGGCGTGAGTTCTGGATCGAGCGGATCCGAAATGACATCGTTAGAAGGATACGGATATTTCAACTGTATGATTTGGATTTGGATGAGTGTCCGGGTGCTCGGGAGCGGATATTTATTTATGGTGCTGGATGGCTGGGCCGGGAACTGCTTGGGTGCAAGAGCCAGCATATTAAAGGAATGATTGATAGAGCGGGCTGGATGCGGCGATGTGGGGAATATGCGGTTTATGCACCGGATAGCGGGGAATTAGCGGCTCAGATACGGGATGGCTCAGACTGTACTATTATCGTCACACCGGTATGGGAGTGGCTGGAAATTAAAGAGCAGTTGCTGTCACGATTTCCGGAAGTACAGGTGTTATCGGTGCAGAAGATGCTGAAGGATATTCATTAGGTTTGCAGAAGGCTATGGGAAGGTGTTTTGCAAAATGCCGAACCAAGTCGTGCAGAAATAATCTGACCAGATCTGAACCTTGACAACTTCATACTTTACATCAGAATGCTCCTATGCTAAGATTACATTGTACTTAAGGTGCAATGGGAGATTAAATTATGAGAATGACCCGAACGCAGATGAATCATGATTATCCGAATCAATGGCTTGGGATACGCAAGATAGAATATGATCCACGGACGCACAGAGTATTGTCGGCTGATGTTGTGTATACTGACTGCACGGCATCGGAGCTTGCGATGATGTCTTTAGACGGCGATGATGTGCAGCCATTGTATACAACGCCAGACAGGTGCTTTCAGCTGGGATTTCAAATAGGGGAATTGTCATCGTGAGGCATATTTTCAGGCTTGACCCGGATGTGAGGAGACCGGTAATACTCCTTGATGAAATATTTAAAGGGTGCTCTGCACTGATAGATACGGGTGCGCTGATTCCCGTTTGGACGAAAGACGCTACGGTGTTGGAGGCGTTAGGGGCAATTCTTGAAAAAAGAAATGTTGAGTTCGGCGGATTCGGGGGAACCGCTTACGGTGATTTGTATAGGATGGATTTGCGGCTTGGACAGATTATTTATCCAAGTATGCCGATTGTTGCATCAAGCAATGAGCAGATTCCGGGATATTTTCTCTTCACCGCAACAATGTTTTCGGAAATGGAATACACGGTGTCAAATAAAAACAAACAATTCATTGTAGAGACGACAGAAAATCAGGTTTGCTATAATTTAGTGATAGATTCCGGTCGTGGCGTCTATGTGCTGGCAGAGTAAAAACGGGCATTTCTAAGAAATGACTTCTTGAAAAAGTCTATATAAAGAGGGCGGGAGCTCCTGATGTAAAGTATGGGATTGCTTTATATCAGGAGTTTTTTATTTGAGGAACATATGGCGTGGCGGCTTCAGCAGACAGGAGGAAAACAGATGAT
>JAFUYB010000012.1 GCA_017470735.1 Lachnospiraceae bacterium | reverse complement strand
GGTGAAATGGGAAATGTGAGGTTATAATAACCATATCAGTATCGGTGCAAGGAAGATTTTGTATTCTAAAAAACGACATAAAGAGCTGATATACATTAAAGCAGAGGCTTGATATTATACGAGGAGGACACCCCATGACACTAATTCAGAATCCCCCGAGAATAAACAGCACCAACATCCTTACCGGCATTGACACGGACGGCCGCTACACCGTCCATGCAGGCAAAAAAGGACAGACTTATCATGTACTCCCGACAAACCCGCCGAGCCCAGACGAGATAAAGGAACTGAGGGAGAAAGCAAACCTTTCCCAGAGGGAGTTCGCGGATGCCATCGGCGTATCGGTGTCCGCCGTATCTTCGTGGGAAAACGGAAAAAAGACGCCGGACGGTCTTGCCTGCCGGTATCTGGACATGCTCGAAAGGGACGGTGGATTGATTGGGAAGTATGTGGAAATGGAAGTCTGATTGTGTTCACAAAGCATCATTTGCCGGCAGACATACATGTCATTCGAGATGCGGTTATGGAGCCGGCAGATATACATGCCAGCCGTGAATCGGTTACGGGATTCGACAGACAGAAGAGCAAAAACAGAGCAGGCAGACTATAAAGGAGGCAACATGATCCAAACTACCGAGCCATACATCTAGGTAAAGAATAAAAAAACAGTATACCGGTTCCTTCCAATGAGCCGATATTCTGCGGATGAGATAAAGCATATCCGCCGGTCATGTGATTTGACGCAGCGGGAGTTTGCTGATGTTTTTGGGATTTCGGTGAAAACCCTGGAGGCGTGGGAGCAGGGGATCAACACGCCGGGAAGTGCGGCGGCAAGAATGCTTGACCTTCTGAGATATGATTATGGATTTGCGGCAACAATCGCAAGACAGCCGTTGAAAGAGTATGACGGGGCAATGGTCAAGGCTGTACGGAGCAATCTTGGTCTGCCGCGGGAACTGTTCGCACTGGCAATCGGCGTGTCAGAGACCGCCTGCGGCAGCTGGGAACAGAACAGGAGCAGGCCGAACGGACCGGCATCGAGATTATTATGGCTTTTGGAGCAGGAGCCGGATATGCTGGGGCTGCTGATGGAAAAAGTCTGGTGAATCCAGTATTTCAAAACAAAACTCCCGATATAAAGCAAGTAAATACTTTTATACCGGGAGTTTTTTGATGCCTGAAAAGATGTCCGGAAAGACGGGAATTTCATAACTTTACATCAGGAAAGCCCGATGCTATAATAAGGACAATTATGGACGAAAAGGTTTTTACGGACAGGGAGAGCGGCACATACGGCGGACTGATGCTTTCGCTGAGGAAGTACCGCGACAGGCTGGAAGCGCATCCTGGTCATAAACTCAACCGCAAGCCGAGGGAGATCGACTGTCTGATCATAGACAAGGTGGATCCCGACGAGACTATGGACAACGATATCGCGAGGATGTTCTCCCGGCACAACATCATAGAACTGAAGAATCCGAGGGAGGCGCTCACCGTCGACACCATCTGGAAGGTCATCAGCTATGCGGCGCAGTACAAGAGCGAGGGCGATAAAGGCAGGACCATTCCCATAAGCGATGTGACGATTACTCTTTTAAGGGCGGCAAAGCCGGTCAAGGCGATGGGGCAGCTCAAAGAATCCGGCTATAGAGTGACCAATCCGTATCCGGGCATATACTACATCAGCGGGATGGTCGACATAAAGATGCAAATCGTGGTAACGGGGCAGCTTGCAGGTGACGAGTTCGTGCCACTGCGTATACAGAAAAGGAATGCCGCCAGAGAGGATTTTATCAAGTTCGCGGAGGGAATGCGGAGCGTGTATACTGAGAGCGAGTCGGACTATGTGGAAACGGTAGTGAAATACGGGATTTATGACAGAAGAAACGAGCTGGTGGATTTAGCAAAGGAGGACACAGATATGTACGACGAGCTGATGGAACTCTTTAAGCCGGACATTGACAAGGCGGTAGCGAAGGGCAGGGCAGAAGGAAAAGCGGAAGGTGAGGCAGAGCGCAAGAAGCTCGAGGACAGGATCAAGAAGCTTGAAGCGGAACTGAAAAAGGCGAAGGTCGCGGCACTGTAAAAGAATCCGCAGCAGTAGCAAAAGGCATTAGCTCCTGATGTAAAGTATGGAATGATCTTTACATCAGGAGTTTTTTGATGCCTGAAAAGATGTCCGGAAACAACAAAAAGTTAGTGGTGGAATCTTTTGGTATGATGTGCTAAAATATTTTGCTATGATACAAATTGACCAGATACGGATTTCCGTTACGGAAAAGCACAAAGAGCAGCGTTTGCGGGAAAAAATATGCCGTCTGCTTGGCGTAAAGGAAGCGCAGATCGAGGATGTTTCCGTTAAAAAACGGTCTATTGACGCGCGCAAAAAACCGCAGGTTTTTTATTTGTACACGGTCGCCGTCAAAGTCGCGAAAGAGGATGCAATCCTGCAAAGGAATAAAAAAAAGCCGCACATCGGCAAGCTGCAGGAGACGGTGTACCGCCTGCCGGAACGGAAAGGCAGACCAAAGCAGCGTCCTGTTGTCGTCGGCTTTGGACCGGCAGGGATGTTTGCGGCTTATCTGCTGGCGCTTGCCGGCGCGGAACCAATCGTGCTGGAACGCGGTCAGGCGGTGGAACAGCGGCGAAGGGATGTGGAACGATTCTTTGCGGACGGAAAGCTCGATCCGGCGTCGAATGTCCAGTTTGGCGAGGGCGGTGCCGGAACCTTTTCCGATGGCAAGCTGAATACGCAGAAAAATGACCGTCAGGGGCGCAACCGTTTTGTGCTGGAGACTTTTTGCAGGTTCGGAGCGGATGGCGATATCCTGTTCGATGCGAAGCCGCATATCGGCACGGACCGGTTGGTCGAGGTGGTTGCCAATCTGCGCAATGAGATCATCGCTTTGGGCGGTGAGGTGCGCTTTGCGTCACAGATGGACCGGCTGCTCGTAGAGAATGAAAAGTTATCTGATCGTGGCAGGCAAATACGCGGCGTTCATCTGGCAAGTGGTGAAACGATCGAAACGGATCGGGTGGTGCTTGCCATCGGACATTCGGCGCGGGATACCTTTGAGACGCTTTTGGCACAGCAGATAGAGATGACGGCAAAGCCGTTTGCGGTAGGCTTTCGGGTGGAGCATCCGCAGGAGCTGATATCTGTTTTGCAATACGGAAAAGAGGCGGCGGCAGTATTGCCGCCCGCGCCATACAAGCTGGTCGCGAAGGGCAGGATGCCGGCGCTGTACAGCTTTTGTATGTGTCCGGGCGGCTATGTGATCAATGCGTCTTCGGAAAATGACCGGCTCTGTGTCAATGGGATGAGCCTTAAAAGGCGGGACAGCGGCAATGCCAACAGCGCGCTTGTTTTGCCTGTCGGGGCGGAAAGCTTTGATCTGTCCGAACCGCTTTCGGGGATGCATTTTCAGAGAAAGCTTGAAGAGAGGATATTTCAGCTGGGCGGCGGACGGATTCCGCAGCAGCTTTTCGGCGATTATCTTGCGGACCGGGCAAGCAGCGGTTTTGGGCGGTTTACCACCAGGACAAAGGGGCAGGCCGCGTTTGCCAATTTAAGAGGGCTGTTTTCGGCAGAGTGGGAGAACGGTTTTATTGAAGGCGTCCGGGCGATGGATGCGCGGATGCATGGATTCTGGGACGAGGAGATGATCCTTTCCGGCGTGGAGAGCCGTACTTCTTCTCCTGTCCGCATTCCGCGGGATGAACGGTTTGAGGGGAATGTTGCCGGGCTGTACCCCTGCGGTGAGGGCGCGGGCTACGCCGGAGGGATCACATCGGCGGCGATGGACGGGCTGAAGGTCGCCGAGGCGGTCTTACAGTCTTACGGCTAACGGTTCAGTCGGCATGGAGCATTTACGCGACAGGTGCAAAGAACGGTTTCCGATGGCTGAATGATTACGCCTGCGATAGATACAGAGGTAAGAAAATGCGTGAAGAATATTCACCGATGATGAAACATTATCTGGCGACAAAGGAAGAATACAAAGGCTGTATTCTTTTTTATCGTCTCGGTGATTTTTATGAGATGTTTTTTGAAGATGCCAAGATCGTCTCAAAGGAGCTGGATCTGGTGCTGACCGGCAAAAACTGTGGTTTGAAGGAACGCGCTCCGATGTGCGGGATTCCGTACCACGCGGTTGAGTCCTATCTGAGCCGTCTGGTCAAGGCGGGCTACAAGGTGGCAATCTGTGAACAGATCGGTGATCCGAAAGCGTCAAAGGGGATGGTGGAACGGCAGGTCGTCCGTGTCGTAACGCCCGGTACCAATATTGATACGAGCGCGCTGTCTGAGGACAAAAATAATTATCTGTGCGCGGCAATCTGTGACGGAGACGGCTTCGGGCTTGCCTTTGCGGATGTTACGACCGGCGATTTCTACGCGACCGAAGTGGACACGCCCGAAAAGGTGATGGACGAGTGCAGGAAATTTGAGCCGACCGAAATGATCGTCAATGACAGCTTTCAGATGCGGATGGCCGGCTTTGCTGAGCTTATCGGGAGGGAAAGCGTGCCGACGACGGTGTTGGACGCGGCAGACCTTGAACGGGAGAATATCCGAAAGAGCATTTTAGAGCAGTTTCATGTGGCGGACATTTCCGCTGTCGGACTAAAGGATCTGCCGGTGGCGGCGCTTGCGGTCGGTGCGGTGCTTGACTATCTGCACGAGACGCAGCACAGTCAGCTGACGCATATCCGGCAGGTGACCGTTTACACTGACGCGTCGTTTATGCTCCTTGACGCGGCGACCCGGCGGAATCTGGAGCTTTCCGAGACGATGCGGGACAAGGAAAAAAGGGGTTCGCTGTTCGGCATTTTGGACAAGACCAAGACGGCAATGGGAGCCAGGCTGTTGCGCAGTTACATTGAACAGCCGCTGGTGGATGTGGCAAAGATACGGGAAAGAGCGGATGCTGTTGAGGAATTGTTTGACGAAAAGCTGCTGCGGGAGGATCTGCGGGAGCATCTGGACAGGGTTTACGATCTGGAGAGGCTGTTGACCCGTATTTCCTATCAGACCGCCAATCCGCGGGATCTGCTGGCGTTCAAACAGTCGATCGAGGTGCTCGGCAGCGTGCAGCAGGCTTTGGCAGCGGCAAAGAGCGGGCTGCTCTCTGAAATGTACGCGTCAGTCGATCCATTGGAAGATATCTTTCAGTTGATTGATGAATCAATAATGGAAGAACCACCGGTTTCGGTTCACGACGGCGGCATCGTCAAGGAAGGCTTTTTGGAGGAGATCGACCATCTCCGCCGGGCGCAGACAGACGGAAAGGCGTGGCTGGCGGAGCTTGAGACAAAGGAGCGGGAAAAGACCGGCATCAAAAACTTAAAGATCAAATTCAATAAGGTCTTCGGGTATTTCCTTGAGGTGACGAATTCCAACAAGGATCTTGTGCCGGATTATTATGTCCGCAAGCAGACAATGACGAATGCGGAGCGGTATTTTACGCCTGAACTGAAAGAACTGGAGAATACGATCCTTGGCGCGCAGGAAAAGCTGGTGCGCCTTGAGTACGACATTTATGAGAATATTCTGGCTTCGATCGTGGAGCAGATCCCGCGGATACAGACGCAGGCGAAGCTTCTGGCAAAGCTTGATGTACTGCAGTCGTTGGCGACGGTAGCAGAGCGCAACCGCTATGTGCGTCCTGAGGTCGTGGAGGAAGACGGGATCGACATCAAGGACGGCAGGCATCCGGTCATCGAGCAGATGATCCCGGCGGGGCAGTTTATCGCAAACGATACCTATCTCGATGAGGAAAATACCCGGATTTCGATCATTACAGGACCGAATATGGCAGGCAAATCCACTTATATGCGCCAGACCGCGTTGATCGTGCTGCTCGCCCAGATCGGCAGCTTCGTTCCCGCAAAATCGGCAATGGTCGGTGTCGTAGACCGTATCTTCACGCGAGTCGGGGCATCGGATGACCTCGCTTCGGGACAGAGTACTTTTATGGTTGAGATGAATGAGGTCGCGAACATCCTGACACACGCGACCAGGCATTCCCTGCTGATCTTAGACGAAATCGGGCGGGGGACGAGCACCTTTGACGGACTGGCGATCGCCTGGGCAGTCGTTGAGCACATCAGCGACCCCGCGATCCTCGGGGCAAAGACGCTGTTTGCGACGCACTACCACGAGCTGACCGAATTGGAGGGCAAGCTGGACGGCGTCAGGAATTTCTGCATTGCCGTAAAGGAGCAGGGAGACGGGATTGTATTCTTACGGAAAATCATTCCGGGCGGCGCGGACAAGAGCTACGGCATCCAGGTAGCAAAGCTTGCCGGCGTGCCGGATGTGGTGACAGAGCGGGCGGGCGAGATCGTCGAGGAGCTGCTGGAGCACGATGTCGCGGGAGCGATCAAGGAAGCGGCCTCGGGCGAGGCAAAGGAAGAAAATACGCAATTATCTTTGTTTGACCGCGTGCGCCCGGTGGATGAACGGCAGAAGGCGAAGGACGCGATCTACAGCGAGCTGCTGGCGATCGATCCGAATGCAATGACACCGATGGAAGCGCTGGCCGAGCTGTTTGAGCTGCAAAAGCGGGCAAAGGACTGGTGAAAATATGGCAGACAAAACGATCATACACGAGCTTTCACAGGATACGATAGACAAGATTGCGGCAGGAGAGGTCGTTGAGAGACCGGCTTCCATCGTCAAAGAGCTGGTTGAAAACGCGATCGACGCGGGGGCATCCGCGATTACGGTCGAAATACGGGACGGCGGGACTTCGCTGATCCGGGTGACCGACAACGGCGTGGGCATTGCCAAGGAGGATGTGCCGCGCGCTTTTCTGCGCCATGCGACGAGCAAGATCGAATCAGCCGATGATCTGTCCCACATCAGCTCATTGGGATTCCGGGGCGAAGCGCTGTCTTCGATCGCGGCAGTCGCCAAAGTGGAGATGATCACCAAGAGGGGAGAGGACATCACGGCGGCCCATTATGTGATCGAGGGAGCCAAAGAAGTAAGTCTCGATGTGATCGGGGCACCCGAAGGGACGAGCATCTTTGTCCGTCAGGTTTTTTACAACACGCCTGCGAGGCGGAAATTTTTAAAATCACCGACGACCGAAGGAAATTATATTACGGAGATCGTCGAGCGGCTTGCTTTGTCCAACCCGTCCGTATCGTTCCGCTATCTGTCCGGAGGGACGGAAAAGCTGGTGACCGCGGGCAACGGACGGCTTTCTGATACGATTTTTGAGGTCTACGGCAGGCAGATCGCAAAGGAGCTTCTGCCCGTAGAGCTTTCCAATGAGATCTTTTCGATGAAGGGCTTTATCGGCACGCCTGCGGTACACCGTGGCAACCGCGCCTTTGAGTCATTTTTTGTCGGCGGACGGTTTGTGAAAAGCAGGATACTGCAAAAAGCGGTCGAAGAAGGCTACGAGGGCTTTTTGATGCAGCACGCGTACCCGTTTTGCGTGCTGTTCTTAAGCTTCGCCGATGAGACCTGCGATGTCAATGTCCATCCGACCAAGCAGGATGTGCGTTTTTTTGACGAGCGGCGGGTCTATGACGAGGTCTGCAAAGCTGTCCATGAGGTACTTGGCAACCGGGAAGACATTGCTGACACGCCGGTGGAAAAGCCGGCGCCGCGGACGCCTGTGGTATCCGGCGGGGCGGAGCCGTTTGAGACAAACCGGCTGATGGAGATGAAACGGCAGATCGCGCAGGCGGTGCAGGAGGATTCGCCGTATACGCCGCAGTATGAGGATTTTTTTGCAAAGCAGAGGCAGGCTGCGCCGGAACGGGTGGCGGAAGAGGGATTGTCACAGGCAGATTTTACGGGTGACAGATCTGCTTCTGCGCCGGAACGGGTGGCGGAAGAACCGCAGCTCCAACAGCTTTCGTTTCTCTCCGAAGAAGCGAAAAAGAGACACCGCATCATCGGACAGGTCTTTGATACCTTCTGGATCGTGGAATACGACAATGCGATGTACATCATCGATCAGCACGCGGCGCACGAAAAGGTGCTCTACGAGCGGTTTATGGAGCGGCTTGCAAATAAGGAGATGACAAGCCAGATGATGTCGCCTCCACAGATCGTCACCTTGTCGCTTGTCGAGGAGGAGGCGCTGAGACGGTATGACAAGCTGCTTTTGGAGCTTGGTTTTTCGGTCTCCCATTTTGGAGGCAAGGAATACGCGATCGACGCGATACCGGGCAATCTTTACAACATCGATGCCAAGGAACTGTTTTCTGATGTGATCGCGACACTGGCGGAAAAGAAGCGGATGGACACCGATGAACTGATTAAAGAGCGGATCGCGTCGATGTCCTGCAAAGCGGCGGTCAAAGCCAATGACCACTTGTCGTTTCAGGAAGTGGAATCATTGATCAACGAACTTTTGACACTGGAAAATCCATACCACTGTCCGCATGGACGGCCGACGATCATTTCGATGAGCCGTTATGAGCTGGACAAGCGGTTCAAGAGGATTGTCTGATGAACGGGCGTCCGCTTGTGATCCTGACCGGTCCGACCGCCGTCGGAAAGACGGCGCTGTCGATCGCGCTGGCAAAAAGCCTTTCCGGGGAAATTGTCTCTGCCGATTCGATGCAGGTCTATACCGGAATGGATATTGGTTCGGCGAAGATCACAAAAGAAGAAATGGACGGCGTCCGTCACCATCTGATCGATGTGCTGCGTCCGACCGAGCGGTTTGATGTTTACCGTTTCCGCCAGCTGGCAAAAAAAGCGGTGTCTGACATCTACGAAAGAGGACATTTGCCGATCGTCGTGGGCGGGACGGGCTTTTACATCCAGGCGCTGCTGTACGATATTGATTTTACCGAAGAAGACAACGATCCGGCGTACCGGAAGGATTTGGAGAAACTGGCGGAAACGGACGGCGGGGCGCTGTATGAAATGCTGCTTGCGGCAGATCTGCAGGCGGCAAAGGAGATCCATCCGCACAACAAAAAGAGGCTGATCCGCGCTTTAGAATACCATCATCTGACCGGGGAGCGGATATCGGAGCACAACCGTAAGATGCGGGAGAAATCATCACCGTATGATTTCTGTTATTTTGTTTTGACCGATGACCGTGACAGGATATATGAAGCGATTGAAAAACGGGTCGATCTGATGCTTGAGGCCGGTCTGGTTGACGAGGTGGAACGGCTGCGCTCGCAGGGTGTCACGAGAGATATGACAGCGATGCAGGGGCTTGGCTATAAGGAAATCTATGACTGTCTGGACGGGCGGACCGACTTAAAGGAGGCGGTCCGTCTGATCAAACGGGACACCCGCCATTTTGCCAAGCGGCAGCTGACCTGGTTTAAGCGGGAACGCGAAGTCATCTGGGTGGATAAGGCGGCTTTTTCCTACGATGAGCAGGACATTTTGGCTTTTTTGCGGGAAATGATTGCAGAGCGGACAGGCTGGGGAACAGACAGGTAAGGCAGATCATAACCTACGGTATTAGAGGAGAAAAGTAATACATGGACTGGTATCAGAAACTGGGAATCTCAGAAAAAGTGAGGCGCCTGGGAGCCGAAAGCGAAGAACGCCTGGCAGAGCAGTTCGCGCGGATCGATGCGATCGCGGAGAACAATCAGCTTAAGGTCTTAGCGGCATTCCAGAAGCATAAGGTATCGGCAGAGTGTTTTTCGGGCACGACCGGTTATGGCTACAACGATGACGGACGGGATACGCTGGAAAAGGTCTACGCGTCTGCATTCGGCGGGGAAGCGGCGCTGGTGCGTCCGCAGATCACCTGCGGCACCCACGCGCTGGCTCTGGCGCTTTCGGCAAATACGCGTCCGGGGGATGAAATCCTTTCACCGGTCGGCAGACCCTATGATACGCTCGAAGAGGTGATCGGGATCCGTCCGTCGCGGGGATCGCTTGCCGAATACGGCGTGACCTATGATGAGGCAGAACTGCTGGCGGACGGAAGCTTTGACTATGAGGGGATCCGCCAAAAGATCAATAAGAATACAAGGCTTGTCACCATCCAGCGGTCACGGGGCTACGCATCCCGTCCGACGCTTTCAGTGGCGCAGATCGGAGAACTGATCGCTTTTGTTAAGAAAATAAATCCTGACATAATATGCATGGTGGACAACTGTTACGGCGAGTTTGTCGAGGAGGAAGAGCCGCTGTCTGCAGGGGCGGATATGATCGTCGGTTCTTTGATCAAGAACCCCGGCGGAGGACTTGCCCCGATCGGCGGTTACATCGTCGGAACAAAGGAATGCGTGGAAAATGCGGCTGTACGGCTGACTTCGCCGGGGCTCGGAAAAGAGGTCGGCGCGTCGCTTTCTGTATTGAGGGATTTCTATCAGGGATTTTTCCTCGCGCCGACTGTCGTGGCCGCGGCAGTCAAGGGAGCGGTGTTTGCGGCGGATGTATTTGGACAGCTTGGGTTTACCGTGCGTCCGGCGGCGGATGAAATACGCCATGACATCATCCAGGCAATCGAATTCGGCACGCCGGAAGGGCTTTGCGCATTCTGTGAGGGGATTCAGGCGGCGGCTCCGGTGGACAGCTTTTTAAAACCGGTGCCGTGGGATATGCCGGGATATGACGATCCGGTCATTATGGCGGCAGGAGCCTTTGTTTCGGGAGCATCGATCGAGCTGTCGGCGGACGGTCCCTTGCGAAAGCCGTATGCGGCCTATTTCCAGGGCGGCCTGACCTATCCGCATGTCAAGTACGGGATACTGTCGGGCTTGCAAAAACTTTACGATGCGTCTCTTGTTTAGGATATGCAGTTATGCTAAAATAATACAGATTTGCCATTTATTTCATCCAAAGATCTGCCTGCGGGAATAGGAAGGATATGCGGATGAAGACAAAAGAAAATGGGCAGCGGCAGCGGGAAAAGGCGTGGGACGGCTGTATGGATCCGGACAAAAAGGCGTCCGGGGCGCTGGGGATGGAGAGCCTGAGCGATTCGGAATTAGTCGCCCTAGTGATCCGCAGCGGCACAAAGGACAAGACAGCGCTCCAGCTCGCTTCGGAGCTGTTATCTGTCGGGGGCGGGCAGCTATTGAATCTGCATTCGCTTGGCGTGGCAGAGATGATGAAGCTTGACGGGATCGGCAAGGTCAAGGCTTTGCAGCTGAAGGCCGTGGCGGAGCTTGCGAAGCGGCTGACTTTAGCGGACAGAAAGCAGCAGATCGTGCTGGATACGCCGCGGACGATCGCCAATTATTACATGGAGCGGATGCGTCACGAGCCGCAGGAGCTTTTGTTTGTGGCGCTGTTTGATACGCAGGGGCATTTTATGGAGGATGCGCTGGTATCAAAGGGGACGCATACCTATGCGGTGTTTTCCCCACGGGAGATTTTTTCCTACGCGGTGCGAAAGCTGGCGTGCTTTGTCGTGATACTGCACAACCATCCGAGCGGTTCGCCGGAGCCGAGCGAGGAGGACAACAGCGCGACCAAACGGATCGCCGCTTGCGGAAAGCTGTTAGAGATACCGCTTTTGGATCATATTATCATCGGGGACAATGTATATTACAGCTATCGGGAGCAGAGGCTGTTAGAGTAGGAGGACTTCAATGGCAGGTGGTTATGGAATCGATATGGGGACGGGCAATCTCAAGATCATAGACCGCGCAAGCGGCGAGATTACCAATGAAAAGAATACCATTGCAATCGTGGACAAGGATCAGATGTACGCTTACGGCGATGAGGCGTATGCGATGTTTGAAAAGGCACCGGAGTCCATTGAGGTATCGTTTCCGATTCACGGCGGCGTGATCGCCGAGTTTGACAATATGCAGACGATGCTTCTGGAGGTCTTGGAGCACAAGACCGGGGCGCGCCTGAAGGGGGCGGATATCGTGATCGCCGTGCCGACGGATATTACCGAGGTGGAAAAAAAGGCGTTTTACGATATGTTTGCCAAGACCAAGATCAAGGCGCATTCGATCTCGCTCTGTGAGAAGCCGCTTGCCGACGCGCTGGGCATGGGACTGGACGTGACCGAGCCGACCGGCGTGATGGTCGTGGATATCGGCGCGGATACGACGGAGATTTCCGTGATCTCGCTGGGAGGACTGGTCTTGTCCGAGCTGCTGTCATTCGGCGGCAACCGTTTGGACGAGTCGATCGTGACCTATATGAAGCGGCGGTTCAATCTGGTGATCGGACAGAAGACAGCAAAATCTTTAAAAGAGAGCATCGGTTCGGCAACCAACAGCGTCAAAGAGGCACGCACCGTGGTCGGCCGCGATGTGGTCAGCGGTCTGCCGATCGAGATGGAGGTGTCCGGGGATGTCATATACGAAGGCATCCGTGACGACCTGGACAGTATCGCCCAGTCGATCAAGATGATTCTGGAAAAGGTGCCGCCGGAGCTGGCAAAGGATATTGTGCGTTCGGGCATCTATCTGTCGGGCGGGAGCAGCAGGATTGTTGATCTTGCGGATTATTTTTCCAGCCTGACGAATATCAAGGTCAATGTGGCAGAGGACGGGGACGAGGCAGTGGTACGGGGTCTCAACCGCATTCTGACCGATGACAAATTTTCGCGTTTCGGATACAGCATGAAGTCGAGGATTTTCAGTTAAATGAACAGACGAAACAGCAGATCGTCCATACCGGGCAATTTCATACTGATTTTTCTGACGATCGTCTGTATCGTGTTGCTTTTTATCAATTACGCGACGGGATTCACCGGCGGTCCGCTGATGACGGTGGCGAATTATGTCTTTGTGCCGATGCAGCGGGGCATGGATTATGTCGGCAATTCGATTTCTTCGAGCAATGAAGAGGCCAAGACGAGAAGCGAGCTTTTGGAGGAAAATGAACAGCTCCGCGCGCAGGTGGATGAGCTGACGACCAGGCTGACCGATATCCAGCTGCAGCAGACAGAGCTGGATGAGCTTTTGACCTTGTACGATCTCGATTCCACATACAAGGAATACAAGATGACGGGCGCCCATGTGATCGCGAGAGGGATGAGCAACTGGTTTTCGACCTTTACGATCGATAAAGGCACAAGTGACGGCATCAAAAAGGATATGAATGTCCTTGCGGGAAGCGGGCTTGTGGGCATCGTGACGCAGGCGGGACAGCATTATTCGACGGTGCGGGCTGTGATCGATGACACCAACAATATCAGCGCGATGATATTGGATACCGATGACAACTGCATCGTTTCGGGCAATCTGAAAATGATGACTGAATCGAGCATGATCGCGCTGTCGGCGCTTGAGGACAAAGAGGACAAAGTCAAGTCGGGCGATGCGGTCGTGACGTCAAATATCAGCGACAAATACCTGCCCGGGCTTTTGATCGGCTATGTCAATGAACTGGAGATCGATTCGAGCGGACTGACCAAATCGGGTACGATGACGCCGGTGGTGGATTTCAAGCACCTGCGGGATGTACTGGTGATCCTTGAGACAAAGGAGACGAGTGATTAGATGAAGACGCTGACACAAAATACGATCGTCAAATCCGTCGTCGGTATGCTCGGACCGCTGTATGTGGTATTTCTGCTGCAGACCGGTCTGTTTGCGCGGTTCGCGCTGGCAGGGATCACGCCCAATCTGATACTGATCGTGACATCGATGTTCGGCTTTTTTCTCGGACCGAAGTACGGCATGGCAGCCGGATTTCTCGGGGGGCTGATGCTCGATGTGTACGGCGGTTCTTATTTTGGGATGTATGCGCTGATCTACACCTATATGGGGCTGATGAACGGATTGCTTTCGATGGTGTTTTACGGTGACGATATCAAGCTGCCCCTGTTTTTGGTCGGAGGCAGTGATTTTGTATTTGGCATGATCATATACGCAACGATGTTTCTGCTGCGGGGGCGCAACGACACGGGTTTTTATGTGATGAATGTGATGATACCGGAGGCGGTCTATACGACGGTGGTAGCATTGTTTTTCTATTTCCCTCTCCATCAGATCTGCAGGTGGATCGATCAGGGCGGGAACAGATCAAATTAGAGTAACTTTCAATCGGCGCGGCACAAGCATCTCCTATGGGTATTTGCTGTGGAGCGGCCGGCAGGGACACTGGGAGGAAGCATAGGGCTTGACTGATTTCGGAGAATGGCTCAGAAAAACGATATTGGGTTCGCGTGTGACGGCGCTGATGGCTGTGATGATCGTGTTTTCCGGCGTATTGGTCTTGCGGCTGTTTATCCTGCAGATCGTTCGTGGGGAGGATTATCAGAGCAATTACGATCTCCTTGTCGAAAAGACGGAGAACATCGAGGCAACCCGCGGCAGTATCTATGACCGGAACGGCAAGCTTTTGGCGTACAACAAGCTCGCTTTTGCCGTGACGATTGAAGACAGCGGCACCTACGACGGCGATGAGAGCAAAAATGAGGTTCTCGCCAAGGTGCTTTACGAGGTGCTGACCCATCTGAAGAAAAACGGGGACGAGATTGACAACGACTTCGGTATTTACATCGATTCTTCCGGGAAATACCAGTTTGCGGATACGGGCACGGCGCTGCAGCGTTTCCGCGCGGATATTTTCGGACATGCCAAGATCAGCCAGCTTGAGTACAATACGAGGCTGGATCTGAACGAGGCAAAAGCATCGGCGGACGATATCATGTCGTATCTGACGGACCGGCGGTTTGAGATCCCCAAGGATTATCCCAAGGAGATCCGCTATCAGATTGCCGTGATCCGTTACAATATGAACAAGAATTATTATCAGAAATACATCGGGACGACGATCGCGTCGAATGTCAGCGACAAGACGGTAGCGTATATCAAGGAGAACCAAAACGAATTAGTCGGCGTTGACATTGAAGAAAAATCGATCCGCAAGTACAAGAGCAGTGAGGCATTTTCAAGCATTATTGGCTACACGGGTACGATTTCGACGGACGAGTACAATGAGCTGTCCAAGGATGATGACACCTATACGCTGACCGATTCGGTCGGCAAGGCGGGCATTGAGCAGTATATGAACCAATACCTGCGCGGAACCAAAGGACAGCAGACGGTCTATGTGGACAGCGTGGGCAATCTGATCGAAACGACGGACCGCACCGATCCGGTTTCCGGAGGGGATGTCTATCTGTCGATTGACGCAAAGCTCCAAAAGAACACCTACAGGCTTTTGGAAAAAGAGATTGCGGGCATCCTGCTGCAGAAGATCGTCAATACCAAGACAAAGACGAAAGCGGCAAAGGCGTCAGAGATCACGATTCCGATCTACGATGTGTATTATGCGCTGATCGGAAACGGAGTCATCGATATCCGGCATTTCAATGAGCCTGACGCGTCGGATTTAGAGCGCAGCGTCAACAGTGTCTTTGAGCAGAAGCGGGAAGAGGTCATTGCCGGTCTGAAGGCACAGCTTTTGTCGGATCAGCCGGCCGTTTACAGTGATCTGCCTGAAGAGTACCAGGAGTATGTGACCTATATCGTCCGTGACCTTAAGGACAACAATGTCATTTTCCGTGACGCGATCGATCCGGATGACGAGATGCAGCAGAAGTGGACTTCGGAGTCGGCGAGCGCCAATGAGTACCTGACTTACTGCATCGAAAAGGACTGGACGGATATCACGGTGTTCACCGAGCAGTCGCAGTATGTGGACACGGAAGAGTTATATGACAATCTGGTCAATTATATTGTCGGCCACTACAAAGAAGACAATGGCTTCGAGCGGCTGATCTATAAAAACGCGATTTTGGAGGACCGGATTTCAGGGAACCAGCTCTGCGCGATCCTTTACGACCAGGGCGTGCTTGAAAAAGACGATGAGACCAGGAACGCGCTGGCTGAGGGCAGGCGCGGCGCCTATGATTTTATGAGAAGCTGCATTTCAACACTGACGATCACGCCGGGACAGCTTGCCTTAGAGCCCTGTTCGGGGTCGTCCGTGGTTATCGATACGCGCACCGGGGAGCTGCTGGCGTGCGTGACCTATCCGGGGTACGACAGCAATAAGCTGTCCAATGCCAAGGATTCGTCGTATTACAGCTCGCTCAATACGAATCTGTCCAACCCGCTGTACAACAACGCGACGCAGCAGAGGACGGCGCCCGGTTCGACCTTCAAGATGTGCTCGTCAGTGGCGGGTCTGTCAGAGCGGGTGATCACGACTGAGACGCAGATCGTCGATGTCGGCGAATTTGACAAGGTTTCCAATCACCCGAAGTGCTGGATCTACCCGTCCGCGCACGGTTCGCTGAATGTGGCCGGAGCGATACAGCATTCCTGCAACTATTTCTTTTATGAGGTAGGCTTCCGTCTGGCGGGCGGCAGCGGTTACAACGACGCGCGCGGGATCAAGCGCCTGCAGAAGTACGCCAGTCTGCTGGGACTCGATGCCAAGACGGGCGTGGAGATAGAGGAAAATACATCAAAGATCGCGACGGAATATCCGGTCATGGCGGCGATCGGACAGTCCAACAACAATATCACGACGATTGCTCTGGCGCGCTATGTGACGGCGATTGCGTCAAATGGAACGGTGTATAACCTTTCGCTGCTTGACCATGTCGAGGATGGCGACGGAAAGGAGCTTGAAAAATACGGACCGACGGTCAAGACGACGGTCGGGGTCTTAAATACCGGACAGTGGGACGCGATCCATTCCGGAATGCGGATGGTGGCGGAGGATCTGACGAGCTTCAATAATTTTTCTGTGGCGGTCGCGGGAAAGACCGGTACGGCAGAGATCAACAACCACCCGAACCACGCGCTTTTCGTCGGATACGCGCCATATGAAAGCCCTCGGATCGCGCTTGCGACCAGGATCGCTTATGGCTACACCTCGCATAACGCGGCGGACATTTCCCGCTATATTTTCGGGATTTACTTTAATGATGAGGCGTCGAAGGCGTTTGCCAGGTCCGATACGGTACAGAGCGTATCGACGAATGGATCGGTGACAGACTAAATACAGGTTAGAACATGCTGCTTTGAAAATCAGAGGCATGATAAATTAAGAGGACAGAAAGACCATGATAGATGCTTGTACGATAAAGAGCAATCCGCACGGATTGACGCTGATTTTGGATAAGGAGCCGGATTTTGAGACGCTGATCCGCGAGGTTTGCGGCAAATTCGCGGAGTCGAAGCATTTCTTTGGCAAGATGGATCTGATCCTGCGCGTGGAAGGCAGGGAGCTGACGGGGCAGGAGCTGACCGTTTTGGTTGAAGCCATAGAACTGAATTCGATGATCCACATTATTCTGATCGACGAGCAGGACGAACTGAAGGACGCGCGGATGGCGCAGCGGAAGGACCGGTTTTATTTTGACGAATTTTACCAAAATGCCAAGATCATTCCGGGCACGGTAAAAAAGGATGAGGAAGTGACTTCCGAGGGCAGTATTTTGATCCTTGGGGATGTCAAGCGCGGCGGGACGGTCAGCGCAGAGGGCAATGTCATCGTCGTCGGAGAGGTGCGGGGCAGTGTTCACGCGGGCTGTAAAGGTGAGACCAAAGCATACATCGTGGCCAACGCGTTTGATACGCCGGATATCCAGATCGCCGGAAAGGGCGGTGAGGTATCGGCCGGGAAAAAGAAGCTGTTCGGGCGCAAAGATCCTGCTGAGCCCTACGCGGTCGTGCTGTGGGAAGGGACGCTGTTAAAGGAGCCGCTGTCAGGCGGGATTGTAAAGCAACTGGTCAAATAGCGGGTGACATATATCTGTTAGGGCACGGTTCATCCATTTGAAAAAATGGGACGGTTCCAATGAGGCGATAAGCTATGTTTCGGAATTACAAATTAAAAAATTTCAATCTGATGCTGGTCGGGGCTGTCTTTGCGTTGACAATGGTCGGGATTTTTGTGATCGGCAGTGCCAACGAAGGATACCAGAACCGGCAGATTCTGGGAATGGTGCTGGGACTTGTCGTGATGGTTGTCGTATCCCTGATCGACTTTGAGTTCATCCTGCAGTTCCACTATGTCTATTACGGGATGACGATCTTATTGCTGCTGTCGCCGTTGTTTTTCGGTGACGAGGGACGGCTCGGCGCAAAGCGGTGGATCGACCTCGGATTTATCCGTTTCCAGCCGTCGGAGCTTGCTAAAGTGCTGTTGGTGCTGTTTTTTGCCAAATTCTTTATGACCTATGAGGAAGACTTAAACACCAAAAAACGGCTGGCGATCACGGCGCTTCTCGCAGGGATACCGCTGGTATTGATCCTAAAGGAGCCGGATCTGTCGACGACGATCGTGACTTTTCTGATCATTTCGGCCATGCTGTTTGCAGCGGGGCTTTCCTACAAGATCGTGGGATGGGTACTGGGACTGTCGGTGCCTGCGGTGACGATCCTGCTGTTTTTGATCAGCAGGGACGGGCAGAAGATTTTAAATCCCTACCAGGGCAGGCGTATTCTGGCCTGGCTGCATCCGGAGGATTATCCTTCCGATGCCTACCAGCAGCTCAATTCGATCATGGCGGTCGGTTCGGGGCAGCTGTTCGGCAAAGGACTGAACAATGACGCGGCCGATTCGGTGAAAAACGGCAATTACATTTCCGAGCCGCAGACGGACTTTATCTTTGCGGTAGCGGGAGAGGAATTGGGTTTTATCGGCGCGGTGGTGATCGTGCTGCTGCTTTTGGTCATTACGGTGGAATGCTTAAAGATGGCAAAGCGGGCGCGGGATCTGTCGGGACAGCTGATTTGCGTCGGGATGGCATCTCTGGTGGGGTTCCAGAGCTTTGTCAATATCAGCGTGGTGACCGGGCTGATGCCGAATACCGGTCTGCCGCTGCCATTCGTCAGCTATGGACTGACTTCCCTGGTGACGCTGTATCTGGGAATCGGCTTTGTCCTGAATGTGGGGTTACAGGCAAAGAAGAATTATGGGAGACAGACATTGGGGAGCTCTGTATCGGGGACTGTGGATCTGTAAAGCATAAAAAAAGGGGGGACTATGAACATTGGACTGGTGGCACACGATGCCAAGAAAAAGCTGATGCAGAATTTCTGTATCGCTTACCGGGGGATTTTAAGCAGGCACAATGTTTTTGCGACAGGGACGACCGGAAGGCTTGTCGAAGAGGCGACAGGGCTGCCGATCCACAAATATCTGTCGGGACATCTGGGAGGCACGCAGCAGCTCGGCGCCAAGATCGAGCACAATGAGATCGATCTTGTGATCTTTCTTCGGGACGCTGTGACTGCCAAATCCCATGAGCCGGATGTCAACAGTGTCGTCCGGCTGTGTGATGCGCACAATATTCCGCTGGCGACCAATCTTGCGACGGCAGAGCTTTTGATATTATCATTGGATCGGGGAGATTTTGAGTGGCGTGAGATGTACAAATAAAAAAAGACAGGCACTGGTTCTTGTCATGGTGCTTGCATTACTGGTCAGCGGCTGCGGGAAAAAACAGCCGGATCCGAACGCATACCGGATCTATGAGTCGAGCTACAATTACCGGATCACGGCGGCCGCGCCGGTCGAGGAAGTGCCGTTATTTGCCGGAAAATTATGTATTGCCGGGGACAAGGATATCGGTACGAAAAAGGTGGATTCGTCAGTGGCGGAGGCGGGAGCCGTGTTCAACAATACGACCCGTGACACAGTGTATGCGCAGAATGTCTACGACAAGATGTATCCTGCCAGCACGACCAAGATCCTGACCGCGTATCTGGCGATCAAATACGGCAACCTCGATGAAGTCTATACGGTCAGCGAACACGCCTGCGACCAGGCGTATGATTCTTCTGTGGCAAAGCTGTCGCCCGGAGATCAGATGACGCTGCGGGATCTGCTGTACGGTCTGATGCTTGCCAGCGGCAATGACGCGGCGATTGCCATTGCCGAAGGCATGGACGGCGACGAGGCAACCTTTGTCAAACGGATGAACGAAGAAGCCAAAAAGCTGGGCGCGACCAAATCGCATTTTGTGACGCCGAACGGTCTGCACGATGAGGAGCATTACACGACGGCGTATGATATGTACCTGATCTATTCGGCGGCGCTGGAGAAAAAAGCGTTCCGGAAGCTGATTTCCGCGACGGAGTACACAAGCCGTTTCAAAGGAGCGGGTGGCGCTGCGAAAGAACTTACCTGGACGACGACGAACGGTTATCTGACCGGTGACTACAAAATGCCGGGAGGGATCACTGTGGTTGGCGGCAAGACCGGCACGACGGGGCAGGCAGGTTACTGTCTGGTCCTGCTGTCGGAAAATGAGAAAAAGGAACAGCTTGTGTCCGTTGTTTTCCATGCGGACTGCCGTTCCAACCTGTACCATCTGATGAGCCAGATTCTCGCGATGGGGAAATGAGTTGAAAATGAGGCAAATGTTATTGTCTTTTGTGGAAGAATCTATTATAATCGTAACTATCACCTATTACTTTTAGAAGGAGGGCAAAGATATGGTCGAGATTATAGCTGGGGGTAAAGGAAAGGGCAAGACAAGGCATCTGCTTGACCGGATCAATGAAGATTTCAAAAAGGTCGATGGAGATATCATCTATATCGACAAGAGCCAGAAGCATATGTATGAGCTGACATCCAAGGTGCGGCTGATCAATATGGCGGATTATACGATTTCATCGACGGACGAGTTTTTAGGATTTTTGAGCGGTGCTATTTCCCAGAACAATGACATTGAGGAAATTGCCCTTGACAGTTTTCTGACCATTGCCTTTATAGATACGACGGACGGGCTTTCCCGCGCGATCGAAAAGCTGGACATCATTTCCGAGAAATTCAATGTACGCTTCGTGCTCTGCATTTCCAAGGATGAGATTGACCTGCCGGAGAGCGTCAAGGCGAAGATCGTGGTATCGCTGTAAGCGGATTCGTTATCTAAAAAAAAGCCGAACCTTTTTCCATGTTAGGAGCGAGGTTCGGTTTTTCGTTTGTAAAAATATAATCCGCGGAGCTGTAAAAACCCTTCCGGCCGTGCAATTTGCAGAGGCAGGAAGGGTTTTTCATAATCCTTTTGTAACTGAAATCGACTGCTTACGCCGTCATCAGCAGCATGATATCATTTGTACGCTTTACAAAGATCTTCATGTCGTCCGGTGAGAGCGGAGCGTTCTGGATGCGTGCCAAATCATAAAGCTGATGCACGAGATCCTCAAGCTTGTCGCTGTCTGGATGCTCCAAAATGTACTGCACCAGTGGATGCGCGGTGTTCAGGATCAGCGTCTCATCCTGCGGGAACAGATTCGCGTCCATGCCGCCCATGCCGTTCATCGAGTACATCTTCATCATATCCGCCATCCGGCGCGATTCCTCTTTGACGGTCAGGATCGACGAGATCGCCTCATCCTTGAGCTTTTCAGCCTTGACAGTCAGCTTGTCATTGGATAAGAACTTTTTGAACACTTCCGATAAGGATTTCGTCTCTTCTTCGGCGGAAGCATCCTCATCTACCAGGCTGTCCGTCAGATCGCCGTCGATCCGGCAGAAGCGGTACTGCTCATTGCGCTGCTCCAGCTGGGTAATAAAGCTCGTGTCGATGTTGTGGTCGAGGATCACGGCATTCATGTCCTGGTCCTTGAACATCGAAATGTACTGTCCCTGCTGATTTACATCGGTCACATAGTAGACGATCTTGCGCTCGTCCTTCGGCTCCTTGCCGTCATCTGAACTGTCGGCCTTGTCATCCGAAGAGATCGGGTTGCCGTCGGCGTCAAGGATTTCAGGCTTATCATCTGAAGAGATCGGATTGCCGTCCGCATCGAGGATTTCAGGCTTTTCTTCCTCATCCTTTTTCTCTTCCTTGACCAGAAGCTCCGGCAAGGTCTGGTATTTGTCATAAATGTCTTTGAACAGAATGTAATCGTTCATCCGGTCGCAGAATTTGTCGTCACGCAGGCAGCCGTATTTGATGAACGGGCTGATATCGTCCCAGTATTTCTCGTAGGATTCCTTGTCGGTCTTGCACATACCGGACAGCTTGTCCGCGACCTTCTTGGTGATATAATCCGAAATCTTTGTCACAAAGCCGTCGTTCTGCAGGGCAGAGCGGGATACATTCAGCGGCAGGTCCGGGCAGTCGATCACGCCCTTTAAGAGCATCAAAAACTCCGGAATGACTTCCTTGATGTTGTCCGCGATGAAGACCTGGTTGTTGTAAAGCTTGATCGTGCCTTCGATCGAATCGTACTCCGTGTTGATCTTCGGGAAGTAGAGGATGCCCTTTAAATTGAACGGATAATCCATGTTCAAATGGATCCAGAACAACGGCTCCTTGAAGTCCAAAAAGACCTTGCGGTAAAATTCCTTGTATTCTTCATCCATACATTCGCTCGGACTCTTCATCCACAGAGGATTGGTGTCGTTGACCGGAACCGGACGCTTGACGATCTTGAGCTTTTCTTTGGCGGGCGAAATCTCGACCTGCTCCTTGGTACCGTCTTCGTTTTCCTTTTCCTCGTATTTTGCCTCTTCGTGGATCTCCTCGATTACGGTATCCGTATCACGCTTGTCCGCCGCGTCGATCGTCTCGTATTCTTCCTCGGCGTTTGCCTTTTCAAGGTAGATCTCGATCGGCATGAACGAGCAGTATTTCTCTAATACTTCACGGATGCGGTATTCGTTGGCAAATTCGAGGCAGTCCTCGTTGAGCATCAGTGTAATGGTCGTGCCGACCGTATCGCGAGTGCCGTCATCCATCGTAAATTCGGTGCCGCCGTCACACTCCCAATGTACCGGTGCCGCGCCATCCTGATAGGAGAGGGTGTCGATGTGGACATAATCCGCGACCATAAATGCAGAGTAGAAGCCCAGGCCGAAATGCCCGATGATCTGGTCTTCGTTTGCCTTGTCCTTGTATTTCTCCAAAAAGTCTGTCGCGCCGGAGAAAGCAATCTGGTTGATGTATTCATCAACTTCATCAGCCGTCATGCCGAGACCGTTGTCAGAAACGGTCAGCGTCTTTTCTTCAGGATTGACCGTTACCGTGATCTTTGCTTTGTAATCCCCGGGCAGTTCGTATTCGCCCATCATCTCAAGCTTTTTAAGCTTTGTGATCGCGTCACAGCCGTTGGAGATCAGCTCCCGCAGAAAGATGTCGTGGTCGGAATAGAGCCACTTCTTGATGACCGGGAAAATGTTTTCGCTGGTGATTGAAAGGTTTCCTTTTTTCTGTGCCATAATTACCACTCCTTATTTATATTGATGAAAACCTGCGCAAGTCTGTTTGCAACAATAAGCATTTTACTCCTATGAACTCCAAAAGTCAATAAAAAATTAGCACTCAAACGAAATGAGTGCTAATAGACAAATTCCTGTTTACGCTTCAACCGTATCGGGGATGCAGGAGCGCAGCTTTTGTTTCGGGATACTGCAGAGAATATCGATCAGCTCCGCATCAAGATGTGTTCCTGCCTCTTCCTTCATAATAGCAAGCGCGTCCTCATGTGTCCTGGGATCCTTGTAGGAGCGGCGCATTGTGATCGCGGAGTAGACATCCGCTATGGCGATGACCTTGGCGGCATAGGGGATATCGTCATTGGGGATATGGTAATAGCCCTGCCCGTTGACATATTCGTGGTGATATTCGATCCACGGCAGGATTTCGTGGAAAGAGTTGAGCGGAGAGAGTATCTTCGTGCCCAGCTTCGGATGGTTTTTCATTATAGCCCATTCCTCATCGGTAAGAGGGGCGGGCTTGTTTAAGATCTGCTCAGGGATGCCGAGCTTGCCGACATCGTGCATCAGAGCGGCAAATTCGAGACTGATCGGATTGATGGCTGACCGTCTGCTTTGCGGCAGATAGTCGTAAAGCAGCATCGTAAGGTTGCGGACATAACGGCTGTGGCCGTTTAAGTTCGGATCGCGGGCATCGACGACACTGATCAGCGTCTCGGCAATATTCAGGCAGTTGTCTTTGACGGTGCGCACCAGGCGGAACATCAGAGTCAGTACGATGGAAACAAAGATACTGCCGCCGAACAGGATACCGGCGGTCACGAGGTCCGGATTCCCCAAAATTGCGACAAGCAGATAACCGATCAGAAAGAAGATCAACAGAATGAGTGACGAGTATTCCCATACACGGTCAAGAGCTACGCCCGAAGAAAGCACGTCCTTTGTGCTTTGGATGAATTTGATGAACCGGACGATATTTGTCACCATAAGGGCGGCGCCGGCAATGATCATTATGAGAATCAGGTATTGCATGTAAGGATTCCTTTCCCAGTTTGCGTCTAAAGGATAAACCAATTTATTATAGCAAATTATTGTCAGATTGAAATAGCGTTTTTGTAGAAATCATTATAGAAAATCGCTATAATGAGTGAGTGATTGTGTTGGATCATGCCTTGATAAAGCACAAGCAGTTTTGATGAAAGCGTCTTGCGGCGGGTGGGCAGGACGCGATTTGGAAAGGATACATATTATGCTGGGAAACCAACAGGGAAAAAGCCTGCGGCGTTATGTGCCGGATTATGTGGTATATGATCTGGAGACCACCGGGACATCCTGCAAGCGTGACAAGATCGTGGAGATCGCCGCGATCAAGGTGATCGGGGGAAAGGCGACAGAGGAGTTCTCATCACTGGTCAATCCGGAATGCCCGATTCCCTACGGCGCAAGCCAGGTCAACGGGATTACGGATGAAATGGTAGCCGGTGAACCGGTGCTGCATGATGTGCTGCCGCGATTTTTGGAATTTGTGGGAGAGCTTCCGCTGGTCGGGCACAATATCATTTCGTTTGATATGAAATTCATCTACCGGGAATGCCGGGAGGTGTTTAAAAAGATACCGGACAACGATCTGGTTGACACGCTGCCGCTGGCGAGGCTCTGCCTGCCGGAGCTTGCCCATCACAGACTGACCGATCTGGCGGAGCATTATCATCTGTCCACGGCAGGGGCACACAGGGCGCTTAAGGATTGCCAGATGACGATGCAGGTCTATGAGGAGCTTGGCAAGGCACTGGCCGGAGCGATGAAGCAGGCAAAGACCTGTCCGCGCTGTGGCGGCATTTTAGAGCTGCGCAACGGCAGGTATGGAAGATTTTGGGGCTGCAGCGGCTACCCTAGTTGTCGATATACGGAGAATGCGTGATGGACACAAAGACACTTTACCGGCAGCTTGCGTTGGATTACTGCTGCGCGGAAGAAGAAGTTGCGGATGGGATGCATCATTTCCTGCTGTACGAACCGAGGGAAGGCAGGAGACGGTATGAGGAAACGGAGCCCTGCTTTTTTAAGCTTGCCGTGGTCAATGGTAAGCTGCTGTTTGCAGGGCAGGAAGAAATGATCGCCTGGTGCCGCGGCAGATATGCTGATGCGCCGGCGGAGTGGTTTGTCGATGCAAAGCATCTGAGGGAGCTGGAGAATAAGCTGCGGGAATACGGTTATCAGATCCGCCAGATGCATCCTTTTTTTATCCCGATGGAGGCATCTGACGAGGAAAATATTGAGAGGATGCGTTGCCTTGGAAATCTGTCTGGAAATGCGGAAGAAAGGACAGAAGCCGCGGGCGGGGCATACGATATTGTCTGGTATCACGGTGAAGAAATCGAGCAGTTCCGCGGGGACAGCCGGTTTGACAAGGCGTATACCTTTGATGAAAACGCGCCGGATGTGATCGGCGTGGCGGCTAAAAAGGATGGCAGGATACTGGGAATGGCGGGAGCAAGCGCCGACAGCCCGCTGCTGTGGCAGATCGGGATCAATGTCCTTCCCGAAGGAAGGGGACAGGGGATTGCGGTGATGCTGGTATCATTGCTTAAGAATAAGATTCTCGATAAAGGAAAGCTGCCCTATTACGGCACGGCATTTTCACACCTGGCCTCCCAGACGGTGGCGCTCCGCTCGGGTTTTACCCCTGCATGGGTGGAGCTTGTGGCGGAGAAGATGAAGAATGCTTAGGATTATTCTGATGTTTTATGGCATTTGTTAAAAATGTATCCAAGAGCTTTTATATTAGGAAAACTCTTGACGCACGTATTTTGCACGTGTAAAATACAATTATTTCAATTCTGCATACGGAGAGTGCAATGCCGAAAGTATCTGAAATCGTGCGAAAAATCAGGAGAGAAACAAATTGTTATTTCTTACGAGAGGGCGGAAATCATGAAATTTGGTTTAATCCGGATACTGGTGCCAAATTCCAAATTCCTCGGCACTACTCACAAGAACTGAAGAAAAAGACAGAACGCAGCATTCGGGAAAAAGCAGGATTAAAATAACTCTTAACACGAAAGGATTCAATAATGGCAAAATACATTTATCCGGCAATATTTCACCCCGAAGACGAAGGTGGATTTTCCATTGATTTTCCCGACATTGACGGGTGTTTCACTTGTGGGGATAATCTTGCTCACGGAATGGAAATGGCAAGCGATGTTCTGCCGCTTATGCTTGTAGAATTGGAAGATACGAAATCTCTCATCCCGCAAGCTTCTTCTATCAATGACTTAGAGCTTGAAGGTGATGACTTTGCCACGCTCATTGCGTGCGACACAGCAAAATACCGGCGTCTTTTGAAGAATATGTCCGTTAAGAAGACGCTCACTATTCCGTCCTGGCTGAATGACTCCGCTGTCGCTGCTGGCATCAATTTTTCACAAGTGCTGCAGAATGCTTTGCGGGTAGAGCTTGGATTGCCACATCCATTTTCCACAAATTCATATGAATGATATATCTTGAGGATAGTTAATAATATTTACCGAAAATCAAACATATCGGTATGGCTATCCCAATCAATCTCACCGCTGACGCCACCGGCGTTGTACATGACAATCACGACATCGGGGACATTTTCCGAAATATAACTTTCCACGCTTCCGGTAAAATGGCGGATGTCCAGGGAATCCACTTCCTTTTCACAAAGAGCCAGGCAGGAAATGACGCAGTCGCAGAAAGAATCGTGGATAATCAGGATTTTCCTGTCGTCCGAGTCCTTCCTGTTTTCAATCCGTATCAGCGGCTGGTCGCCATAATTGCATCCACCATATGGATTTAACCCATACAGATTCTTCGTTTCAATCTGTCTCATGTCATAAACAATCGAATAATCCCCGACCACATCGATGTCCTCAGCAGGTACGGCATAATGGAACTTGGTATCGTACTTCGGATACAGAAGCACGAAATCGTCCGGCTCCGTGCGGGCAAGCGTGACCTTCTTGCCTTGCGAGCCGAGGAACCAGTCGGGGTATAAATCCTGCCGGAATTTGTCTGCATCCAGCCGTCTTACGTCCGCGTGGAAATCCAGTTTCTCATCGAGGAAGGAGAGAACCTGCTGCGATGCCCACAGTCCCGTCGTCGTCAGCCAATGGTGGTCAGTCCGATAGAACAGTGAATGATTGGAAAGCTTCTCGTCGTGAATTGTCTCTCGAATGTCATAGGTAAGAATTCCCTGCTTTCGGAGACCGTTAAGCAGCTTGTCTGCATTTTGATTGGAAAAGTCCGCCGTGCCGGAGATGGTGGCATCGTCATACGCGCTGATCTTGTACGGTGCCTGTACATAGACGAGCGGAATGTCCATCCGGTTCAGAAAGGCATTAAAACTGTACAGGGACTGAATCTGTTCCCGTTCATCGCATTCTTCCATGTAAGAGGTCAGATAATCGTCCGGCAGTTCGACAATGCCGTTGTACTCCCCGAAAGAAGCAAAATTCCAGCCAATGACTTCATCGTATGCTTTTGCAAACTCTGTTAGCTTTTGGTAACCGATTAAAAAGCTAGAGCTATATGTGTTAAGTTTGTTTTCTATGCTTTCGACAGTTCTTTCGTAGCGGTCAAGCAAGGATAATAAAAAGGGTGGCGTGTCGTCATTTTTTTCGCCGTTCGAGGAAGAATTTTCAGAAAAAGGATATAAAATAGCCCAATTAATCGTGTTGGCGTTAGCAGAAGCGGCTTCTTCGCCATTATCCAAAAATTCTTTATCCGCAAAGACAAACGCCGTAAACGCGTTTTCCATGCCGAGTTTTTTGACGAGCACGGTACGCGTGAATACGGTAACGGTTATCGTCAGTAACAGAAAACATAGCACGCCGATACAGAAACTCATCGAAATGTTGTCCGTTTTGGATACTTCTTGCTTCATAAATCATTCTCCTTCAAAAATGATAGTTTTTGGCTTGCTCTATCGGAGTTCAGTATCCTAAAGGGCAAACTCCTGCGGGAATGCCTGCGCTATCCGTAACGCACGCTCCGTATTCGCGGGACAGTAATTGTCCTCTCACTAGAAATTAAAATAGATGAACGGGTTGTAGGTGGAGCTGATAACGGCAAGCACGCTGCACAGGAATACGGCGAGCAGCCACAGGGATTCCATCCAGCCGAATCCGCGTTGCCGGAGTTTCGCGATGCATATCCGATAAACCGGCGTCGCGGCAAACAGGGCGACGATAAGGATGCTCTTCGTGCCGGCCAGGTATGCCACAACCGATGCGTCGGCGAACCTGTCCGTGCCGACTCCAAACATAGTGCCGATGTAGGCAGCGGCAGCGGACAGACTTTTGGATCGAAATACGACCCACGCGAGATTGACGACAAACATCGTGTAAATCCAGCCGACAAACCGCGTCCGTCCCTTTGCCACGGACAGCCACTGAAACAGTCCGCTCAGCTTTTCGACGACGAGTATCAGGAAATAAAGCATTCCCCAAGCGAGAAATGCCCAGTTCGCCCCGTGCCAAAGTCCGGTCAGAAGCCACACAACGAAGAAATTCCAGACCCACCGTCGCGTGGACACCCTGTTGCCGCCAAGCGGGATGTAGACATGATCCTTGAACCAAGTGCTCAACGAAATGTGCCATCTCCGCCAGAAGTCCGTGACGCTTGCGGAAATGTACGGATAGTTGAAATTCTCCCGAAAATGGAATCCGAACATCTGTCCCAAGCCGATTGCCATATCGGAGTAGCCGGAGAAGTCGAAGTAGATTTGCAGGGTATAACAGACCGCACCGAGCCACGCCATTGCCACGGACTTATCCGTCAGATAGTCAAAGGCGTTGTCCGCGACCTGTGCGACATAATTGGCTATCAGCACTTTCTTCCCCAAGCCGTACACGAACCGCTTCATTCCCAGGATGACCTCTGAAAATGACTCCTGCCGCTCTGTGATTTCCTGTGCGATGTCCCCGTAGCGGACAATCGGTCCGGCAATCAGCTGGGGGAACAGGGCAGCATAAAGTCCGACACACAGGATGGCTGATTGTGCCTTCGCCTTTCCGTTCCAGACATCGAACAGGTAGGAGAGCATCTGAAAGGTAAAAAAGGAAATACCAATCGGCAACGGAATGGAAAGCAGCGGCTCTTCGGCATGGAAGAGCAGACCGATTTCGTTTACGGCAAACGACAGGTATTTGAAAATGAACAGTATCAGAACATGCCAGACCACGCCTGCGGTGAGAACTGTCTTGCTATGCGTTTCGGCAAGCCGTTTCCCGGCTGCCCAGGTGACAGAAATGGACAGGAGCATAAGGAATACGAAAACCGGTTCGCCCCACGCGTAGAAAACGAGGCTGGCGAGAAGCAGGAGCACATTGCGAAATGTCCGTGATTTCAGCAAAGGATTGTAATACAGAATCAAAACAGCAGGCAAAAATATAAACAGAAATACGGTTGATGAAAAGACCATAATTTTTATGTCTCCTAAGAAAATTTTTTTGACAGGAATAATTTTAGTAAACATATTTACTAAAATCAATAGTAAAAATATTTACTGCCTATACTTTATAGATGTGATTTTTGTGCAATGTGTTTAATGTTGCAGAAATGATTGATTTTTAAGAAGTAAAGGCGGTGAACAGAGTGGATTATGTGAGAATCATGCGCGACCTGCGTGAAGATGCGGACTACACGCAGGATTATGTCGCACATATTCTTGGAACATCTCAGACGATGTATGCGAGGTATGAGCGAGGAGCAAATGAAATGCCGATTCGTCACCTCATTTCACTCTGCCGCCTTTATAATGTATCAGCGGATTACTTATTGGGATTATCCAGCAAAAAGTAATCGGATTCTCACGAAGCCGCATCCCCTTTCCACAGATTCTTCTGCGCAGTCGACAGCATCAGCTTGATGCGGTTGAGCTGGTTGACCTCGGAGGCGCCGGGGTCGTAGTCAATGGCGACAATATTGGCTTTCGGATTGCGGTAGCGCAGCTGCTTGATGACGCCTTTGCCGACGACATGGTTGGGCAGGCAGCCAAACGGCTGGATGCAGACGATATTCTCCGCGCCGTCGTCGATCAGTTCTAGCATTTCTCCGGTCAAGAACCAGCCTTCTCCGGTCTGGTTGCCGATCGAGACGATGTCCTTTGCTTTTTTCGCCAAATCCTCAATATGTGCCGGCGGCGAGAAGCGCTCGCTTTTTTCAAATGCTTTGCGCGGTGCGGAGCGCAGCCACTCAAAGAACTGGATTCCGAAATTGGAAATCCGCCACGACTTCATGCTCGCGCCGAGATTCTGCTGGCGGAAGCTCGTGTTGTAGAAGCAGTAGAGCAGGAAGTCGGTCAGATCGGGAATGACCGCCTCAGCCCCTTCGGATTCCAAAAGCTCCGCTAAATGGTTGTTGGCAGCGGGCAGAAATTTTACGAGAATTTCACCGACGATGCCGACGCGGGGCTTGCGCTCATCACGGATCGGCAGACGGTCGAAATCGCGGATGATATCACGGCACATCCGCGTGTAGTGCGCGTGTGACAGAAAATGCTCCTGCGTCACAAAGCGGATGACCCTGCGTTTCCATTTGGCATGCAGTTTGTCGGTCGAGCCCTTCTTCTTTTCATAAGGACGCACACGGTTGATGCAGCGCATGAAAATATCCCCGAAGATCAGAGCATACAGTCCGCGCTGGATCAGCTTCGGTGAAAAAGTAAATCCGGGGTTCTTCTCAAAGCCGCTTAAGTTGATCGAGATCACCGGAATATTCTTGTAGCCGGCCTTGTCGAGCGCGCGGCGGATGAAGCCGATGTAATTGCTGGCGCGGCAGCCGCCGCCGGTCTGCGACATCAGGATCGCCGTGCGGTTCATATCATAATCGCCGGATTTGACGGCAGCCATCATCTGGCCGACGACGATCAGGGACGGATAGCAGGCGTCGTTGTTGACATATTTCAGTCCCATGTCCACACACTGCTTGGCCGGGATCTCCGGTACGACTAAATGGTAGCCGACCGAATTGAACGCCGGAGCGATCAGCTCAAAATGGATCGGCGACATTTCAGGGCAGAGGATCGTGTATTCCTGCTTCATTTCCTTGGTAAAGACCGTCCGCTTGTAATTGTCCGGTACGATGATCCTCTTTTCATTCAGGCGCGCGCGCACGCGGATCGCCGCCAGCAGGGAACGGATGCGGATACGGGCAGCACCGAGGTTGTTGACCTCGTCGATCTTGAGGCAGGTGTAAATCTTGCCCGACCCCGTCAGAATATCTGACACGCAGTCGGTAGTGACGGCATCGAGCCCACACCCGAAAGAATTGAGCTGGATGACATCGAGATTTTCGGTCTTTTTGGCGTAATTTGCCGCGGCGTACATCCGTGAGTGGAACATCCATTGGTCCATGACGATCAGCGGGCGTTCGACCTGCCCGAGATGGGAAATGGCATCCTCTGTCAGTACCGCCATGCCGTAGGAAGTGATCAACTCGGGAATGCCGTGGTTGATCTCAGGGTCAACATGATAAGGGCGGCCGCAGAGTACGATTCCCCGCCGTCCGGTTTCTTTCAGGTAGGCGAGGACTTCTTCGCCCTTTTGTTCCATATCGTGGCGGAAAGCATCCTGTTCGCGCCATGCGGCATGGGCGGCACGGCGTACTTCTTTTTCTTCGATCCGGTATTCCGCGCCAAATACTTTGACAAGCTGGTCGGCAAGTATTTTTTCGGTCGAAAATGCCATGAACGGATTCAAGAAACGCACCTTTCCCTGGGAAATGGCGTCGATGTTGTTCTTGATGTTTTCCGCATACGAGGTCACGATCGGGCAGTTGTAGTGGTTGTTGGAATCCGGAAATTCGTCCCGCTCATAAGGGATGCACGGATAAAAGATCATATCCACGCCTTCATTGATCAGCCATTGGACATGGCCGTGGGCGAGCTTTGCCGGATAGCACTCGGATTCGCTGGGAATGGATTCGATGCCCAGCTCGTAAATCCGCCTTGTCGACTGCGGTGACAACACGACAGAAAAACCCAGCTTCTTAAAGAAAGTTGCCCAAAACGGATAATTCTCATACATATTCAATACGCGCGGCAGGCCGACCGTTCCCCGTTTTGCCTGTTCGGGCGCGAGAGGAGCGTAATCAAACAGCCGGTTGTATTTATATTCGTAAAGATTCGGAATATTGTCCTTGTTCTTTTCTTTGCCCAGCCCTTTTTCACAGCGGTTGCCGGTGATGAAGCTGCGGTTGTCCGAAAAACGGTTGACCGTCAGCAGGCAGTGGTTCGTACAGCCTTTGCAGCGGGTCAGCTTTGTCGTAAAGGTCAGCGCGAGGATGTCCTTCATCGGCAGCATATCAGTCGTCGGATTTTCCTCATACCGTTCCTTTGCGATCAATGCCGCGCCGAATGCGCCCATAATCCCGGCGATGTCCGGACGGATCGCCTCGACGCCGGCAATTTTTTCAAAGCTCCGCAGCACGGCGTCATTGTAAAAGGTGCCGCCCTGCACGACGATATGCTTGCCGAGGTCGCTCGCGTCAGAGAGCTTGATGACCTTAAACAGGGCGTTTTTGATCACCGAATAAGCCAGCCCCGAAGAAATATCGGAGACCGACGCGCCTTCTTTTTGCGCCTGCTTGACCTTGGAATTCATAAACACGGTACAGCGGGTGCCGAGGTCGATCGGATGCTCCGCAAACAGCGCCTCTTTGGCAAAATCCACGACAGAATAATTTAAAGATTTCGCGAAGGTCTCAATAAACGATCCGCAGCCTGACGAACACGCCTCATTGAGCTGTACCGAATCCACTGTACGGTTTTTGATCTTGATGCATTTCATATCCTGCCCGCCGATATCGAGAATGCAGTCAACATCGGGATTGAAAAAGGAAGCCGCATAGTAGTGGGCGACGGTTTCGACCTCGCCTTCATCGAGGTTGAACGCAGACTTCAGCAGCGATTCGCCATAGCCGGTCGAACAGGAGTGGACGATCTTAGCGCCCTCCGGCAGCAGTCCGTCGATCTCCTTCATTGCCCGGATCGCGGTCAAAAGCGGACTGCCGTTGTTGTTGTCGTAAAAAGAGTATAATAAAGAACCGTCTTCGGCAACTAACGCGACCTTGGTCGTCGTCGAACCGGCATCGATGCCGAGAAAGCATTTGCCGCGGTAGGATGCGAGATCGGCGGTCTTTACATTGTGTCCTTCGTGGCGTTCCTTGAACAGAACGTATTCGGTCTGGCTCGAAAACAGCGGTTCCATACGCGCGACCTCAAATTCCATCACAAGGTCTTCGCCCAGCTTGTCCGCGATATCCGAAAGAGGCATGGTCACATCCTCTTTGTAGTTGAGCCCTGAGCCGATCGCCGCGAAAAGGTGTGAGTTTTCGGGGATAATGGTATGCTCATCGTCAAGCTTTAAGGTGCGGATGAAGGAAGCGCGCAGCTGGTCCAAAAAGTGCAGCGGTCCGCCGAGGAATGCCACATGGCCGCGGATCGGCTTGCCGCAGGCAAGACCGGAGATCGTCTGGTTGACAACTGCCTGAAAAATAGAGGCGGAAAGGTCTTCCCGCGTGGCGCCTTCATTGATCAGCGGCTGGATGTCGGTCTTGGCAAAGACACCGCAGCGCGCGGCGATCGGGTAGATCGCTTTGTAGTCTTTGGCGTAAGTATTAAGCCCTGTCGCGTCGGTTTGGATCAGCGACGCCATCTGGTCGATGAATGAGCCCGTGCCGCCGGCGCAGATTCCGTTCATTCGCTGTTCGATATTGCCGTTTTCAAAATAGATGATCTTTGCGTCCTCACCGCCTAATTCAATAGCGACATCGGTCTGGGGCGCATAATGGGTCAGTGCCGTGGAGACCGCGACGACTTCCTGCACAAACGGGATGCCGAGGTGCTTGGCAAGCGTCAGTCCGCCCGAACCCGTGATCATCGGTGCTGCCGTAACATCGCCTGCGCCGTCCATCGCTTCCTGCACAAGCGCCAAAAGCGTCTCACGGATATTGGCATAGTGGCGGCGGTAATCGGAGTATTTCAGGTCGTTGTTTTCATCCAACAGCGCAACCTTTACCGTCGTCGAACCGATGTCAATGCCCAGCTTATAGAGATTCGCGTCTTTATTCATAGGAAAAAACCTTTCAACTTAAAATAAATTGTCTACAATCCAATTAGAGGCTATTATACCTTTTTCATTGACAAAAAGAAAGCCTAAAATATATAATAGATAGCAACTCTTTTTTCGGAAAGGAAGGATTATGATTCAACGAATGGAACGCCGGCTGGGGCGTTATGCGATCCCGCATCTGATGAACTACATCATCGGGGGGTATGTGATCGGGTATCTGATCTATGTCGCGTCAATGATGACTGGCCAGCCGTATATCCTGTATCTGACACTTGATCCGCGGCTGATCCTGCAGGGGCAGGTGTGGCGTCTTGTGACCTGGGTACTGTTTCCGCCGATCCAGAATGTCTTTTTTGAGATCATTATGATGGTGTTCTACTGGCAGCTCGGGACCGTGCTGGAGAATACCTGGGGGACATTCCGGTTCAATCTGTACATTTTCGGCGGCATGATCTTTACGATCATAGGGGCATTTCTTGTCTTTGCCTATGAGTACATCGTGACAGGTATTCCGGTCAGTCTGAGCGGCTATTTTTCGACTGAATACATCAATCTGTCGATTTTCCTGGCATTTGCGGTCAGTTATCCTGAAATGAGGGTGCTGTTGTATTTCATTATTCCGGTCAAGATGAAATGGATGGCGCTGGTTTACGGACTGATCGCCGCGTATGAGTTTGTGATGTCAGGCACGGCGGGCAAGGTCGCGATTGTTGCGTCATTGCTTAATTTTATCGTCTTCTATCTGATGACGCGCAACTACAAGAGCATTTCGCCTTATGAGCAGGCGCGGAAACGCAAGTGGCGGCAGGCGACCGGAAGCCGGGGCAGGTCAGCGGGACAGCCGGGCGGCAATCCCTTTGGCGGTTTTTCCGGCAGGCAGACCGGGGGCAGTCCGTTTGGAAAGCATTCTGACGGGCAAGGCCAGGGAGGCAGCCCGTTCGGCGGTTTTGCCGGAAGCGGCGGGACGGTCAATATCGCGCGGCACAAATGCGCGGTCTGCGGACGGACGGATGTGTCCAATCCGGAGCTGACTTTCCGGTTCTGCTCCAAATGCAATGGAAATTATGAATACTGCAATGACCATCTGTTCACGCACAAGCATGTGGAGTAGTGGCGCATTCAGATTGGAAATGAAAGGTGTAATGGAAGAAATATCATGGCAGAAGAAACGACAAGCAGGAATTTTATCGAGCTGGAAATTGACAAGGATTTAAAAGAAGGAAACTACGACGCGGTCTGTACAAGGTTTCCGCCGGAGCCGAATGGCTATCTGCACATCGGACACGCGAAGTCGATCTTGTTGAATTACGGGATTGCCAAAGAGTACAACGGTACCTTCCACATGCGGTTCGATGATACGAATCCGACCAAGGAAAAGACCGAGTTCGTCGATTCGATTTTGGAGGACATCAAATGGCTCGGTGCCGACTGGGGCGAGCATCTGTATTTCGCGTCGGATTATTTTGACAGGATGTACGATGCCGCTGTCCGGCTGATCGAAAAAGGCAAAGCGTATATTTCGGAGCTTTCGGCGGAGCAGATGCGCGAGTACCGCGGGACGCTGACCGAGCCGGGCAAGGATGATCCGGACAGGGAGCGTCCGGTGGAAGAGAACCTGCGCCTCTTTGAGGAGATGAAAGAGGGGAAATACGAGGACGGAGCTTACACGCTGCGCGCAAAGATCGATATGGCGTCGCCGAATATCAATATGCGGGATCCGATCCTTTACCGTATCGCGCACATTTCCCATCACAATACCGGGGATAAGTGGTGCATCTACCCGATGTACGATTTCGCGCATCCGCTGGAGGACGCTTTTGAAGGCATTTCGCATTCGCTCTGCACGCTGGAATTTGAAGACCACCGCCCGCTGTACAATTGGGTGGTAAATGAGGTCGGATTGTTTGAGCATCCGCCCCGTCAGATAGAGTTCGCGAAGATGTATCTGACCGGTGTCGTGACGGGCAAGCGCTACATTAAAAAACTGGTAGAGGACGGCATTGTGGACGGATGGGATGATCCGCGTCTGGTGTCGATCGCCGGACTTAGGCGCAGGGGTTTTACGCCGGAATCGATCCAGCGGTTTATCGAGCTGTCCGGTATTTCCAAGAGCAACGCGTCCAGCGATTACGCAATGCTGGAATACTGCATCCGCGAGGATTTAAAGATTTCGCGGAAGCGCGTGATGGCGGTTTTGGATCCGGTCGAGCTGGTGATCGACAATTATCCCGAGGATAAGAGCGAGGAGCTGACTGTCGCCAACAATTTGGAAAATCCAGCATTGGGCGAGCGGACAGTGACATTTTCCAGGCATCTGTGGATTGAGCAAAATGATTTTATGGTCGAGCCGCCGCGCAAATATTTCCGTATGTTTGTCGGCAATGAAGTACGCCTGATGAATGCTTATCTGGTGACCTGCACGTCGTATGAGACGGATGAGGAGGGCAGGGTCATTCGCATTCACGCTGATTATGATCCCGAAAGCCGCGGAGGAAACGCGCCCGACGGCCGCAAGGTAAAGGGAACGATCCACTGGGTCGACCAGGCGACGAGCGTGTCCGCCGAGGTGCGTCTGTATGAGAATATCGTGGACGAAGAGGCAGGGGTTTACAATGAGGATGGCAGCATCAATGTCAATCCGGATTCCCTGAAGGTCTGCGAGCATGCCTATATCGAGCCGGAGCTTGCCAAGGCAAAGGCTTACGACAGCTTCCAGTTTGTCCGCAACGGCTTCTTTGTCGTAGACAGCAAGGATTCCACGCCGGAGCATATGGTGTTCAACCGGATCGTGTCGCTTAAGAGCTCGTTTAAGCTGCCGAAGGAACGCTAGAAGATATCTTACAGATCCACCGTCAGCTCCACCGGACAGTGATCGCTTCCGAAAATATCCGTATGAATCTTCGCGCCGGTCAGTTTATCATCGAGCCGGCTGGAAGTGATGAAATAATCGATCCGCCATCCCGCGTTCTTCTCGCGTGCCTTAAAGCGGTAGGACCACCAGGAATAGATCCCTGCCGTATCGGGATAGAAATGGCGGAAGGTGTCGGTAAAGCCGGCATCAAGGAGTACGGACATTTTCTCACGCTCCTCATCGGTGAATCCGGCATTGTGGCGGTTGGTCTTGGGATTCTTCAGGTCGATCTCCTCATGGGCGACATTCAGATCCCCGCAGAGGATCAGCGGCTTTTGGGCATCGAGAGACTGCAGATATTCCCGGAACGCATCCTCCCATTCCATGCGGTAATCTAGCCGTTCAAGCTGCTGCTTGGAATTCGGCGTGTAGCAGCAGACGAGGTAGAAATTGTCGTATTCTAATGTGATCACCCGTCCCTCGTTGTCGTGTTCGGGGATGCCGATCCCATTGTGTACGGACAGCGGCGTATGCTTTGTAAAGACCGCTGTGCCGGAATAGCCCTTTTTTTCGGCGTAATTCCAATACTGTTCGTAACCTTCCAAATCAAGGTCGATCTGACCCTCCTGCAGTTTGCTCTCCTGAATGCAGAATATATCCGCGTCAAGCTCTTTGAACGCATCGAGAAAACCTTTTTTGACACAGGCGCGCAGGCCATTGACATTCCATGAGATGAGTTTCATATCCGTCTGCTCCTTTATAGGCTGATTGTATACTGACTGCGATTAGTATAGCATATTTTGTGGTTAGTGTATAGTTTTCATTGGCTGGAATAAAAGAATATAGATAGTATATTCAAAATAGAAAAAGGAAGAGGAGAACTCCCCTCTTCCCAAACGGAAGGATTTCCCTTATTATGTTATTTTGCGAAATATACAGAAAGG
>JAFUYB010000011.1 GCA_017470735.1 Lachnospiraceae bacterium | reverse complement strand
TGATGCCGCCGCAGGGAGGGTACATGCCACCGCAAGGAGGCTACATGCCCCAGCAGCCTTACATGCCGCAGTGGGGAGGATATATGATGCCGCCGCAGGGAGGGTACATGCCACCGCAAGGAGGCTACATGCCCCAGCAGCTTTGCACACCGCAGCAGGGAGGATATATGATGCCGCAGCAGGGAGGCTATATGCCGCAGCAGCTGTGCATGCCGCAACAGGGAGGCTATATGCCCCAGCAGCCTTATATGCCGCAGCAACAGATGGGGATGCCTCCAACAGCAGGGGGATCTGTGCCATATATGGCCTTTCCTACGGATAAACCGATTGAGAACCCGAACCTGATCAAGATCAATGAGCCGAAGCTTGGGGCGGTTACGAGGTCTCCTGAGGACGCGCTGGATGTGGTATTGAGCGGTATTTTCCCTGAGGGTTATGACAAGCAGGCCGGTCTTTTTGAACAGGGACTGGATTCCTTCAAGGTGATGCAGATTGTCACGCGCGCCGGTGAAGAAGGATACCGGATCCATATGCAGGATATCATGAAGGATCCCACTTTTAAGGGAATCGTAGCCGCTATGAAGACGGAATGAAGTTGAAAGCTATCGTGCTATGGGGCTGTAGCAGTGCAGCCCCATAGAACCTGAAATGGAGGGTGTTTATGAATCCTTTTGGACAACAGCCATTTTATTATTTTCCCATGAGCGCAGGACATATGGGCGTGCCGGGCATGGCGTATCCGGGGCGCCAGCCGATGCAGCCGCTGCCCATGCAGCCAAGGGTTTTGCAGGGCTGGCCGATGCAGCCGCAGGGAAGCTACCCGCCGCAGGGCTATGGGTTTCGCGGTCAGCCGGCAGGGAACCGGACCGTTCCAAAGCAGCTCCCCCCAAAAACCACGGCTCCCGTTTCTCCCAGCGCCGCGGCTTCTCCGGCGAAAGCTTCTGCTCGGCATGAGCTGGCACCGGAGCGCTTTACGGCGCATGATTTGTCCCAAGCGGATCTGGATACGATCATCAGCAAATTCGGAACGGAGATTGACGATATTTATCCATTATCTGCCGGCCAGAACTGGATGTTCGGCAAGGCGCAGCGGGTGACGAATGCTTTTTTCATCCAGGAGCTGATCAAAATCACGCTGAAGCTGAAGCCCTCCACCTTTCGCCAGAGGGTGGATGAGATGAGCCTCAAGCGCAGCAATCTGCGCACGGCGTTTTCCTACCGGGGACAGGAAAAGCCCTATCAGGTGGTCTTGAAAAACCGCCGTCCGGAGCTTAGGTTTGTGGATCGTTCCGACAAAACGCTGTCCGAACTGGAGGAGGAACTCATACAGTTCCGCGCCGCAGACCGACGCAGGGGCTTCGACCTCGAACGGGATCCGCTGCTGCGCATCACGGTTTTTTCCACGGCGGATGAGGATACTTATGCTTTGGTGGTATCCCAGCCCCATATCAACCATGACGGCGCCAGTGAAATGATGTTTTACAAGGAACTGCTGATGGATTATGTGATGGACGGCAAAGCGGACATGCCGGACATGTCCGCCGGTTCCTATCAGGATTACGCCAATTATGTGCAGGGAATCGACAAGGATGCCGAGCTGGACTACTGGGAGTCGCTGCTTAAGGGCAGCACCGCAACCCGGCTGCCGGGGCGGATCCAGTCCTCGCTGGAGCCTTCCATCCGCAATCTGGAGCTTCGCTTTGACGGGGCAAAGGTTGCTGCGCTTCCCACGCGCTACCGCGCGACGATGAACAACATCATGCAAAGCGCATGGGGGATTATGCTGCAAAAGCTATATGGCACAAAGGACGCGGTCTTTGGCACGATCACCTCAGGCCGGACATCGGAGGTAGCCAACAACAGCACCATGACCGGCAGCTTTGTCAACGCTTTCCCGGTGCGCGTTACGGCTTCGCAGGGGGAGACATTTTCCCAAGTGGTAGAACGCACCCAAAGGCAGATGATCGAGTCTATGCAAAAGGCTCATTGCTCGCCGGACGAGATCCGGCAGCGGCTTGGATCGGAAGAAGCGGTATTTGACCACCTGTTGAATTTCCAGAACTTCATGGATGCGACAAAGGATGCGCCTGCGTTGCCGGGAATTACATTCCTTGGCATGGATTGCTTTGACAATCTTTCCACCGGCTGCTGCGTATATCTTCGGCAGGAAAAAGACGCATTGACATGCAATTTTTCCTATGACTGCCGAAGCTTTCCGGAGCGCAAAATCCGCATCCTGTCGGAATGCTTCCGTCAGGTTATGGAGGGGCTTTTGGACGACGAAGACGGAAAGCTTGTGGTAGACGAGCTGAAGTGCCCGGACATTTCGGTATTCATATCATCCGGGAAGGATGAAGAGGAGGAGAGGACACGGCTGGTTGGCAGCCTGCGCGGGCTTTCTCTTTTTGACGGGGTAGATGACGCCGCCATTTATGAGCTTTCAGAGATGGTCGAGACGGTTTCGTATATGGAGGGTGATGCCATATTTTTGGAGAAGAAGCCGCTTTCGGGGCTGCATATCGTATTGAGCGGCCATGTGCAGCTGTCCCGTACAACGCTGGATGGCTGGGAAAACCCGCTGCTGATCCGAAAATCCGGGCAAATCCTTTCCGCTGCCGGTGCTCTGGATCACAGCACGAGCCACACATCGGCCACGGTTGTTCAGGGACAGGCCCGCATTGCCTGCATTATGACCTCGGATTTGAGGCGATTTATCGAACGGCATCCTGTTGTCGGCTTAAATATTGTCAGCCAGCAGGAGGATTTGATTCGCACGCTTTCCTTCCTTTGGATTAACGCCGGATAAAATGTACAGACAGGAGGAGTTTTACAAATGGAACAAGCTTTTAAGCCACAGACGATCCCGGATATTCTGGAGCGGTATGAAAACAGCCGGGATATCGCCCTGATCTGCCGCGATGAAGAGATCAGCTATCAAAAGCTGATCGCCGATGCCAGACATATCGCCCGTGCCCTGATGGAACGGGGTGTGAAAAAGGGGGATCGGGTGGTCATCAATATGAGCCGGAGCGCGGATTACATACGGACGCATCTCGGTGTCGTCCTTTGCGGCGGGATTCAGGTCACGCTTTATCGCGGCTGGCCGGATCATCAGCAGTCTTTGGTGATCGAAGACACTGCTCCATCCATGATCGTGGACGATGCAAAGGCAAAGGAGCTTTTGGCAGCGCCCCTTAAGGATACGGCAGTGCCGCTGCCGAAGCTTGCGGGCACGGATCCCAGCCAGATTGTTTTCACATCCGGCAGCACCGGCGCGCCGAAGGGCATTGTCAACTGCCATCAGACAATCATCAACTGTCTTTACGCAGGGGATGGCGAGGAGGAAGAAAAACTGACCTCGCAGTATTTTGCCGCGCACTGCAGCCGCGTACTGATTGACCAGCAATTAGCATTTGTGATTCTGGCAGCGCCCCTTTACATGGCGCTGCTCAACGGACGGACGGCGGTTATGGCTACGGAGGAGGAAATGCAAACGCCCGACGCACTGGCGGCGTGTATCCGCCGGACGGGCGTGGACACCCTCTTTGGCATATACTCCCTTTACAGCCGGTATCTGAATGACCCGGCTTTTGCGGCAGCACTTAAGGATATCAAGCTTCTCGCCATCGGCGGCGAACGGATGAAGCCGGCACAGCGTGACCGGTTCCTTGATGCGACGGATGCCGCGCTGTATTCGGGCTACGGCAGTTCAGAAACCTTTTTTACGATGGATTCCCATCCGAGGAGGGGAGAGACACAAAACCATTTCGAGGCGGTTGATGGCGTTGATGTCCATCTGCTTAAGGAGGGGAGCGACAACCCGGTGATGGACGGGGAAATCGGGGAAATATGCATCTGCGGTTCCGGAGCCATCGGCTGTTATTGGAACGATCATGCGCTTAACGCCCAGAAATTTGTCCGGCATCCCCGTTATGGCAGGATGTTCCGCACCGGGGATTTGGCAAGACGGGAGGCGGACGGCCGCTTCATCATCCTCGGACGGATGGACAACATGGCAAAGCTGCGGGGGCAGAGGATAGAGCTTGGAGCCATTGAAAGCGAGATGGAAGCGTTTCCCGGAATACAGCGCGCGGCGGCAAAGATACAGGGAGAGGGCGCCGATGCCGTACTCTGCGGCTACTACAGCGGCACGGTGGATGTGGGGAGCCTGCGGCGCGCGCTTGCGACCAAGCTGCCCTACTACATGGTTCCTGCGCTTTTGCGCGAGCTGCCCCAGCTTCCGCTGGGTGCCAACGGAAAGCTTGACCGGCTTGCCCTGCCGGCCATAGAGGGCAGGACGGGGCAATATGTCCCGGCCAAGACCGAGACAGAGAAGCTGCTGACCGGGATTTTTGCGGAGGCGTTAGGGACGGATACGCCCATCGGCATGGACGACAGCTTCTTTGAACTGGGAGGCGATTCCATACGCGGTCTGACCGTGGCTGCCAGGCTTTTAGAATATGGCTACACCCTTCGGCTGGAATGGCTCTTTGCGGCTCCCACAGCCCGTATGCTGGCTCCGATGCTGGAGCCGCTGAAGGAGGAGGCGGCGGATGAGACACTTTGGATTCCGGCGCTGACGGATGCGGAATGGAAAAGGGCAGAGTCGGCTGCCGGGCGTGACAATATTGAGGCCATCTATCCTGTGATGTTCCACGCCAGGGAGTATATGAGCCGCGGAAGCCTTTGGATGATCGATGCGCTCCTTAGAGTCGATCGTAACATCTCCGGGGAAAAGACGAAGAAAAGGCTTGAAGCGCTTGTAAAGAGCCATGTGGCACTGCGCTCGCTGCTGGTGGGGACCGGCACGAACCGTCCCCTGCAAGTGGTTCTTAAGGAGGCGACGCTGTCTTTCTTTGAAACGGATCTTAAGGATCTGTCTGAGGGCGGGGAACTGTCACAGCGACAGGAGGATTATCTGCGCAATCTGTGTCTTTTGCATATAGAAAAAGAGTTCGATGCTTCGCGGGAGGTTCCTTTTTGCCTTGGGATTATCCATGTGTCAAAGGAAAGTACGGTCATTTACTGCCGTTATTCGCATATCCTTTTGGATCAGCGGGGACTCTCATTGGTTCTGCAGGAACTCTTTTCGGACGCGCCGGTTGCTTCGGATCAAGCCGCCTACAACCGCCGGATACACGGACTGTATGAGAAGGATGCCACACCCGCGCGGGAATACTGGGAGCAGATGGCAGGAGAGCAGACAGGCTTTATGCGGCTGCCCGCCGGAAATGGGCAGGGAGGAATCGTTCACGACATCTTAACGACCGGTCAGGAAGGCCTTAAGCAAGCCCTTGCCTTCTGCGCGCGCCGGAAGGTGACGATGTCTGCCCTGCTGCACCTTGCAGCTGGAGAAACACTGATGGAGCTTTTGGAACTGCCGGAGGTCAGCTTTGCCTCCACAACCCTTGGGCGAGATGGATCCAGTTCGCAGCTGGCGGGTATGTTTATCAACCATTTCCCGGTGCGGATTCACCGGGGAGAGACGCTGGAGGCGGTGCAGGATCAGCTGATCAAGGGCGTTTTGTATGGGAATTTGGAAACGGAGGATTTGCCACAGCAGTTGGCACTTTCAGGCATGGCGCGCGCCTTTAAGATGAATGTGGAAAACGCGGGCGATATCATTGGCGAGGACATTCTGACATACCTGATGCAGAAATATCCCGAGCTGGCCGCACAAGAATCCGCCGCATCGGGCGCACCCTCCGGTATCGACGGGGAGCTTACGCTGATGGTCTATCTGGATAGACAGATCCGGATGGATTTCTCTTATTCCCCGGCAGTGGTCGATCGCGGATTCGTGAAGCGCTTTGGCGCAGCGCTTTTGACAAGGCTTCGGCAGATGACAGAGGAGACTGTGCAGTGATGGATTTCAAAATGTTTAAGACGATTCCGGAGGCGATTCTGGAATATAAGGACAGTCAGAAAACTGCCGTTTGCTGCGGAGAGGAAGCCCTGTCCTACCATGAACTGATCCGGGACTCCCGGCGGTTCGCGCTTGCGCTTAAGAAGGAAGGGATCGGCAAGGGAAGCTATGTCATGCTCTGCATGACGCGAAGCACGAGACTGATGACGGCGCTTTTGGGAATCCTCTATGCCGGTGCGGCGTATGTCGCCGTAGATCCGGAGTGGCCAAAAAGCCGCCTTGATTTTATAAAGCAGGATTGCGGGAATGCCCTTGTGCTGGATGACGAATTATTTTATGCAATGACCGGGCGGCAGGATGCATCTGCCGCGTGGAACACAGATGAGCTTCCCAGGCTTGATGCGTCGGATGAAATGTCCGTGTATTACACATCGGGGAGCACCGGCGCACCGAAGGGAGCGGTGTCACACCACGGCGTTTATTACAATTTTCTCATTCCCCTTCCTCAGAATATCGTCGCCTACGAGACAAAGCTTTCCTGTGATGTCGTGTTTTCCATGCTCAATTTTGCGTTCGCCGGTTCGAATGTTGACATTTTTTGTGCTCTATTAAATGGTATGACATTGGTTCTTGCCACAAAGCGGGAGCAGCAAAGCCCGTCACTGCTTGGGGCGTGTATGAAAAAGCATCGTGTCGAGGCACTGCATACAACGCCATCCACGCTGCTGCGCTATTTTGAGGACAGCCGGTTTGAAGAAGGCATGTCGCATCTCAAACGCATCACCCTGTCCGGGGAACCGCTGTCTCCCGGCGTGGTGGCGAGGGCTCGTGCCGCTACCAAAGCGGTGATCATCAATCTTTATGGTACATCGGAAGTGCAGGCCTGTGCCTTCGCCCGCGTGGTTTCGGGGGAGAAGAGTGATCTGGGTACTCCGGCGTATGGAGCAAGGCTCTATGTCATGGACGAGGATGGGAAGCTGCACGAAACCGGGGAAACCGGTCAAAGGGCAGAAGGAGAGCTGTGCATAGGCGGTATGCCGGCCCAATATAGCTACTACATAGGGAGAGAGGAGTTATCCGCCCAAAAGTTTACTTTGACCAAGGGACATGGAAGGATTTATCACACAGGGGACAAGGCGCTTTTGCAGGAGGATGGACGCATATACCTTGGGAGCAGGACGGACGGTCTTGTAAAGCTGCACGGGCAGCGGCTGGAACCGGGAGAGGTGGAGGCGGCCATGGAGGCTTATCCGGGGATCGACCGGGCCGTGGCAGATATTCGCGGAGATGGTCCGGGTGCCAGGCTTTTCGCATGGTATGTGCCCTCTTCCGATTCAAAAGACCGGCTCCGGGACGGGGCATCGCATGTCAATGAAAGCGCGCTGCGGACTTGGCTTTTAGACAGGCTCCCTGCCTATATGGTTCCCATGCGGTTTATGGCAGTTTCTGATTTTCCCCTGAATGGCAACGGCAAGCTGGATCGTTCGGTCCTGCCGGATATTCCGGCCGCTGAAGCTCCTGCGTCACCGCCGGAAAATGAGTTGGAACGGCTGCTCTGCGACGCATTTGCCCGGGTGCTTCCGCCGGGAACCAATACGGGCAGGGATACCGGATTTTTTGAGGCGGGAGGAGATTCCCTCCGGGCGATGAGCTTGATCGGTTTTCTGGATGACCATGCAGGTTATTCTCTTGGCATGAGGGAGCTGATGAAAAATCCGACGCCCGCCCTGCTTGCCAAACTGCTAAAGAAAAAAGGGCATACGGTGTCCGAAAAACATGATTTGAATGAGGCTGCAGCCTACCCCTTCAGGCTGCCGGAGGACATGCGATCCGTAAGGGATGATCCGAAAACAGAAGCCGTTCTTCCGGTGAATAATGTGACGCTTGGTTATCTTTATCTGAAGCAGCATGGCATGATGGATGCGGGCAATGTGACTCGCGCGCAGGTCTGCGTCCCACGCAGTTTATCAGAGACAGAATTTAAGGATCGTTTTTTGCGCCTGATGGAAAATCACCCGGCTCTGCGCTCCCATTTTATGCGGGATCAATCAGGAACATACTGGCAGGTCATCCGGACGGACAGCAAGGCACCTGTCTATTATAAGGATATCAGCAGCATGTCCGAAAAGGAGAGGGACTATTTTATCAGCGGATTCTGGCAGATCATGGACAGGGCGGGGGGACTGTTTTCCGCCGCCTGTCTGGCTCTTGGAGGGGAGCAGTGCGTTGTGCTTGTGCGCGCGGATCATACGGTCTGTGATGGCGTTTCTGTGAATATTATCGTATCGGAATTGACGGATCCGGGATATCGGCAATATACCGAAGATCCTTTCCTGGCTCACAGGCTGCGCACACTTGCTTCCTATATGACGCCGACCTCCGCAATCAGAGAATACTATGAAAATGCCGTATATCGCCTGAAATCCATGGAGCTGCTGCAAGGAAGCCACAAGAAAAGAGAGAGTAGGAAGGTCATCTTGAATGCCGGAAAATATGAACAGGTGAGCAGCTATCTGGAAAAGCGCGGCATCACATTCTATTCCTATGTACAGTATGCTTATGGACGCGCATGGCTTGAGGTACTTTCCGCCGATGAAATATGGCTTTTGACGATGGAATCCGGAAGGTACCCCGGCTGGAAGGATGACCTGCGGATAGTGGGAAACATTATCATAGCCGTCCCTGTAAAGGTTACCTCTGACATGACGCCGGAAGCGTTTCAGGAGAACCTGTTCCTCTTAAGGAGCGGGCCCTATCTCTCCGACAACAGGGAAATCCCCGGCGGTCAATGGACCGGCATCTACGAGGGGATTACCTCCAATGAGTTTTCCGGTTCCGGCGAAAAAGGAAGGGGCTTTGAATTGGTGGATTACAACCCAAGGACCGGCAACAGTATGTGGTTCGAGGGAGGAGATCTTGTGATCGAGCTTCGCTATCCGGGCATCGACGAGGAAAGAGAGCGGTATCGCAAGGTGGCAGAAAAGCTGGGGGAGATTCTTTGGTCAGCTAAGGAACTGTAGAAAAATAAATTGTGCATTTATGACGCAGAGTTCGGCTTCATATGCAAGGCGTTTGAATGAGGCGATGCGGCGCATCGTCGATTGAAAACAACGCAGCAGATGGAGTCGAAATCAAGCCAGAAATGTGCAAGTTATTTTGATACAGTTCCTAAGTATCTTAAAAGGAGTTCGTACCCATGAATTATCCCATGTGTTGGCGGAGCCGGGAGTGACAGAGGTTGCCTGCATCAATCAGAGTTATTTCAGGCGATGCACACCTCGAAAAAGCTTAAGGGCATGGACACAGATAATATTTTTGTGAGAGATCCATAAAAAGTCGCTCATAAAATGTGATAAACCCGATTGAAACGGCTATTTTTTTGTGATACTATTGCGTTGGAGGTACGGATTATGTATTACAAAAGGAAAATAGATGATTACCTTGATGCATGGAAAGCAGATCCCGAACACAAGCCTCTGATTGTAAAAGGAGCCAGGCAGATCGGAAAGACGGAATCGGTTTTGCACTTTGCCAAAGCAAATTATGCAAATATTGTGTATATCAATTTTGCATTGGAAAAAAGATATGCGCAGATAGTGGCAGACGGTTATGATGTGACAAGCGTTATTAAAAATATATCACTTGTGAATCCTGCACTTAAGTTTGTTCCGAATGATACAATCATCATATTTGATGAGATACAGGATAATCCGGATGTGGCGACAACGCTTAAGGCTTTCAAAATAGAC
>JAFUYB010000010.1 GCA_017470735.1 Lachnospiraceae bacterium | reverse complement strand
CACGCTAAGTCGGGTGCAGAGGGTTCTAAAGGACCCGGTGTATCGAAATTGATTTCCATACACCCGCCATTTTAAGCAGGAAGTTATCAACAAAAGCAAAATAATAAGGGATACGGGCAACGAGTACTTGACACAAACCACGCGCGGCTGGTATTGGAAAAGGACGGGATCACATCCGATACGGTGGGATCCGGTGCCGAGGCAGTGGAGGCGGTCAAGCTGCACCACGCGCGGCGTGAGCTGTACGATCTGATCGTCGTGGACTGGAAGATGCCAGATATGGATGGCGTCGAGACGACGAAGCAGATCCGGTCGATCATCGGGGACGCTTCCGCCATTATCATTCTGACGGCATACAACTGGGATGATATTTTGGAGGAGGCAATGGATGCCGGTGTAGACAGCTTTGTCGCAAAGCCGGTATTCTCAGGGAATCTTCTGGATGAGTTCAAGGCGGCTTTAAAGAAGCGGAATGTATCCGACGGCGGTGGCCGGAAAGCGGATCTGACCGGAAAGAGAGTGCTGCTGGCAGAGGATATGGAGATCAACGCGCAGATCATGATCAATGTCCTTGAAATGAAGCAGATCGACGCGGAACACGCCATCAACGGCAAGGTTGCCGTGGAGATGTTCGCATCCCATGAAGAGGGCTATTACGATGCGGTGCTGATGGATATGCGGATGCCGGAGATGGACGGCCTGACAGCGACCAGGGAAATCCGCAAAATAGACCGCGGGGATGCGAAGAGCATTCCGATCATCGCCCTTACCGCCAATGCGTTTGACGAGGATGTGCAGCGCAGCCTGCAGGCGGGGCTGAACGCCCACCTTGCCAAGCCGATCCAGCCGGAGGTGCTGTTTGAGACTTTGGAGAATCTGATTCCGTCGTAGGTTTTGGCGTATTTGCCGAAAAATGGATGCACTTGAAAATGGCTCCATGAGAAAATATAGGAAACAATCACAATTTTTTGAAAAAAAACTACAAAATATAGTGCATTTTTTTAAAAGAATGGTATAATGGCATACGAGAGTTTAGAGGCAGTTGCCTGCGTGGTGTGTCTTTTGCCGCGCGGACAAGCAAAGAAAGGATTGTTTCATGAAGAAGACGAAGCAGAGAAACGGAAAGCTGGTGCTGAAAGTCATCATCATTTCGGTGATCGCGTGCGTGGCAGTGGCAGGCATACTGACAACGCTGGGTTCTGTCGAGGTGGCAGGCGTGTATGAGACTTTGGTCGAGGAGACGCTGCAGACGGGAGCGATCCAGATGGCAGATGAGATTGAACGCATGTATCCGGGTGAGTGGAAGCTGGATGATGATGATGTGCTTTGGAAGGGCGAGCAGGCTTTTAAAGGACAGTTCACCGGCGCGTTGAAAGAACGGACAGGTCTGGATTACGCGATATTTTATGACAATATCCGCGCGATCACGACGGTTGAGGGATCGCCGGTCGGCCGGAAAAATGCCGACACCGAGGCACCGGATGATATTTACCAGACAGTGGTAAAGGGGAAGCAGACCTACTACCGTCCGAATTACATCGTGGCCGGACAGATGTACTCCGGCGTTTACGCTCCGGTTGTTGACGATGAGGGCAATGTGGCGGGCATGACAGTGGCATTCCGCAAGACGGACGACATCAACAGACACATCCGTTCCATCGTGTTCAAGTTTATCCTGTGCGCAGTTTTCTGTATCGCTGTATTCATCGCGATTGGCGTGTTCCTGTATCGCAGCAGCGCATCGGCAATGAAGGATATCGTGGGCGGTATTACCAAGATGGCATCCGGCAATCTGTGGGTGACTTTCGCGGACGAATCACTGGCTCGCAACGACGAACTTGGTACGATCGCGGAGAGTTCGGAGAATCTGGCGCGGAAGCTGCATTCCGTCATCACGGATTCGGCGAAGCTGTCGAGCGATGTATCCAATTCCGGTACAGAGCTGTCTACCTCCTCTGAGCAGGCTTCGCAGGCTTCGTTCCAGGTATCCCAGGCAGTGGAGGACATCTCCAAGGGCGCGGTATCCCAGGCAGAGAGCGTACAGACTTCGGCAGAGGATACTTCCCATATGGGCATGGATATTGACGGCGTGAGCGAGGAGATCAATACACTGTCCGACGCTACGGTCAATATGAAGGATGCGGCAGACCGCACGATCAAGGCTCTGACCAATCTGATCTCCCACAACGAGCAGGTTGTGGCTTCGATGAAGGTCATCGAGGACAACATCATGACGACCGATACATCCGTCCAGGATATCGCTCAGGCAGCCGGCATTATCGACGATATTTCGACACAGACGAACCTGCTGTCGCTGAATGCTTCGATTGAGGCGGCGCGTGCAGGTGAGGCAGGCAAGGGCTTCGCAGTCGTGGCAGACGAGATCCGTTCACTGGCAGAGCAGTCCAAGGAAGCGGCGACGCAGATTTCCGAGATCGTTTCCAAGCTGGTCGAGGGTTCCAAGGAGTCGGTCAACACGGTTGGCGAGCTGAACGAAGCATTTGCGGTTCAGAGCGAGCAGCTTGATGAGACAAAGAACGACATGGATTCCATGATTTCCGAGGTGGACAAGGTATCCGAGGGTACCGGCAGGATCAACAGCAGGATTGACGCGGTCAACAATTCCAAGAACAACCTGATCGAGATCATCTCCGATCTGTCGGCGATCTCCCAGGAGAATGCGGCAGCGACGCAGGAGACCAACGCTTCAGTCGAAGAGCTGAACGCGACCTTCGAGATGATCAACAAGTCGGCGACCGACCTTCAGGGCATGGCATCCAGCCTGGATGATCTGATCAGCTTCTTCAAGCTGGAGGATACCGGCGAATATGACGACGAGGCATAATTTTTAAAAGGGTTACAGGCAGAGCCAAGGCAGCGATGTTCTTGGCTCTCCAAAATAATATAAATATATTTAAGGAGGAGAAGACACATGAATGAATTTATGAGAATCGTCAGGGTTCATGCGCGCGAGATTCTGGACTCCCGCTCCAACCCGACCGTGGAGGCAGAGGTAGAGCTTGCCGGCGGCGCAATCGGTGTGGCAGCAGTTCCGAGCGGCGCATCCACAGGCGAGTTTGAGGCGTTGGAGCTTCGCGACAACGACAAGAACCGTTATGAGGGCAAGGGCGTGACCAAGGCTGTTGACAATGTCAACAACATCATCGCTGACCTTCTGATCGGACAGGACGCTTCCAATATCTATGAGATCGACAAGATCATGCTGGATGCGGACGGCACAAAGGACAAGTCCAAGCTGGGCGCGAACGCGATCCTTGCAGTTTCGCTTGCAAACGCAAAGGCAGCTGCTAATGAGCAGGGCGTTTCCCTTCATCAGTTCCTGGGCGGCGCGCAGGGCACACAACTTCCGGTTCCGATGATGAACATCTTAAACGGCGGCGCTCATGCGACCAACAGCGTAGATACGCAGGAGTTCATGATCATGCCGGCAGGCGCTCCAAGCTTTTCCGAAGGCTTGCGTTGGTGCTCTGAGGTGTTCCATGCACTGATGAAGCTCTTAAAGGATGCCGGCAAGACGACGGCAGTCGGCGACGAGGGCGGCTTTGCTCCGGATCTGGCTGACGATGATGAGACATTGCAGTACATCACCGACGCGATCAAGAAGGCTGGCTATGAGCCCGGCAAGGATTTCATGATCGCTATGGACGCTGCTTCTTCCGAGTGGAAGGACAAGGAAAAGGGCGTTGGACATTATCATCTGCCGAAGTCCGGCAAGGACTTCACATCGGATGAGCTGATCGAGCATTGGAAGGGGCTGGTTGAGAAGTATCCGATCATTTCCATCGAGGACGGTCTGGATGAGGAAGACTGGGACGGCTGGAAGAAGATGACCGAAGAGCTTGGCGACAAGGTTCAGCTCGTTGGTGACGACCTCTTTGTAACGAATGTTGAGCGTCTGCAGAAGGGTATCGACCTTGGCTGCGCAAACTCCATTCTGATCAAGGTAAATCAGATCGGTTCCCTGACCGAGACGATCGAGGCGATCAAGCTGGCTCACAAGAACGGCATGACGGCAGTTACCTCACACCGTTCCGGCGAGACCGAGGATACGACGATCGCAGACCTTGCAGTTGCTCTGAACACAGGCCAAATCAAGACCGGCGCTCCGAGCCGTTCCGAGCGTGTGGCGAAGTACAACCAGCTTCTCCGCATCGAAGAAGAGCTTGGCGCAGGCGCTATGTATCCGGGATTCAAGGCTTACAACGTGAATCGCTAGGAGAAAAGCAGAAGCAGAGAAAAACAGTCATGGAAATGCTTGCATTTCCGTGGCTGTTTTTTGATGATTCAGTTTGGCGACAGCCAAACAGTGAGGAATTGTACCCGCAGGGCAAATTCGAAGCAATTTCGAACATGCTTTTCTTTGTATTGGCTGCATTATAATCGACAGCCAAACAGTGAAAAATTACTTTGCAATTTTGAACATGCTTTTCTTCATTCCCATGACCCTCATTTTATGGTACAATATCCCTACTTATGACAAGCGAGGATACCAACCCAATGAAACGCGTAGGGATTACGATTTGCAATTACAACAAAAAAGAGATGGTCTGCGACTGCATCCGCTCCGTTTTGGAGCAGAATTACCGTGACTTTGACCTATATGTCGTGGACAACGCGTCGACGGACGGTTCCGCGCGCGAGATCCGGAAGCGTTTTCCGGAAGGACTGACTTTGCTCTGCAATTATGAAAATCTTGGCGGTTCAGGCGGTTTCAATACGGGGCTCCGCAAAATGTGCGAGCAGGATTACGAGTATTTGATGTGCGTGGACAATGACGCGCTTTTAGATGAAGATGCAGTCGGGGAGCTGGTCGCCTTTTTGGATGCCCATCCTGAATGCGGGATGGCGGGATCAAAAATTTACCATTTGGAGAGACCGGAGATCGTCCAGAATTTCGGGCAGGCTGTGGATTTCGATTACTTTTGCACCGAGGCGTATTATCTTGGGCGCGTCGAGGATGGCTCGATGCCGGAGTTTGTCTATGCGGATGCGGTGCCGGCGTGTTCGCTGATGGTGCGGCGGAGTGTTGTGGATGAGATCGGGTTGCTGCCCGAGGAGAATTTTCTGTACTGGGATGATACGGAATGGGGTTATCTGTGCAACCTGGCAGGGCACAAGGTGGCAAGCGTCGGCGCGTCAAAGGCGTGCCATGCGATGGGAGCCAAAAAGGAGGATGTCAACACATTTCCGACCTATTACGCATGGCGCAATTGGATCCGTTTCTTTATGAAATTCACGCCGCGGGAAAAGTGGGTGGATATGGCTGGGTATTTCTTGAGCTCGATTTACGAGGTCGAATTCTGGGGCAATTATAATGAAGTCTACTCCAAGGCTAATACGGTCATGGCGGCATACGATGATGCCATTCACGGCGTCACGGGGAAAGCCGGGCCGGACCGGATCTTTGAGATGGATCAGGATGAGAATTTTTCTGAGCCTTATGAGAAGGTCAAGGAAGAATTCGACCGCGGGAAAGAGCTGTTCGTCTATTCCCAGCTTCCGCTCTTTATCCGGCAGATCCAGAAGTTCCGCGAGATGAGATGCACAGATGAATGAAATTTGTTGACAATGTACTTTATTGTGATAAAATTGAAGCGTTGGTGTCAGCGGATACTTGTGCTGCAGTTTCCGTTTGGATGCCGGAATGGACAGGAGAGGATCTGCAATGAAGCGAAAAGTCTTATCAATCCTTGTGGAGAATACATCCGGCGTGCTGTCCCATGTGTCGGGACTGTTCTCGCGGCGGGGCTACAATATCGACTCGATTTCGGCGGGTGTGACGGCGGATCCACGGTTTACCCGTATTACGATCGTCAGCTCCGGTGACGAGCTGCTGCTGGAGCAGATCGAAAAGCAGGTCGCGAAGCTGGAGGATGTCGTCGATATCAAGATTCTGAAGAATACGGCATCGGTGACAAGGGAGCTGATGCTCTGCAAGATTTCCACCAAGGTAAAGGAAGACCAGACATCAGTATTTTCACTGAAGGATATGATCGACAATTTCCACGGCAAGGTCGTCGACCAGACGCCGGATTCGGTGGTTGTCGAAGTGACGGGCAATACGGACAAGCTGGACTCATTTTTGGAAATGGTGGGCAGCTATGAGATTTTAGAGCTTGCGCGCACGGGTCTGACCGGGCTCTCCCGCGGGGCGGATGATGTATTTTTTCCCGCGAAACAATGAGAAAAATGGTCATGCCTGCATGGACATTTGAGTGAGGATTTAGGTAACAATGGAAGGCGTTGACAGTTTTGCCGACCTTTCCTTATAGGACCTGATGCTTGGCAGAAGGTTGATAAATAAAGAGGATGAGTAAGGAGGAAACGAACAATGGCACAGGAAGCAAGAATTTTTTATCAGGAAGATTGTGATCTGTCCTATCTGGACGGCAAGACCATCGCAGTCATCGGCTATGGCAGCCAGGGACATGCGCACGCGCTGAACGCAAAGGAGTCCGGCTGCAATGTGATCATCGGACTGTACGAGGGATCGAAGTCGTGGAAGCGCGCAGAGGAGCAGGGCTTTGAGGTCTTCACGGCAGCAGAAGCGGCAAAGAAGGCAGACATCATTATGATCCTGATCAATGATGAGCTTCAGGCAGATATGTACAAAAAGGACATCGAGCCGAATCTGGAAGAGGGCAACATGCTGATGTTTGCGCATGGCTTCAATATCCACTTTGGCTGCATCAAGCCTCCGGCAAATGTAGACGTGACGATGATCGCGCCGAAAGCGCCGGGCCACACGGTACGCAGCGAGTACCAGGCAGGCAAGGGCACGCCGTGCCTGATCGCAGTCGAGCAGGACGCGACCGGAAAGGCATGGGATATCGCAAAGGCTTACGGTCTGGCGATCGGCGGAGCGCGCGCAGGTCTTTTGGAAACGACTTACCGCACTGAGACAGAGACCGATCTGTTCGGTGAGCAGGCAGTACTTTGCGGCGGTGTCTGCGCGCTGATGCAGGCAGGCTTCGAGACGCTGACCGAGGCAGGCTACGATCCGCGGAATGCGTATTTTGAGTGTATCCATGAGATGAAGCTGATTGTAGACCTGATATATCAGTCCGGCTTCGCGGGAATGCGTTATTCGATTTCCAATACGGCAGAGTACGGTGATTACTATGCAGGACCGCAGATCATCACCGAGGATACGAAGAAGGCAATGAAGAAAATCCTCAAGCGGATCCAGGACGGCTCCTTCGCGAGCGAATTCCTGCAGGATATGTCACCGGCAGGCCGTCAGGTACACTTCAAGGCACAGCGTAAGCTTGCAGCCGAGCATCCGGCAGAGAAGGTCGGCGAAGAGATCCGCAAGCTCTACAGCTGGAACAACGAGGATGATAAGTTGATCAACAACTAAAGTGTTGCTACGAGCCGAGCGAAAGAAAAGCACAAAATCCCTGTTGCAAATAAATTTGCAACAGGGATTTTGTGCGAAGTATACGATTATATTAAAGAGCAGAGAATTCGATGTCCACTAATAAAACTGATCTGACGGGAAAATACGATGAACGCTCAAAAACAAGCCTTACAAAATTTTGCTTTTGACGCCGCCGCGGGCAGGGCGATCCGGCATTTGTGCGATCTTGGCATGTCGGCCGAAGAAATTCATGGGCGGCTGGATTTTCCTGTGCCGATGGAACGGCTCCGCAGCGAGATCCGAAAATACGAAGAGGAGAAAGCCGCGCTGGAATCCGGTGAAGCCGGACAATACCGGATCGTCAAAGAATACGGAAAATACGGCAGAACGACTTTTCGCAGGGTTAAGATAGAATCTGCTGATAAGGAAGAGAAGGCAGACAGATGACATACACGAACACAAAGACAAAAAATATCGTTTACGCAGGCATGTTCACGGCGTTGATGGCTGTGGGCGCGTTTATCAAGATCATGATTCCGGTCGGATCGTTCATGGTGACATTTTCGCTGCAATTTTTCTTCGCGCTTTTGGCGGGACTTCTGCTGGGGGCAGAGAACGGGTTTTTCAGCGTGCTTGCGTATCTGGTGATCGGACTGTGCGGTGTGCCGGTCTTTGCGCATGGAGGGGGATCGGCGTATCTTTTAAAGCCGACCTTTGGTTTTCTGATCGGCTTTGCGGCGGCAGCCTTTGTCGCGGGAGCCGTCATAAAATTTTTACGAAAAAGGACATTTCAGGCGTATTTGCTGGCCTCATTTTGCGGGGAGATAGTGTATTATCTCTGCGGTCTGGTTTATTATTTTGTGATGTTCAATTATATTCTTGCGGGAGGCGCAGAGACGATCGGTGTGACAGAACTGATCGAGGTATGGCTGCTCTCTACAGTCGTACCGGACTTTGTTTTGTGCATTCTGGCAAGCATGATGGCTTGCCGGGTATTTTTGCTTTTTGAAGGGGTGAGCGGCAGATGAACCTGTTTCCGTTTTATATGGACATTTCGGACAAGACTTTTCTGATTGTCGGCGGCGGTGCGGTGGCAAAGGAAAAGATCGCGAGCCTGCGCCGCTTTACGGACAATATTATTGTAGTGGCGAAGGAGACGGATCTGGATGAGGGCAGAGTCATCCGCAAGCAGTTTGAGCCGTCGGATCTGGATCAGGCGGATTTCGTCATCGGCGCGACATCTGACCGCAAGCTGAACCGGCAGATTGCGGGATGCTGCGGACAGAAGGGCCTGCCGGTCAATATTGTGGATGACGCCGCGCTGTGCACCTTTTTTATGCCCAGCATGGTAAAAAGAGGGGATCTGACCGTTGCGATTTCCACGAATGGGACTTCTCCGGCCTACGCAAGACGGGTGCGGGAGCAGATAGAAAAGGAGATTCCCGGCAATATTGTGGACATCCTGCTGCGGATGGGGGAATTGCGGAAAATAGTGCCCAAGCGTATCGTGGAGCAAGGCAAACGGAAGAGGCTGTATCAGGAAATTCTTGCAGAACTGATTGCCGGTGAGAATGGGGCATCAGACGAGGAGATCGAACGGATCATACGGAAATATGAGTAGCTATCTGATTAATGTTGCGGTTTGACCATGAAGCATATGGCTGGAAATGATAATGAGGCACAGTAAATGAGAAAGCTGATACTGGCAACGAGGTCGAGCAGACTGGCGGTTGCGCAATCGGAAATCGTCAGGGACGCGCTCCTGGCGCAGGGCGCGGAGGTCTCTTTTTTGTATGTGGAAACAGCGGGAGACACCGATAAAAAAAGTCCGCTGCAAAAAATCGGCGGCGACGGGCTGTTTGTCCGGAAAGTGGAGCAGGCAGTTCTGTCAGGACAGGCGGATATTGCGGTTCACTGTGGAAAGGATCTGCCATACCGGATTGAAAAAGGGCTTTGCATCGCGGGAATTCCGGATGCTGCCGATGAGCGGGATGTGCTGCTGTGGCGAAAAGGCGAACCGCTTTCAGATGATGCAGTGATCGGAACGGGAAGCTCCAGGCGGATTGCCGAATATGCCCGGATAAACGCCAATGCGCAGTTTGCGGATATCCGCGGCAATGTAACGATGCGGTTAAAGAAGCTGCAGCAGGGAGCATACGACGGGATTATTCTGGCAAAGGCCGGGTTGGACCGTTTGAACATCGATCTTCAGGAATTTGGACACCGGATTTTGGAAACAGATGAAATGATACCGGCGGTCTGTCAGGGGATTTTGGCGGCGGAGTGCAGAGAAGATGATGCCGAAGCGCGCAGGATTTTGGAGGCTATTACAGAGCAAAAGGCAAAGCAGCGGTTTACGATAGAAAGAAATCTGTTTCAGAAATTGCAGGCGGACTGCTCCAAGGCGGTCGGCGTCTACGCAGGGATTGCGGATGGACGGTGCAGACTGTCGGCGCTGTTTGGCGAGAAACGGGCTGTGGCAGAGGGAGCGTGCGGGGATTATGAAAAATTGACAGAGGAAATCCTGGCGCGGCTGATGTAAAGTGCCCTTTGGGACATTCGGATGTATTGCAGGATGAAAAAATTCAGCGCAAAAATTCCAGACAGAGGTATTTTCACACGATATGAAACCGGAACAAACAGAAAACATAAACAAGGGTAAAGTCGTTTTGGTCGGGGCAGGCTGCGGCAAAGGACTGCTGACGGTGCAGGGGCTGGAAGCGGTGCAGCGGGCAGATGTGGTGGTCTATGATGCCTTGCTGGATGAGGATATCCTTTGGGAGACAAAGCCGGACTGTGAGCAAATCTATGTCGGCAAGCGAAGCGGACACCACAGCATAAGCCAGGATGCAATCAACCATCTGCTGGTCCGAAAAGCAAAAGAGAACAAATCGGTCGTCCGTCTGAAAGGCGGAGACAGTTTTGTCTTTGGCAGGGGCGGCGAGGAAATGCTGTATTTGCAAAAGGAGAGGATCCCCTGCGAAGTGATACCCGGAGTGAGTTCTGCGATCGCCGTGCCGGAGCATTTTGGCATACCGGTCACGCATCGGGGCGTGGCGCAGTCTTTTTCAGTGATCACCGGACATGAGGCAGGAGAGAACCGGGAAAATTACAGTGCGCTGGCACAGCTTAAAGGCACGCTGGTCTTTCTGATGGGCTTAAGCCGTGTGGAGGAGATCGCGGGAGAACTGATCGACAATGGAAAATCCGCCGACACGCCTGCAGTCGTGCTTTCGCGCGGATACTCACCGGAGGAAGCGCGTTTTGACGGAACGCTTGGGACGATCGCAAAAATCGCAAAAGAGGCAAAAGCGCCTGCGATTCTGCTGATTGGAGAGACAGCCGGCATGAGAATGACAGAGAAACCGGGGCTGCCACTATCCGGGGCGACGGTGACTGCAACCGGCACAGTTTCATTTACTAAGCGGCTGGAGGAAGTCTTATCCGCACTGGGCGCGTTTGTCCGGCGCGTTCCGCATCTTGCCATCGTGCCGCAGACCGGGCAGATACCGGATGACTTTTCGGGTTTTGACTGGCTGGTTTTTACGAGCGCCAACGGCGTGGATGTGTTTTTTTGGTATTTACGAACGGCGGGAAAGGATCTGCGTAAGCTCTTTCATTTGAAGTTTGCCTGTATTGGTGACGGGACGCGGCGGAAGCTTTGGGATTACGGAATAAAGGCGGATTTCGTGCCGAAAAGTTTTACGGCGCAGGAGCTGGGACGGAGTCTGCCAATGCAGATGAAAAAAGGGGAGCGCGTTCTGATCCTGCGGGCGGAAAACGGATCGCCGCAGCTGACAGAAGAATTGGATGCGGCAGGCGTGCGGTATGAGGACCGGAAGCTTTACCGCACGAAAGCCATACAAAGCAATGTGTCCGCAGGAAATGCCGCAAGCTTTAAAGAACCTGATGAGAACCGGGGAGCTTCGGTAAATGAGGAGCAGGGCTTGCCATTCAGGTGTGAGACGGATTACCTGGTCTTTGCCAGCGCGGAAGGGGTACGGACCTTTTTTGAAAACGGAGGAACGGTTTGTGAAGCAACAATCGTCTGCATCGGAGAACTGACAGCGGCAGCGTTGCGGGAAATAGATAAAGAGGCAGGAAAACCAATAGAGCAGCCATCCAAAGGATATGGGGGATGGGTTTCAGGAAAAAAAGTATTGATCGCCCATACGCATACCGTCGAAGGGATCGCGGAGGTCATTCTGGAGGATTGGAAAAAACCGCAGGCATGACCGCAGGAAAATGATTGTAAAATACCTGTGATCGCAAATCAGAAAAGAGGAAATTCATTGAACAATGCAAAAGTATACTGTATCGGCGTCGGGCCCGGCGACCCGGAGCTGATGACATTAAAGGCGGCGCGCCTGATCCGTGAGCACGAGGTGATCGCGTTCCCGGGCAAGGACGCAAATGAATCGACGGCCTACCGCATTGCAGTGCAGGCAGTGCCGGAGCTGGCCGAAAAGACTCTGCTGCCGATCTATCTGCCGATGGTACACGATGAAGCGGAACGGGAAGCAAGCCATAGGGAGGGAGCCGCGAAGATCGAAGAATATCTGACGGACGGCAAGTCTGTGGTCTATCTGACTCTCGGTGATCCGACGGTATACAGCACCTTTCATTATTTGAAACGGCTGTTAGAAGCGGATGGCTGTAAGACTCAGATGGTCAGCGGTGTGACTTCCTTTTGCGCGGCGGCGGCACGGCTGAACATTTCGCTTGCTGAGTGGGATCAGCCGATACATATTATCCCTGCGGTGCACCGGTACGACCAGCCGCTTGCGGATACGGGAACCTATGTGCTGATGAAATCCGGCAGGCGGATCCATGATGCGCTTGGGCTGTTAAAAGACAGTGGAAGGCGGGCAGGTCTGGTGGAAAACTGCGGGATGGAGAGTGAGAAGGTTTACGATACTATCGACGATGTGCCGGAGGATGCGGGATATTTTTCGGTCATCATTTCAAAAGAGGAAGAATAGGCTCCGGCAGAGAGGAAGAAGCATCCGCAAAGGAGCGGGTCTTTACCGCAGAGGAACATTATGATTGAATTGATCCATCTGACAAAAGCATTTGGAGGGCAGACGGCGGTATCTGATCTGAATCTGCAGATTGAGACCGGGGAATTCTTTGGGCTGCTCGGACCGAACGGAGCCGGAAAGACGACGACGATCGGCATGCTTTCCACGGTGCTGCTGCCGACGGCGGGAGAAATCCGTATTGACGGGCAGCTCTTTGGCAGAAAGGCATCCAAGGAGAAACAAAAGATCAGTGTCGTCACGCAGGAGTTTTCAATGCGGCTGGATATGACGATGGATGAGATCATGGAGTATCAGGGACGGCTGATGGTCTGCCGGGCGCTGCTGACCGATCCGGAGATTCTGCTTTTGGATGAGCCGACAGCGGGAATGGATGCGATCGCCCGCCGCAAAATGTGGGAGATGCTAAGGCTTTTAAACCAGCAAAAGCTGACGATCGTGCTGACAACGCATTACATTGAGGAGGCGCAGCAGCTTTGCAATCGCGTCGCAATGATGCATGAGGGCGTGCTGAAAAGCCTGGGCACACCGCGGGAGCTGATCGAAGGGCTTGGAGAATATGCGGTTGACGGTGTCGCGGCGGATGAGCAGGAGCAGATGGGTAAGCGGAAATCGTTAAGCGGCACAAAAACGAAATTCTTTGCGCGCCGTAAAGATGCCCTTGCCTATTTGGCGGAATGCGATGCAAATGCCACATTCCGACAGACCACTTTGGAAGATGTGTTTGTGGAAGCTTATGGCGCAAACCTTGGCGGCCGTATTTGAATGTAAAAAGAATGATGGGAATCCTGACAGTATTATGGGAAAAATGGAGAGAGTTTCGCCGTGACTTCCTCAAGATCACGGTAAGCGCGGCATTGTCGCCGGTGATGTATCTGATCGTGTTCGGGCTCGGAATCCGTTCGGATGCGGATGGGAAACCGTACCTGTATTTTTTGATCCCGGGACTGGTGGCGATGGCGTCAATGACGGGAAGCTTTTCGGCGGTGATGCAGAATATGAGCGTCCAGAGGCTGTATGAAAAAGCATTGGAGCAGGTACTGATCTCGCCGACGCCGCTATGGCAGTTCTTGGCGGGACAGATCGTCGGCGGCAGCCTGCGCGGGCTGTACGCAAGTCTGGTTATCCTTTTGATCGTACAGCCGCTTTCGGTTCCGCTTGTGTTTAACGGGCTGTCTTTTTTGATCCTGCTTTTGAACGGAACCGTCTTTTCGACACTGGCGCTGGCACTTTCGTTTCTGGCAAAAAGTTACGCGGACGCGCCCCGGTTCACCTCATATATCATTATGCCGATGTCGTTTCTGTGCAACACATTCTTTTCTGCGGAACGGCTGCCTGACGGCATCCGGCAGTTTATTTCTGTATTGCCGCTGTCATTGATCTGCGATATGGTGCGCGATATTTCTGCGGGAGCGGCAGCGGACCGGCGGGGTCTGGTGATCCTGCTGTTGTATACCGCGTTTTTTATGTCCTTGTCTTTTTGGTTCATTTACCGGAAAGAAAATATGGACTAGTTTTGTGTTTTTTACTGTAATATGCTAAAATAGGAACAATTGTATGAAGCATAAGGATATAAAGGAGGTAGCGTGTCATGGGGATGACGATGACGCAGAAGATTTTAGCGGCGCATGCGGGCTTGGATTCCGTCGAGGCGGGACAGCTGATTGAGGCAGAGCTGGATCTGGTGCTGGGGAACGACATTACTTCACCGGTGGCGATTCACGAGATGGACAAGATGAAAGTGGACGGCGTGTTTGACAAGGACAAGATCGCGCTGGTCATGGATCATTTTGTGCCGAATAAGGACATCAAGTCGGCAGAGCACACCAAAGAGGTGCGCGAGTTTGCGTGCAGGCACTGCATCAGCCATTATTATGATGTGGGGCAGATGGGCATCGAGCACGCGCTGTTGCCGGAAAAGGGACTGACCGTTGCCGGGGATGTCGTGATCGGCGCTGACTCTCATACCTGTACATATGGGGCGCTGGGAGCGTTCTCGACCGGTGTCGGGTCGACCGACATGGCGGCAGGCATGGCGACGGGCAAGGCATGGTTCAAGGTGCCGTCCGCGATCAAGTTCAACCTGACAGGCAAGCCCGGCCAATATGTCAGCGGCAAGGATGTGATTTTGCACATCATCGGTCTGATCGGCGTGGACGGGGCATTGTACCAGTCGATGGAATTTGTCGGCGACGGCGTGGCGAAGCTTTCCATGGATGACCGTTTTACGATCGCGAACATGGCAATCGAAGCAGGCGGCAAGAACGGCATTTTCCCCGTAGATGACGCGGCGATTGCTTATATGAAGGAGCATTCTGACCGGGAATACAAGATATACGAAGCGGATGAGGATGCCGAATACACGGCAGAGTACACGATCGACCTGTCAGCGCTCCGTCCGACCGTGGCATTCCCGCATTTGCCGGAGAATACCAGGACAATTGATGAGGCTGGAGATATTTCCATCGACCAGGTCGTGATCGGTTCCTGTACGAACGGGCGGATTTCCGATCTGGCAGCCGCGGCAGAGATCCTGAAAGGGAAAAAGGTCAAAGAAGGCCTGCGCGTGATCGTGATTCCGGCGACCCAGGCGATTTATTTAGAGGCGATGGAAAAGGGCTATTTAAAGACCTTTATCGAAGCCGGCGCGATCGTTTCGACGCCGACCTGCGGACCGTGCCTCGGCGGATATATGGGTATTCTCGCCGAAGGTGAGCGGTGCGTTTCGACGACCAACCGCAACTTCGTCGGCAGGATGGGACATGTCGATTCGGAAATCTATCTGGCTAGCCCGGCGGTGGCAGCGGCATCGGCGCTGACCGGCAAGCTGACGGATCCGGCGAAGGTATAAAAGGTAAGAGGAAAACACCCCCAAATATGACGCAGGCGTATCCAATGGATTATGCTGCAGGGCGTTTGGCGGGGTTACGGAAAGGAGACCATAGATATGCAGGCAGCACATGGAACGGTACATAAATACGGAGACAATGTCGATACGGATGTGATCATTCCGGCGCGGTATCTGAATTCGTCCGATCCGAAGGAACTGGCGACCCATTGCATGGAGGACATCGACAAGGAATTTGTCAGCAATGTCAAAGAGGGCGATCTGATCGTCGCGACCAAGAATTTCGGCTGCGGTTCATCGCGGGAGCACGCGCCGATCGCGATCAAGGCGAGCGGGGTGTCTTGCGTGATCGCCGAGACCTTTGCGCGGATTTTCTACCGCAATGCGATCAATATCGGACTGCCGATCATCGAGTGCAAGGAAGCATCACTCGGCATCGATGACGGCGACCGGGTGAGCGTGGATTTTGATACCGGGGTGATCACCAACGAGACCAAGGGGGAGACCTACCAGGGGCAGGCGTTCCCGGAATTCATGCAGAAGATCATTGATTCGGAAGGGTTAGTAAATTATATAAATGATAAAGGGGGTGCATGATGGGAATGACAGATACACAATACAAAGGGATGCTCTTGGATGAGAAGGAAAAATGGGAAGAGACATTGATCCTTGCAAAAAAGGATAACAATAAAGACATTATTGCACTGGCGGAAAAACAGATTCGTAAAATTGACGAGAAACTGAAACTATAGAAGGGGGAAGACACTATGGCAAATCCGCATTATCTGACAATTGACGACATTATGAAGACAAGACGCGAAGAGGAAAAGAGGCCGGATGTGGAAAAAGACCATGTCTTGAACAGCATCATCATCGAGCTGGATCACTACGAAGTGACGCGGATCCACCGTGGGGATTTAAAGACCAACGAAGAGATCGCGATCGTCGGGGATACGATCAATGACTGCCGGGAGATCGTGATGTCGTATCTTGGGACAACCTCATGACGGCCTGCACCAATCAGCAGGCAGCGGCACATAGGATTTTAGACGGGAACTATTTATGAAGATCGGTTTTGACAACGCAAAATATCTGACCATGCAGTCGGAGCACATCAGAGAGAGGATCGCGCAGTTTGGCGACAAGCTGTATCTGGAATTCGGCGGAAAGCTGTTCGACGATTACCACGCTTCACGCGTGCTGCCGGGCTTTTTGCCCGATTCCAAGATGCAGATGCTCTTGCAGCTGAAGGAACAGGCGGAGATCGTCATCGTGATCTCGGCATCCGCGATCGCGGGAGGCAAGGTGCGCGGCGATCTCGGAATTACCTACGACCAGGATGTGCTGCGGCTCGTGGACATTTTCCAGCATCTCGGGCTTTATGTCGGCAGCGTGACGATCACCCAGTACACCGGGGAGCCTGCGGCGGACAAGTTTAGGGAGAAGCTTTCCTCTTTGGGGATCAAATCCTATATTCTCCGGCTGATCCCGGATTATCCTGACAACATTGAGCATATCGTCAGTGACGACGGCTACGGGCGCAACGATTACATTGAGACGACGCGTCCGCTTGTGGTCGTGACGGCGCCGGGACCGGGCAGCGGCAAAATGGCGACCTGTCTGTCCCAGCTTTACCATGAGCACCGCAGGGGTGTTTCGGCTGGCTACGCCAAATTCGAGACCTTTCCGATCTGGAATATCCCGCTCAAGCATCCGGTCAACCTCGCTTACGAGGCGGCGACCGCCGATTTAAATGATGTCAATATGATCGACCCGTTCCATCTGGAGGCCTACGAAAAGACGACGGTCAACTACAACCGCGACATCGAAATCTTTCCGGTGCTGCGGGCGATGTTTGAACGGATCTACGGGGAATGCCCGTACAAATCGCCGACGGACATGGGCGTTAACATGGCGGGCAACTGTATCAGCGACGATGAAGTCGTCCGGGAGGCCGCCCGGCAGGAGATTATCCGCCGTTATTACACGGAGCTTTGCAATGTGAAAAAGGGCGGCGGCTCCAAGGCTGCGTTGAAAAAGATTGAATCACTGCTGTCACAGGCGGATATTACGCCCAACGACCGCGCCGTGGTCAGTCCGGCTTTAGTCCGCGAGGAGGCGACGGGGCATCCGGCTTCCGCGATCGAGATGCCCGACGGGACGATCACCACCGGCAAGACGACCGAGCTTTTGGTATCATCGGCTTCGGTTCTTTTGAACGCGCTGAAGATCTTAGCGGGGCTGCCTGATGAATTGCATCTGATCTCGCCCGAAGCGCTTGAGCCGATCACCAAATTAAAGAGCAGTTATTTGGACAGCCGCGATGCCCGTCTGCACTGCAACGAGGTGCTGATCGCCTTGTCGATCGCAAGCGCGAAAAATGAAGACGCGAGACTCGCGTTAGAACAGCTCGACCGCGTCAGGGGCTTAGAGATGCATTCGACGGTCATGCTCGAAAGCAGTGACGAGGATATTTTACGCAGGCTGCACATCAATCTGACCTGCGAGCCGCGCTATGAGTTCCGCGCGAATTACCACAGTAAGTGATTTTGTTTTTCTGATGCAGGCGTACACGGCAGGCACATCGTACAGGGAGAGTTTTTGATGCCGCGCGAATACCGCAAATGGGAAAAATTAGACAATACGGCGAATGTCTTTCCGGTGATTGCCGATGAAAGGACGACCAACACTTACCGGATCGAGGTCATGATGACGGAAACCGTCGATCCGAAGCTGCTGCAGCAGGCGGTCGATCTTGTATTACCCAGATTTCCAGGCTTTGACCTTCGGATGCGCAGCGGGATATTCTGGTATTACATGGAAGAAAACGGCAAGCCCGCGCCGCGGGTGCATGAGGAAGACGATTATCCCTGCCGTCTGATCCCCCGCAATAAAAACAACAACTACATGTTCCGCGTGACCTACTACAAGAAACGGATCAACCTTGAGGTGTTCCATGTCCTTGCTGACGGGATGGGCGGATTTACCTTTTTGCGGGAGTTGTGCTACCAATATCTGCGCCTTAAGCATCAAGAGCTGCGCGAAAAGCTCGGGGACGGATTCAGTCCGGAGACTTCGCTGAACCGCGAAGACAGCTTCAAGGCGAATTTCCGTCGGAGGGCGGCAAGTACCTATCAGATCAAAAAAGCGTTTCTGATCCCGGGCGAACGCCTGCCCTACCAGAGTTTCGGCGTGATCCACGGCCATATGCCGGTGGACGAGCTGAAGGCGGCAGGCAGACGGCTGGGACTTAGCATCAACGAATACCTGGTGTCTGCGTTCGTCTACAGCACCTACCGCCATTTCGGCAGGGGCGTTTCCCAAAAGCGACCGATCCGTGTCGCGGTTCCGGTCAATCTGCGCCCGTATTTTGATTCGATCACGACCAAGAATTTTTTCGTGATGGTATCTGCGGAGTTTGCGCCGGATGAGCCGGGGATGGATTATTCATTTGAAGAGATCTGTCAGATCATCCGCCAGAGCCTTAAAAAACAGATCACCAAAGAGCACTTGGAGGAGATCTTTTCGTACAATGTGGCAAATGAGGACCGCTTTATCGCGCGGGCGGTGCCGCTTCCGATCAAGAATCTGGCGATCCGCCTGATCTATACGAAGTCGGCGCTTGCCAACACGACGACGATGACCAATGTCGGGAATATCACGATCTTAAAGGAATACCAGCCGTACATCCGGATGTTCCACGGGTTCATCCCGTTTTCCAAAGGGCAGGAGATCAAGGTGACGATCATGTCTTACAACGGGACACTTGCCTGCAGCATCACATCGGCTTTTGTCGATACGAGCATTCCGCGGGACTTCTTCCGGCAGATCGCGGCAGACGGCGTGTCCGTGCAGATTGAAACGAATGGAGTGTTCAGTAAATGAGTAAATGTCATCACTGCGGTGTGGAAATCAAGGACGCGACGGAGACCTGCCCCTTGTGCCAGGGCGTGCTCGAAATCGGCGGTGAAGCGGAGTGGAATTATCCGGATATCTTTGGACAGCGGAAAAAGCTTGGCATTTGCAGGCGCATCGTGCTGTTTTTGGCGCTTGTGGCGGCCGTACTCTGTCTGTATATCGATTTCCATATGAAGGACAAAATGCATTGGAGCTTCATTGCGGCGGGAGGGATACTGCTCGGCACGATGGTGTTTTATCTGATGACGGATCCGGTGGCGGGCTACCGCAAGAGGAGCATTTTTACGCTGTTCGGGTCGTTTGCGTATATTCTGTTCATAGATATCGTGACGGGATTTGCGGGCTGGTCGGTCAACTATGTCCTGCCGGGGGCGATTTTTCTGATCAATATCGCCCTGATCGGTCTGATGATCTACAACCGCCGCAACTGGCAGAGTTATATGGTCTACCAGATCGGCGGTATCGCGATCGGTGCCGTGCCGATCGCATTGATCTATGCGGGTATCGTGACGGTGCCCGTGCTTTCGGAGCTGGCGTTTGGTTCGAGCGTGTTTTTATTCGTCGGAACGCTCTTGGTCGGCGGCAGAGCCGCGCGGCTTGAACTGCAGCGGCGGTTTTATATTTGAGATAACGATCACCGCTTGATCAGATGCCGCACCGACAGGTATTCCGGCAGACCGTCTTTATACGAAATCTTTGGCTCGCCCTCGATCAAAGGTCTTAAGTAGGCGAGCATCTCACCGGTCACATCGTTGCCCTCCTCATTGATGAAGGATAATGGTACGCTGCGCACGCCGTTCGCGATCTTTTCGATCGGATAGGTCGCCATCTGCGTCGTGTACGGTTCGTTGCCGAGGCGGTCGATGATCATCATATGCCCCGACAGGCCTTCGGAAGCGCATTTTACCGCGTGCGCGCCAAGAGCGGCTGCTTCGGTCAGATCCATCTTGGAAGCCATATGTCCGGCACAGCGCTGTAAAATGTTTACTTCGATCGAACGCACCTTGACACGGAACGCTTCTTTGACCAAAAGCTCCAATGCCTTTCCCGCGCCGGAAAGCTGGCTGTGCCCGAAGGTGTCGCTCGTCGAGACGCCAGCGGAAAGATAATTGCCGTCCTTGTCGCGGATGCCCTCCGAGACGGCGACGACGACATTGTCCTGGTTGTCCAGAAGCTGATGCAGGTCGTTTAAGAATTTCGGCACCGAAAACGGTTTTTCGGGCAGATAGATCAGATGGGGAGCCGTCGTCTCGTCTTCGCGGGCGAGGGCAGAAGCGGCCGTCAGCCAGCCTGCGTCGCGCCCCATGATCTCGACGATCGTCACGCTCTTGACATGGTAGATCATTGTGTCATGCCAGACCTCGCGCAGCGACGCCGCGATGTATTTGGCGGCGGAGCCGAAGCCGGGCGTATGGTCGGTGTGCATCAGATCGTTGTCGATGGTCTTTGGAATCCCAAGCACCTTTATGCTGCTTCCTGTCTTTTTGGCATAGGCGGATATTTTTAAAACCGTATCCATCGAATCGTTGCCGCCGATGTAAAAGAAGCTGTCGATCTCCATTTCTTCAAATACCGAAAAAATATCTTCATATACCGAAGCATCCTCGGTGTCAGCGGTCAGCTTGTAACGGCAGGAGCCCAGATACATCGCAGGCGTGATGGCAAGCTTTTTTGTAAAAGCGGGGTCATCGTCCATCTTTGCGGTCAGGTCTAAAAAGCGCCGGTCAAAAATGCCGGTGATGCCGTTTAACGCCCCGTAGATGCGGTCAAAATAACCGGAGCGCTCATTCTCCTCCAATATGCCTGCAAGGGATGCGTTGATCGCGGCGGTCGGACCGCCGGACTGGGCAACGATACAATTTCTCATGGTAAAAGACTCCTTTAAATGATACGATTTTGGTGCCGCCTGTCTGCCCGGCAGACCGGACAGATACGGTTTAAGGTTATCATAGCGGAAATGAGGGTCTGATGCAATACCGAATCAACGGTTGACGGAAAAGGCGGATTCCTTTAAAATATAACGATAATGGAATGACGGGAGGATTGCGCCCGCCAGTCTGTGACAGCACAAGTCAGATGATAACATGTGTTAGTTAGAGGAGGAAAAAGATGTTTCAGCATCATAGAATGAAGCTGTCCGCCATATTGCTGGCATTGCTTCTTGCCGTTGCCCCGGCGACGGTTTACGCGGACGGGACGACGAGTATCGCCACATCCGGCAATTCCGCGCAGGTCGGCGACAAGGTGACGGTGACAGTGACAGGATCGGATTCGTCCAAGCTGTCATTGCGCTACAACAACAATGTATTGAAATTCCAGAATTGCTCCGCGGCAGGTTATTCGACCGAGGGCAATGTGATCACATTCAACGGCAAGTCCGCCCAGATCACCTTTGAAGCGGCAGACAGCGGGTCAGGCGATCTGGTGCTTTCGTCGGATGTGCTCTCCGGCAGCTCGACATCGGTGCAGGTCGCGGCGGCAGCGGCACCGGAGCCGGAGCCCGAGGAGGAAAAGGAGGAAGAGACCGCCAATGATGCTTCAACCAAAAAAGCATCGGGGGACGCGGATTTTACGATTGACGGTACGGATTATGTGCTTTCCGAGCGGTACGCGGACAGCGAGATCCCTGCAGGCTTCTCCAAGACCTCGATGAAGATCCACGGTGGTACTTACCGTGAGCTATCCAATGGTTCGCTGACACTTGTCTATTTAAAGCCTGCGGACAATATCGCCGGAAGCGGCGTGTTCTATGTGTATGACAAGGACAGCGACAGCGTATCGCCGTTTGCGATGCTTGGCACATCGGATTACTATGTCCTTTTGGCAACGCCTGACGAGCTTTTGACGGACAGTCTCGCTGAGGCCAAGATCAAGGTCAAGGGGGCAAAGTACGACGCCTATCAGCTTGGCGATACGGAAAACGGATTTTACTATGTTTACGGCACGGACAGCCTAGGCACGACGGGCTGGTTCAGCTATGACTCCGAAGAGGAGACGGTACAGCGCGCGAATGAAGCGCTGCTGACATCCGGCGTGACATCCGCTGATGAAGGGGATGAGGATACCGGCAATGTCAAAAAAGAAAAAAAGAAAAAGAGCAGCGGTAGTCCGATTGACATGCAGGAGCTGATGGATACGCTGACGACCTCGCGGAACCTTTTGGCAGTCGGAATCTTTGCGCTGGTCGTGCTGTTCATCATTATCCTTGATGCGCTTCTGTTCCGCCGCCGGAGGGATGACGACGACGATTTCGACTATGACGATGACTATGATGACAGAAAGCCTGAAAATGACGAGCCGGAAGTGATGACGGTGGAGAACATCTTAGAGGCGGATGATTTTGAGGAAGCCAACAAGCCGCATAAGAACAAGAAATTCTTTGGCAGGGACCGTCAGACGGATATCTGGGATACGGCGGACGGACGGCTGTCGGATACGGGCGAGCTTCCGTTCCAGAAGGATGATTCAAGCAAATTGAAAAAGCAGGTATTCCGCGGACGGGGCGGCAGGGATTCCGGCGCGGACGGTGAAGACGGCAAGGTGGATCTGATCGACCTGAACGATCTGTAAAGACATAGAAAGTACAATTGATGAATTACACAAAGCAGTTAAAAAAGGCATTGGATCACGCCGGGCGCGCATCCAAAAAGATGGATCACAATTACATAGGAACTGAGCATCTGCTGATCGGGCTGATCCGCACCGGCGACTCGCTGGCGGCACGGATTCTGCTGTCGGAAAATGTGGATGAGGAGCATGTGATCGCTCTGATCACCGATCTGATCGCGCCGCAGGGCGACATCGCGGTGATGGAGAGGGACGGCTACACGCCGAAGCTTAAGGCGGTGCTTGAACTGGCAGAGCAGGAGGCATCGGCTTCAGGCGCGCCTGAGGTCGGGACGGAGCACGCCCTGATGGCGATCCTGCGGACTTCGGACTGCGCAGGGGCCAGGCTTCTGTCATCGATGGATGTCAACCTGCAAAAGACCTTCAATGATGTGCTGGCGGCGATGGGCAGTGACGGGGAGACTTACCGTCAGGAGATGGGCCGCCGCGGGCGCATGGGCTTCGCGCAGGGCGGCGCGATGCTTGAGATGTACACGAATGACCTGACGGCCAAGGCGGCAGCAGGGGAGCTGGATCCGATCATCGGCAGGGAGACCGAGATCTCGCGGGTGATACAGGTGCTGTCCCGCCGGACCAAGAACAACCCCTGTCTGATCGGGGAGCCGGGCGTCGGCAAGACAGCGATCGTCGAAGGGCTTGCTGAGCGCATCTACGCCGGCGGCGTGCCGGATACGGTGGCGGGCAAGCGGGTATTGTCACTCGATCTGTCCGGGATGGTCGCGGGGAGCAAGTACCGCGGCGAATTCGAAGAGCGGATCAAAAATGTGATGAATGAGATCATCGCGGCGGGCGATGTGCTGCTGTTCATCGATGAGATGCATACGCTGATCGGCGCGGGCGGAGCGGAAGGCTCGCTGGACGCGGCAAATATATTAAAGCCTGCCATGGCGCGGGGCGATCTGCAGATCATTGGGGCGACGACGCTGACAGAGTACCGCAAATATGTCGAAAAGGACGCGGCGCTGGAGCGGCGCTTCCAGCCGGTGACGATCGAAGAGCCGAGTGTCGATGAGACCAAGGAGATCCTGCTTGGCATCCGTGATCTGTACGAGCGGCACCACAACATTATGATCACGCCCGAAGCGATAGACGGCGCGGTGGAGCTTTCGGAGCGCTATGTGTCCGACCGTTTTCTGCCTGACAAGGCGATCGACTTGATGGACGAAGCGGCGGCGCGGATGCGGATGGGCGCGACAAAGTCCGCCGAGCATATTTACGAAATGGAAGAGCAGATCCGCATACTGGCGGAAAAGATGGAAGCGGCGATCATCGACGGACAGATGGAGGATGCCCACGCCTACCGCGAGGAGCGGGAGCATATGAAAAACAGGGTTGAAAAGCTGCGGCTGAGGCAGGAGAGGCAGAGGCAGAAAAAGAAGCTGTCCTTGACCTATGAGGATGTGGCGGATGTCGTTTACATCTGGACCAAGATACCTGTGTCAAAGCTCGTGGAGTCGGAGACCAAACGCCTGCAGAATTTAGAAAAGACGATCCACAAACGCGTGGTCGGGCAGGAGGATGCGGTATCGGCGGTCGCAAGGGCAGTCCGCCGCGGGCGTGTCGGCTTGAAAGAACCCGGCAGACCCATTGGATCGTTCCTGTTTTTAGGACCGACGGGCGTCGGCAAGACCGAGATTTCAAAAGCACTGGCGGAAGCCATGTTTGGCAGCGAGGACAATCTGATCCGTGTGGATATGACCGAATATATGGAAAAGCATTCCGTATCCAAGATGATCGGCTCGCCTCCGGGCTATGTCGGCTATGAAGAGGGCGGCCAGCTTTCGGAAAAGGTGCGGCGCAACCCCTACTCCGTGATCTTGTTTGACGAGATCGAAAAAGCGCATGGCGATGTGTTCAATGTGCTGCTGCAGGTGCTCGACGACGGGCATATTACCGATGCGCAGGGACGGAAGGTAGACTTCAAAAACACGATTATCATCATGACCTCGAATGCGGGCGCAAAAGAGATCATGGAGCCGAAGAAGCTCGGATTCTCCCAGGAGGAGAATGAGGAGCACGATTATGAATACATGAAGGGCCGTGTCATGGAGGAACTCAAGCAGTCCTTCAAGCCCGAGTTTTTGAACCGCATTGACGAGACGATCGTATTCAGGGCACTGAACAAGGAAGACATGAAAAAGATTGTCGGCATTATGACCAAGTCTTTAGTCAAGCGGTGCCGGGAGCAGATGGACATCTCACTGTCCATTCCGGGCAGCGTCAAGACCTACATTGTGGAAAAGGCTTACGACCCGAAATTCGGGGCGAGGCCCTTGCGGCGGAAGATCCAGACGGATATCGAGGATGTGCTGACCGAGGAAATATTAGAGGGCACGATCGGCGAGGGCGATAAGGTTACGGCAACGGTTACTGAGGATAAAATATCCTTTAAAAAGAAATAGAACGGGAGGAACAAGATGGCTGTGATTAGCGAGTTGATCCGGACAGAATCGGACGGGAGTTTGTCATTCGGGGATTATACCCTGCCGTCCAAGACCAAAAAGAGTGATTTCGCATACGAGGGCGCGAATTACAAGGTCAAGACCTTCAAGGAGATCACCAAGCTCGAAAAGGACGGAATGTTTGTCTATGAATCCGTACCGGGCACGGCGGTTGAGCATCTGAAGATGTCAGAGGATGCGGTTTCCTTCATTGTTGAGGGCGCCAATGACGCGCAGTTTACGCTTGAACTCGAGCCGGAGACAGAGTATGACATCACGATCGACGGAGCGTATTCCGGCACGATGAAGACAAATCTCGGCGGCAAGCTGTCGGTCGGCGTGGAGCTCGACGAGGGTATGCCGGTATCTGTTAAAGTAGAGAAGGCTTAAAGAGGATTATGGCAAAACAAAAGACCGTATTCTTTTGCCAGAACTGCGGATACGAGTCCGCCAAATGGGCAGGGCAGTGTCCGGCGTGCGGCGAGTGGAATACCTTTGTCGAGGAGATCGTAGACAATACTTCCAGGCAGTCGCAGAAGACCAGAAAGGCTGCTTCGGAGCTTACGCCAAAGACGATCAATGAGATCTCCACGGTCAGCGAAGAGCGGCAGACGACGCATATGGCGGAGTTTGACCGCGTGCTCGGCGGGGGCATCGTCAAAGGCTCGATGGTGCTTGTTGGCGGCGATCCCGGCATCGGCAAATCGACGCTGTTGCTGCAGCTCTGCCGGGAGCTTTGCGCGGATAAAATCAAGCTGCTGTACATTTCAGGCGAAGAGTCCCTGCAGCAGATACGCCTGCGGGCGGAGAGGATGGGCGAGTTCAACGACTCGCTCGCTCTTTTGTGCGAGACGAACCTCGACATGATCCGCAGCGTGATCGAGAGGACGAAGCCGCAGATCGTGATCATCGATTCGATCCAGACCATGTATAATGAAGCGGTATCTTCGGCTCCGGGAAGTGTCTCCCAGGTACGCGAATCGACTTCGGCGCTGATGCAGATCGCCAAGGGCATGGGCGTGACCGTCTTTGTGGTCGGGCATGTGACCAAGGAGGGGACGGTTGCCGGACCGAGGGTCTTAGAGCATATGGTCGATACCGTGCTGTATTTTGAGGGAGACCGCTACGCGTCCTACCGCATTCTGCGGGGCGTGAAAAACCGATTTGGTTCGACGAACGAGATCGGCGTATTTGAAATGCGGCGGGAAGGGCTGGTGGAGGTTGCCAACCCTTCCGAATACATGCTCTCCGGCAGACCGCAGGGAGCAAGCGGATCGGTGGTCGCCTGCTCATTGGAGGGCACGCGCCCGATCCTGATCGAATTGCAGGCGTTGGTGGCGCGGAGCAATTTCGGGATGCCGCGGCGCACGGCGACCGGATGCGATCACAACCGCGTCAATCTGCTGATGGCGGTGCTTGAAAAACGGCTGGGATTGCATCTGTCGGATTACGACGCCTATATCAATATCGCAGGCGGTCTGCGCATGAACGAGCCGGCGATCGACCTCGGGATTGTGCTGGCGATCGTTTCATCGTATAAAGAACGCCCGATCGACGACTCTTTACTCGTATTCGGGGAAGTGGGTCTGTCGGGTGAAGTGCGTGCCGTCAGCATGGCGGAGGCACGCGTTGCTGAGGCAAAAAAGCTGGGATTTACGGACTGTATCCTGCCGAAGGTCTCGGTGACAAAAGAGCTGGAAGCGTATGGGATCCGCCTGCACGGCGTTGCTTCGGTCGGCGAAGCGGTGGAGTTGATTTGAATGGAAATGGGGATGTTTTATGGTGGATAGCTTAAAGATCAGATATGGATGAACAGATCACTTCATCATCTTCCTCATTTCCAACAGCGACTGAAAATAATTGATGGTCTGGCGCAGTTCTTTTTCATTCATCGAAGTAGCCATATCGATCAGATTTTGTTTCTTCTGTTCTTTTCCGAATAAAATGTAGTCGGCGCTGACATTGTAGGCAGTGCAGAGTTTGGCGAGGGTTTCTTTTGATATACCCTTTTTTCCGTTTTCGATTCCGGATAAAAAAGTAATAGAAATGTCCAAATCTTCTGCAAAAATATTCTGTGTGCAGTTCGCTTTTAGGCGAATGTTTCTGACTCTCTGACCAATCTCATAATTGTTGATAATATCTGCCATAATAAGCATCCTCCTTTTGATATTCTAGTAAGAATTATGTTTATATTGGACTTTTCTAAGGGTTAAATATATTAAACTAAAGGAGAAAATAATTGACTAAATGTTTAATATGTGGTATCTTAACAATCGTGACATTTGGAGTGATGGATTTATGGATGGAGATAAGGAAAAGCAGTCCCGTTATTGCGTCCTTTTTTCACAGGTAATACTGTAAACCGCAGGGACGATGCATCTCGCCGATGGAAGGGCGATCATGACAGAAGTTGCGAAAAAATGGATTCGGGAACAGGCGAGGTTTCGGGAGATTTTTGAATCCAAAACAGAGAAAGACAACCGATTTGACCACTTCATACCGTTGGCGTCCTATATTCGATGTGATGAGAGCAGAGAGTTTGTGAAGCAGGCTCTTGATGCGGGATGTGATGGGGGACAAACAAAAAAATTTGAAGCAGAGCTTGCAAAATATATGGGTTTTCGCCATGCAGTGGCAGTCAGTTCAGAGGAAGCGGCACTTCATATTGCGCTTAGATTGGCGGCAGAAAAGCTGTATGGCAGTACTACAGGGATCGCGGCGCCTGATGGAACAGGCAATCAGGGGGCGCTCAGTGGCAAAAGGGTATTTTGTTCAAATCTGACAACCGCAGATTTGGTGAATCCCATTGTATTTGAAGGCGGTATACCGATTTTTGTTGATTCATCAGAAAAAAACTGGTCGATGGATCCGGAGGTTCTTGCACTTGCCTTTGAAAAATATACGGATACGCGAATTGTTGTCATGAATCACGCTTATGGATTTCCCGGCGACATCATGGGTATCCGAAAGGTCTGTTTTGAAAACGATGCCTTGCTGATTGAATGTGCTGGAGAAGCGATCGGTGCGAGCTATTGGGTCGGCGAAGGCAGACCTGATGTCGGGAAAGGTATCTGGGCAAAGGCAGGGGGAGTAGGCGACTACGCCATCGTGGGGTTCGGTCCGGAAAAGATGATGGGACCGTCCGGTGGGGCGGTTTTGATGCAAGATGATTATGAGAAGCAAAAAGCAAATTATCTGGCATCCGGGGCAAAAGCAGCCGTACCCTGGAATCAGCATGAGGAGCTGGGACATTCCTGTCGGATGGGAGAACTGGACGCAGCCATGCTCCGAGGACAACTTTTGCATTTGGATGAGACAATCGTCAAAAAACGGAAAATTTATGAAACATATCATACAAAATTGGACGGTTCTATGGCATACATCATTTCTGCGAAGGAGGAGACGAAGCCAAATTATTGGATGACAACAATGACCTGTGAGAGCAACATTTCGTTCATTGAGGTACGCAACGACAGGCGTTATGTTTACAAGGATGTGCATGGGACGGCGGCGCCGATGGAAATTTACGATGTATTGACGGCGTTTCATGTCGAAAGCAAGCCCGTTTATAAGCCAATGAGTATGCAGCCTGTATACAGGAACAGTGAATATTTTACTTTGGATGGGGCATGGCGAAGATATGAAGATTTTTACAACGACACATTTTCTCTGAGATGTGACAGGGCAAGAGAATATTATGAGTGTGGAATATGTCTGCCCAGTGATGCGGACATGACAGAGGAAGAGCAGGAGAAGATTATCGACTTGATCTATGCCTGTTATGACAAGGCTGATCTAAACAGACAGGTATGGGCATGAGAATGACGCATACAGACGGTGGAGGATTGAAAAAGCTGTATGGACGAAATAAGTTTGGAAAGCGGATATGTCTGAAAAGAGGTTTCGGTACTGCGTTTTGTATATCCGCGATACAGAACACCATAAGCTGACAGGCATTTTGGAAAAATATATGCCGTCAGGCAGAGGACAGGTATTTTATCCGTGTATGGAGTACTACCGGAGGGATGACAAAGAGGTCAAGGTCAAAGCCATATTTCCGGGGTATGTGTTCTTGTATACGGATTTGAATATAAAAGAGATTCATCAGCTAATTGATACGCACAGAGGTGAACTGAACACAGCGATGCGGGAGCTGACATTGGCGGAACGACGAGTAACGGATCCCGATTTTTTGAGTCAAAATAGTACGGAGGATAAGCTGTACGAGCTGACGGATATTGATGAGGAAGAGGAGTCATTTATTGATACTTTAAGAGAAGGAAACGGACTCCTTGCGATGTCGAGTGGTTATGAATATGTGGTAAAGGATCGAAAAGAGAAGAAGCAAAAGAAGTATGTTGTAGTAGAAGGACCGCTCAAAGCCTATGAGGATAGGATTGTCATTGTAGACAAGCACAACCGGAGAGCATTTCTCGAATTTGAGATCAACGGGAGACAGGCGCAGGCAGGATTCAACTGTTTGCCAAAGGCGCACTGGTTTCCGAATAAAAATTCAGAAATCATTACATTTACAGACGGAACGGAGACAGATTTAGGAGAATTGAAAGACAAAATCATGACGCTGAAATAAGATGACGAGAGCATTGACGGTTTATTCGCTTTGCTTGTCTGATTCGGATCATAGCAGTGGACAGAACGGAACAGCAGTGACTGTTTCGGATGGCGAAGCTATGCTTTGAAAGATGATTGTTTATGTAGAAAAACAGATAGAATCTGGTTGAAAAACTCACAATTCGTGATAGAATATAGTTGCCACAGGTGGAAAAGCCCAGTGCAAGTGAGCTAGGGAGGCGAGGATATCATAGGTAGAACACGATATGCTGATAGATGACAGACAAGCTATGTCTGCCGCATACAAAGCGCAGATCGAAAAGCTAGGAATACCAATCTCAGCGGGGCGCTACAGAGAGCTTCGAGAGTATGCAGATGAGAACCGTATTCGTATCTCAGGATTCCGGAATTTTGTGGGAGACATTGAGACCATAAAGAAAATTCTGGATGATATTTACGAGATAGGACAGGACTTTCCGAAGATATTGGATGAGAGGGCTGGAGTTGTCCTTGAGCTTGACTATGATATGGATGATGAGGATTTTGCCACAACAGATAGTGGACATATAATCCGTCTGAACGCTTCATATTTTTCAGATGTAAATAAAATGAGTGCCGAGTATGAACGCTTAGCCAATGAGAAGCATTTCGTATATGGTAGTGACTGGAGGGCGATTGGGCGACATGAGGCTGGACATGTAGTGGCAAATGTCTATAGTATAGAACCTTTGGATATAGCGTTTGGAATTAAGAACACTACAAGGAAAGTTGAGTTGTTTGAATTTCTAAAAAGAGATCTTTCGCTATACTCGACTGCGTATGAAGATGGACGAGAGATTATTTCGGAGAGCTTTTCGTGCTACTATAGTAAGATTGATAATTTATTTGTAAAAGAGTTTGTCCAAGCGTGTATGGACATTTCCGGAAAGGACAGGTGATTATCGTGAAAGCATGGGATGAGGCGATGTACTGGAAAACAAATGAGACATGGTATAGGGCCAACTATGAGGCTGATCGTTATGAACTTACGATGGCGGCACCGGCCAGAGCGGTCGATAGTTTCAAACTCTATTGTTTACGCAATGACTTGCCAATATCTGAGGCTATAATTCCAACTGAAAACAGAACTGTGGTAATGTAATTGAAGGATAATAAAAGATTCTGAGACAGGACAATAAGACCGTTAGCATGAAATGCTTGCACGGTCTTATTTTAATGGATGAACAGAGCGTGCAGACATTTTCCTTTATAGATAATGATAAAGAACATTCTGTACGGAAGTTACGGGAAAATAGGTCTTAAAATCTTGTAGTAGAAAGATCGTTGCAGTGATGAAGACTGCAGCGTCTTTTTTTGTTGCAAAAATATTATAGCAGGAGGAGAAAGAAATGGGCGTCCAATTATTTAAAGCAAAATACGAGGTGGAAGAATGTTTATCGGAAATTCGGGAATGCCTGGAAGTCGGTTGGACCGGAATGGGATTTAAAACCGTGGAGTTTGAGGAAGCATGGCGACAGTACACGGGTCTGCCGTATGCACATTATCTGAATTCATCGACAATGGGATTGTATATGGCGGTTGATATCCTAAAAAATGAGTACGGTTGGCAAGACGGAGATGAGGTGATAACGACGCCGATTACATTTATATCGACCAACCATGCGATAGCAAAATCCAATCTGAAAGCCGTATTTGCTGATGTTGATGAAACATTTTGCCTAAATCCGGAATCTGTAAAAGAACATATTACGGAAAAGACAAGGGCGGTCATGTATGTCGGTCTGGGTGGAAATGTGGGTAATTATGATGAGATTGTCAAAATATGTAAGGAAAATAACCTCGCGTTCATTTTAGATGCCGCACACATGGCAGGAACCAGATATAAGGGGAAGATTCCCGGAAGAGAAGCAGATGTCGTTATTTATTCATTCCAGGCGGTAAAAAATCTTCCGACGGCTGACAGCGGGATGATCTGTTTTAAAGACGGGAAATTAGACGAAATTGTCAGAAAGAAAGCATGGCTGGGGATCAATAAGGACACATACGCGCGGACACAAAATATGGGAAACTATAAATGGAAATATGATGTGGAGTATGTCGGAGAAAAGGGACACGGCAATTCTGTCATGGCTTCCATAGGTCTTGTACAGTTGAAGTATTTAGATAGGGATAATGCTTATCGGAGAACCCTATGTCAGTGGTACAGAGAAAGGCTTTCTGCTTATCCGGACAAGATAAAACTTGTAAAAATTGAAAACGGCTGTGAAAGCGCCTGCCATTTGTTCCAGATATTAGTAGAGGACAGGGATTCCCTGATTGTTGCATTGAATCAGGCGGGCATATCTCCGGGAGTGCATTATATAGCGAATACGGATTACAAAATGTATTCATACGCAAAGGGCACTTGTCAGTTTGCGGATTATGTCAGCAAGCACACAATATCCTTACCGCTGAACCTGTACATGACATTTGAAGATGTAGAGGTTATTTGTGATGAGATTGTTAAATTTATCGTAAATAAATAGTACACATATACGATGGGAATAACATATAAATTTGCAGTTATAGCAGATGTACATGGAAATTATGAGGCTTTAAAAAAGTCAATAGCCATACTAAGGAAAAGAAATGTTGACAATATTTTTTTTCTAGGAGATGCCATTGGATATGGAGCGGATCCCGAAAAGTGCTTTGAAGTTCTAAAAAAAGATTGTGTCATTATGTTGATGGGGAATCATGAAGCAATGATGATTGATTCGGATCAAAAAATGAGCAGTTTGTGCAAAGAGTCATTTGATTGGACAAGAAAAAGGATTGGTCATCAAATGAAAAAAGAAATGGAGAATCTTCCATTTTATTTGAAGCACCGTCAAATGGCTTTTTTTCATGCAGCACCGGATAATACATTGAAATCGTGGCGATATTTAAATGATACGGACGACATAATTTCAGCATTTGATACTTATGAAAGAATATGTTTTTATGGGCATACGCATAGACCAAGAGTGACTGTTGTTGGAGATGACGCCTTAGATGAATATATCCACAAAACAAAAGAATACCATATAGATATCAAAAAGAATCGTTGTTATATAAATCCGGGGAGTATTGGGCAGCAAAGAGATGACAAAACAGATATGTCTTTTTGTGTGTGTTCTTTAACGAATGATATCTTAAAAGTTACGATTGAACGGCACAGGTATAATTTTTTAAAAGCATATATGAAGATACGGTATATGGGATGTGGAATAAATAATGCGAATTATATGATTCGTGAAAAATGGAGAAGAAAGCTATATGAAGGTTTTGGTAACAGGTGCGGAGGGATTTATAGGAAAATATGTCTGCAAGGCTTTAGAAGATTCTAAAATAGAATTCTGCAGGGGAACGCGTGACAATATGAATATGGCGGATGCAGAAGGAATGACACGGTTTCTGAAACAGAACCGCGTTTCTCATATTATTCATTTAGCGGCTTTTGCGGATAATACAGACGGAAAAAAACTTTTCGACTCCAATATAGCGGGGTGGTATCGATTACTTTCGGCAGCAAAAAAGAGCGGTGTAAAATACATCACTTTCGGGGGGACCAATAATGTATATGGAGAGGGATGGCAGAAGCGTATCCCAGAAGACGCCCCATGCAGTCCGGCTTATGACAATGAATACGCGCTGACAAAATATATTGGTGAGTTAATGATAGAAGATATGCTGGCTGATTCCGAAATAAAATATTCTGTTATGAGAATTTCCGATGTATATGGACCTCATCAAAAGCATGGAAATCTGATAAAAGCAATTGTTCGGGCCGTAAAAGAAAATGATGTGATCAAATTATATGGAGAAGGAAGAAGGACGAGAGATTATATATATGTGACAGATGTTGCCGATGGAATGGTTTTTGCAACAGTAAATGAATTGGAAGGGGTCTATAATCTATCGACAGGAGTTGGAACGAGTGTAAAGGAGTTGGTTGAGCTTGCAATCAAGATTAGTAATGGAAGATGTGTATTAGAAACGGTTGCTGTTGATAAAGAGGATATGTCTGCTATTGTTCTTGATTCGGAAAAATTGAGACAGGCAGGGTTTAAAGCAGAAATCACATTAGAAAAAGGGCTTTGTGCCTGCATAAAGGAATGAACAATGAAATTGAATATTTTGGTGACTGGAGCAGGAAGCACAATGGGGCAAAGTGTTTTAAAAGCATTGCTCATGTCAAAATATGGTACAGAAGTATGCATCCATGTTTGTAATTCGGAGCAAATCGGAGCGGGATTTTTTCTTTCTGACCGTATTATTGGAAGACATATTGTACCGGAAGCAAAATCCCCTGATTATATCCATGACATCATAAAAATTTGCAGAGAAAATGATATACAGGGCATTTTTTCTGGAACCGAACATGAAATATACGCTTTATCCAATAATGCAGAGTATATAAAAGAACAGACAGGGGCAGTCGTATTTTTATCACGACCGGAGATTGTGGATCTTGGGACAGATAAGTATAAGACATATCTTGCATTTAAAGAAAGAGGTCTTCCTTTTCCCAAGACAGTGCTTTTTAATGATTATAAAGATTTGGTCAAAGAAAATGAAGGCTGGCCTATTTTCATGAAGCCAAGAGTTGCATCCGCGTCTAGAAATATTTTTATCATTCATTCAGAAGCAGAATTATTTGAAAAGAAGTTTACAGATGCGGAAAATATCGTGTTGCAGCAGTTTTTAGATAGCAGTGTTGAATACACAGCAGAAGCATTTTGCGATAAAGAAGGAACTGTTGTTGGCGTCATCCCGATGATAAGGAGTCTGGAATTTGGAATGTCATATTACGGGGAAATTGACGACAATCCAGAGGTAATAAGAGTGACCCGAAAAGTGGCAGAAGCATTTCGGCCGGAAGGAGCTATAAATGTTCAGATGCGGATAGTGGATGGTAAAGCAATCCCATTTGAGATCAACACTCGCTTTTCTTCAACAGAATGCGTTCGGGCACATTATGGGTTCAATTCGGTCGAAGCGATGATCGACAATTTTCTTTTTGGAAAGCGAATTGCTTTAGATCGTTGGAAAACAGGAATGTTCATCCGCTACTGGCATGAGTGTTATTTTGAGAAAAAAGACATACCGGGCGGAGAATTTTCTGTTCGGACAGATTTCTGATGGGCAATAAAAGCATGAATGGATCTCCGAGACCGGTTGCCAAGGCGGGCGGCAATTTAATCGTAAAAAAGGGAAAAGGATATGGAATGATCGGATGCCTGAGCAGATATTTTGCTGAGATATACAAGAACAGATTTCTGTTAAAAGTGCTGGTTCAGAGAGATATCTTCATGAAATACAGGAGATCGGCATTGGGAATTTTTTGGGCAGTACTTACGCCTTTGGGGCTGGCAGTGATTGTGGGAGGTGTTTATGCCATTCTGTTTGGGACATCACCGTTGACTTTGATTCCATTGATCTTTGCAAGTATCAATCCGTGGAGTTTTATGTCGGGGACGGCGGATGGAGCAACAGGGTGTTTTTTGGCGGCGGAGGGTTATATCAAACAATCGACGGTTGGAACGATCATCTTTCCGCTTCGGACAACAATATCGAATTTTATTACCCTGCTGTACAGTTCGTTGACCTTTTTTGCAATATATCTGTTGATGCAGCCGGAATTGTTTTCGTGGAAAATGCTCTTATGTTTACCGGGGCTTTTTTTGATGTTCTGTTTTACATTGGGTATTTCCAATATCACATCTGTTGTAAATCTGTATTTTAGGGATTATGCGCCGATTCAGTCACTGCTTCTGCAGGGACTTTTTTACGCGACGCCGATCATTTATGATACAAGTATGCTGGATGAAAAAGGCGCGGCGATCATATATCAGGTAAATCCGTTTTATTATATGATCGAGGTTGTCAGAAGACCGATGCTTGGTGAAGTACTTCCGACAGTCAGATGTTATTTAATTATAACTTTCCCAAATCGTCGGACTATAGAAAAACCTCATAGTCACGCCGATTGTCATTGATAGTGGGTACATATGGAGGCACCAGAGGCAAAGATCTCTGGTAAACCGCTACATATGACCCGATTTTAGCTGCTCCT
>JAFUYB010000009.1 GCA_017470735.1 Lachnospiraceae bacterium | reverse complement strand
TCATCATCATCAGCATCATCATCGTCGTCATCGTCATAATAAACATATGTGGTTGTTCCGCCCGAATTAGTTGAAGAGCCGCTATTTGTATTATTGGTATTACTGGTGTTATTGTTATTGTTGTTATTATTTGAATCCAGCGACACAAAACGGATGGTGTGTTTTTTCGCGTATGTCTCCGCCGCCGTGCCGTTATATCCGTAAATCGTACCATCCGGCGCAATGACTCCGGATCCCGTCGTCGCGCCATCCGCGATCGTCGTCACTGACTTCGGAATATACAGATCGGTCACTCCGAGTACGCCGCTGAATGCACCCGTTGCAATTGTGTTTGCCGTATCCGCCACGATAACAGACCCCGATGCTACTGGCGGCACTATGTAGAGTGTTGATCCGCTTCCGGAATAGATGCTGCCGCCACTGGTCGTATATTCCCCGCTTGAACCGTTAAAACTGCTGATCGATGTGCCGGAAAAAGCATTTTGCGCCAGCGTATCAAGACTGCTGGGAATCGTAAACGATGTCAGCCCCGCATTATCCGCAAACGCCTTTTCACCAATCTGCTCCAGCGTTCCGGTGCCCGATACGCTGGTAATCCCCTTGTTCTGGAACACATATCCGGCAATTCCCGTCACGCCATTAGGAAGCGTGATCGCACCGCCCGAACCGTTGTAGCCTGTGACAGTCGTTCCATTCAGCACGAAATCACTTGTACTGCTGCTCGCCTTCACCGTTCCGGCAGAAAAAACGTACCCCCAAAAAAGAACGAAAAAAAACGCCAAAAACAGTTGTCTGATTTTCAGCCCTCTGCGCATTGCCGCACTCCTTGCATAGGCCATCAATACACTATATCTAGGTAATTATACACTAAATGTTGTGGTGTGTCTACACTCTTTTTGCCACCAAAAACAGCCGTCCGTCCTGTGTATAACTGTTGCAAGTGGATAAAGTCAGCACCTCGTCAGTCGGTGACAGGTCAATGTTGGTTCCATACACCGAAAGCCCGCGGATGTTGTTGACGAAAGCATCCCACTCCGCCTGGTTGCCCGCCTGGATGAAGTTGTAATAGCGGTAACCATTCTCATCCTGGTATGCCACTTCCGACAGACAGACCGCGACAATTTCGTAGCTGCGCTTTTCATAAATCGTATCAAACGACACCAGCTTGTGGGCATTGTAGTAATCCCCGTCCAGATAATCCGACATCTGCCCGAACATCAGGCCGCTTTTCATATTGTGCCCGTAGATGATCGTGTTTGTCGTCGGATTGACCGCGTCTGAGCGGTAATCCATAAATAATGACCCCGCCGAATCATTTGAACCGTCAAAGGCGTGGTTCAGATAATAATCGTTGTCGCCGGCCCGCTGGGTCACCGGATAATCAACCGAAGTATCCGGAATCTTGAGCCAGCCGATCAGGTCATTGTTCTGCGCGTAGGCTTCCTGGTATTCCGGAAGAATCGTCAATGTTGACGGATCAATCAACTCTTGACGCTCGAATGGATTGACTGCCTTTGTTCCGTCAGCATCCGTCATCGCCGACGACGCTCCGTCATCCACAGCCATGTCTCCATTCAAGGCTGTTCCATCCTCCGAAGCCACGCCACCCGCAGCGCCGTCCGAAACCGCAGCCCCACTATCTGCTGCGCCGCCATTCCCTGACGCTTCTTCCATTTCCGCCACAGCCGCGGACTCTGCCACAGAATCTCTCAGCTTTGAAATCTTCCTTGCCGTGTTCCACTCCGTAAACTGCGTCACCCCGAAATACGCGAACAGCGCAATCGCAAACACGACTGTCGCCACGCCGACGAATTTCTGATTGCGTACCTGCGCCTTTGCCTCACTGACCGCAGCTTCATCCTCAATAAAGCCCTGCGATTTTTCTGCCACAATATCAGCTATATGCTCCGCGAAATCATCCCCGATCGCTGTCTTGAACGAAATATCCCCGCCGCGGATCAGATGGTACAGCCGTACCGCCACCTCCGGATCCTGGATATCCAGTTCGCCATTGATCGCTTCAATTTTTTTCAAGTCTTCCTGCCCATCCCGGTACTCATGGAACGACTCAAAGACAAAATCTCCTATCGAAAACGCTGCTGTCGCTGTCATCTCTCTGTCACCTTCTTAAAATGCGTCCGCGACATCTCCCTCAGAAATGTCCAACGAAAAGACCACAACATCTAGTCTATTTTACACTAAATGTTGTGGTCTGTCTAGTTTTTATCTGACCGCGAACTTTCCATTTTTATTTTACATCAATATCCTCGCCTTTTCGGATGATGTATGGCTGCCGATAACTTTTTATCAGCTTTGAGTACCCTATGGTAGACAATATTTTCTCCGCACTTTGCCTATCTTCGACACTCAGATTTTGCGATTCCAGTTTCTTCACCTGATATTCCGGCGTTGAATAGCGAATGGTTTTCCCCATAATTCTTCCTTTCATGCAAGAGAAAAGGTTCTGAATCGAAATCCAGAACCCCTTCAATGGCTGGACACCAACCAATAACTAATTAACTGACAATTTAACAGAAACGGCAACGAATGTCAATGTTTTTTTGAGATTTTCTCGTTTCTCTTTCCTTTCCTCACTTCACCGTCACAGCCTTAGCCTTGCCCATCTGCCCGGTCACCTTTTTGCCACTGCTGTTGTAAACATAACCGCGCAGCTTATAATAATAGGTCTTACCGCTCTTGAGCTTCTTGTTCGTGTAAGTGTTTGTCGACTCAATCTGCGCGACCTTCTGGTAAGTATCGCCGCCATCGGAACTCCGGAAGATTGAAACGCCGTCAAACTTGTTGTCCTTCTTCCATGTGAGCGTCGCCTGATGCGCTTTGTTGGACGATGTCGTCACCTGCGTCACCTTTTTCCCGCCGACCGTGCTCGTCGTAAAGACCGTCTTGTCCGTGCGCTCACTGTAAGTCGTTTTGCCTGAGCTTGACGAACTGGAGCTGCTGCTGTCATCATCGTCGTCATCGTCATCATCATCGTCGTCAGACGAGTTGACATAGACAACCCGGTTCCCCGATGATGAGCTGCTCGAACTCGTCGAAGCCGAACTGCTTGTCGAGCTTGAACTCGATGAAGAGGAACTGCTGCTGCTCGCCGCCAGCGTCTTCACCGTTTCCGTATCCGAATCTCCGGTCACCATCTTGGTCGAACTGCTGTCTGCCGTCACATATGGCGTCACTGAGAAGGTAATATCCGAATCCGCATTCAGCCCGGTCACATCAAATCCGTTGTAGCTGGTCGCTGTCGCCGTCTTTGTGTACTGCGTGCCGCCATTCTTGTAGGTCACCTGATAGCCGTCAGCGTCACTCGTCTGATTCCACGCCAGCCGCACCTTGCTCGAGCTCAAAGCCATACCGACCAGCCCGGTCATCGGCAGTTCGACATCATAGCTGTCACTGTATGTGCCGGTGTAATTGCCCTGTCCCGTCACGGTAACCGTCGCGCCCTGATTATTCGTCGGCAGCTCATTGCCTGAGTAGCCTACCTGATAATCCGTGCCCTTCGTCAGCGTCTCGCTCGTCGTCCCATCGTCGTAGACCACCGTCAGATCGTCCTGCTTCGCGCCCGACGCCGAATAGGCTACAGTGTCTTTAATGCCGCTGACCGTCACATAATCTCCGCTCAGGGCATACGGCTCAATCGTATAGGTATCGCTTCCGGTGTTGCCGTCACTGTCAACCACCAGCGTCGTGTAAGCATGCGCGTCAACCGGCTCATCCATGGAATAGACCACATTCCCACTCGCATCCGTGTAGCCGTAGACTAAGGAATAGCCATCCGTATCCGACACACCTTTTGTGAATGTCGCCAGCGTGTTGTTGCCGCTCTCATCCATTACGATAATTTCTTTCGGAACCTGCGCCAATCCATTGTAAGTCGTCGTTTTCGATGTCGGCTTCGTGATCTCCGCAATCAGTCCGCCTGCCGCCGCATCAATGATCGAGAACGGCTTTATAACCGTTCCGGTGTACCCTTCGTACACCTTCTTGTCATTTTTCTCAGTGATGCTGCCCGTACCGGTCACAACGGCATAATAGGTAATCGCCTTTCCTTCTTCGCCGGTCAGCGCGTCCTCCGCAACAGGCGTCGTACCTGCCGAATCCGACGTAAAGACTACCGTATAATCACCGTCCGCATCATCCGTCTGCTCACTTAAAGTCGTTCCGTTGTAAACCACCGTCACGGCCGGACTGTGCGCTTCGCCGTCATAGGTGAATACCGTCGGGTTAAGGGTCACACAACTGTCCGAAAGCACCTGATTGTCCACGATGTTAAAGAGAAGCTTTCTGGTGCCCGTGTAGTTGCCTGTACCAGATTCCTTATCATAAGTGCCTTCTACCGTCAGATACGCCGTTCTCTGGCTGACCGCCGTGTTGTTGCCATATCCGTCCTCACGGACCTTATAGTCCGTCTCCGGCACAAGCGTCGTCGTGCTGTCCGTGTCTGTAGTACCATTGTAATAGAATGTCAGCGTCACTTCACTGCTGTCCGGCTCGACCGGATCACCATTCGCCCACGACTGACTCGCTACCTTGCCCCAGATATCCGAATCACTGATCGACTTCGGCGTGATCTCATAATTGATCGTCGCCGTATGATCATCCCCATTCGTATCTGTCACAGTCATCGTCGTCGTGTATTCGCCGACTTCAACTTCACCCGTCGGCGTGGTAAAAGTACATTCCATATCCCTGTACTTCACAGAAGCAATATCCAATGCCACAGGCTGCGATGTGTACGGGTACTTTTCGGTCATATCAATGGTAATGTTGCTGTCTTCCGTCGCCACCGCATACTGGACAGTCTGATAATTGATATAATAACTGCCTGCACCCGGAATCACATTCGCCGACTCCGTCTCGCCCTCTGTCACAACCTCATGGTTGCTGAAAGCATACTCCGCATCTTTCAGCGTCACATCATAATAATGAACCTCGGCATTGTCCTTGTCCGGCACGCCGCCCTCGACCGTCGTGTAATCCTTGATCTTGAGATAACACTTCTTCGTTGTCTCTTCGCCCGGCTCTACGGCTTTCGTCTCCAGCTTCGACAGATCACCGTATATAGCAAATGTCGTACTTGCATTGTCACCGCTGAAATTGCCTTTTCCGGTGACAGTCAGCGTTGCAAGCCCCGGTCTGGTATTGGTGCTGTTGTAGCTATAGGTATAATCCGTTCCTTCCGTAAGCTCCGTTCCATTGTAGGAAACACTTGCCAGCGGATCCACTGCTACTCCTTTATAGAGGTAATAATCCGTCCCCTTGTAAGTGCCGTCCGCCGCTTTCAGCGCAACCGTCAGGTCTGACACGCTCCGGGGCAGAATGACAAACAGCGGTTCTTTGCCCTCATCTGTTTTATCCAGTGAAAATTCCGTCGTGGCCCTGTAGTTCGTATTCGGCAGATCGGAAATCGTCACTGTCACCTCCGGCGGATTGCCCACTACCTGCGTGCCATCCGCACCGCCAAGTGTCGTCGCGTTTATATTGTCAGCGACGCTCACCTTATAATCCGTGCCATACCGCAGCACATCTCCTGTTTTGTAGGTTACCATAATGCCGATCCCGTTATCCGCTGCCGCATCTCCCGGAACGACTTCCGATCCCGTGTAGTAATATGCCGGATATGTCATATCATCCGTCGTATCCGTATGCGTTCCCGCATCGCCCTTTATGAAGGTCAGTTCAAAGTCGTCCTTGTCGGCCGCGCTGACGGATTTGGGGACTACTGTGTACACATCTTCCGCTGCATAAACTGGATCTGTATTATAATACTGTCCCTCATTTGCCGTTACATATACATCGTATGATCCAACATTTGTAATCGTATCCGATGCCGTTTCATAGGAAAGAGTGTATGCCGCGTTTCCGATGGTATACCCGCTCTTTGCAGTCACCGTCACTTCACTGTCTGTCGGCGTAATATTCTCTCCCGTGTACTCGTATTGATTGGATGATGTTTCACTGTTTGTCACCGTCACCGAAGCGATCGCATTGGAAATCGGTTCGCCAATCGAGAATTTTCTGGTTACAACAGCGGTCGTCCCGGCATAATTGTTAATTCCGGTAATCGTCACATATGGTGCCGCCGTCGCCGTCTCAGGCGCAGCATTGATATTGTTGTAATGGTTCAGCTTATAATCAACATCCTCAACCAATGGCGTCCCATTCCCCAAACCATCCACGATCTTTTTGTCCGTCACCGTAACGGTCGGCTCCACCTCAAGCCCCGTCCACTTATAGGTGCTGTGTTCCGAATCGTAAATATTGGCTCCTGCCGCATTGGTCTTGTTCAGCACATAATCATATGTCGCATCGTCCAGCAACTCCTTTGGTTCTATGACAAACGAACCATCCGTATTCGTGCCTGACACATTACTGTTGTTTCCAGAAATTGTCAGCCCATATTCCTTTGCATCCTGTATGGTACCGAAACCACTCGTCAGCGTGACCGTATATGCTGACCGATCAATCTCTTTGCCCCCTACTTTTACCGTCACCGGTATATAGGCTTTTTTCGTCGAAACCGTCTCATCCAGATCATAAATCGTGCCGTCGTAAGTGCGCGGATCAACGGAAACATCTGCTGTTGCCAAATCCGCCGCCTTGATCTCGTAGCTTGTCTCTATTGATGTATTTGGATCATAATTGCCTTTTCCGGTTGCCCGGACCGTAATTGTCCCAACAGTGGTAAAATCCGTGGTCTCCGCTGCGCCCCGCAAATAGATCAGCGTATAATCCGTTCCGCTCGTCAGCGTAACATTTCTGTCCGCATCCTGAACCGTAACCGCCTTTTTGATCGGAGATCCGGTATAGGTCTCATTCGCCGTCGAAAGATCAGTGATTACGCCGTAGCCCCCGGTACTTTCTTTCGCAATGCTCCGCGGCGTAATTTTAAACCACTGATTCGTATAACTTCCTGTAGATGCACCTACAAACGAACCTGTATAGTTATTGATTCCTTTTACCGTATAATATACTCTATCGTCAGTTACATTAATCGGATCCGAACCGCTGGCATAAGTAATCGTATAATCCGTACCATAAGTCAGCGTTTCTCCTCTTTTGTTTGTTACAGTAATACCGCCCTTCGTATTACTCCGATCCGGTATGATGTTGCTTCCTGTATACTCATAAGATTGTATCCAACCACTCACATCTCCCAGGCCTGCCGCACCAATAGAAAATGTTCCCGATTTTGTCCCCGAAATATCGGTTCCATTCCCGGTTACCGTCACTGTATATGTCGTATTGGCAGACAGCGCTCCCAGCGTCGGCGTCACATTGTCGTCCCCGGCCAAAGAACCGCCTGTAAAGGTAAATGTATACTTGTCGGAATCCACAACCTTTGGCGTTGTACTGACATCATACACTGTCGTAATAAACGAAATTCCGCTGTGAGTCAGTACATCATCATAGGTAAGCGAATATAAAGTCAGCGCACCGGAAGTATCTACAATATTTTTCGTCCCATCACCCCAGTTCGCCGTCACCACAACCCGGCTGACAGAATTTTTCACCGAAAAATCCAATGTCACAGAACCGATATAGTACTTCGCCTCCACGCCAGTTACAGTCAAATGCCCGGTTCCAACAACAATCGTATCTGATGCCTGGCTATTTGTATCCGTATAAGTCGGTCCCGACACCGTGTAGTGCGTACCCCTTGTCAGTGCCGTCCCGTTCCATGTTACAGTCACTGTCGGCGTTGTACCACTGATCAGTATCGATTCCGAACTGAGTGCCGTTGAACACTGCGACAAGCACGCATAAACCGTATAATTTCCAGACTCCTTACTCGTGTCGCCTCCCGAAAATTCGTAGTAATCCTTGTACTCATCTTTAATCGCAACATTTATCTTGACGGTATCTCCCGGATCAAAGGCTGTAACCGTCGAAGAGCCCTTCTTGAAAGTAACATTATAGTAACTGCTGTCAAGCGAAGCAGATGCACCGTTCAACAATGAAATATTTGTTGTTCCGTCACTCGCTCTGCACTGATTTGTTCCTTCATCCGCACTCAGATTGTCCCATGTTTCATACAATGTCTTCCGATCACTTGCCACATACAGCTTGGAACCATTATAAAACGCAGTCTCTGTTGAATTGTCCAGCGTTCGTTTCATCGTAACGCCACTGTCCTTAATGGCATAGTATCCCGTCACCGTTGCAGGACTGCTTGTCCCACTGCTAATGGTCTTGTCACTCGAAGCGGAAGTAAAATTCGATCCCAGCTTCACTTCAATCCGATACTTGCCCGGTGCTGTGCTCGCCGCCCCATCGCCAAGTACGGTCGCAGCCTGTACTGCTGTACCGTCTCCATTGTCCGACGCAGAGAGTGTCAATGCCGTTCCATCCGATGATTTTTTCAAAACATAGGTCAGCGTTTTTGTTTCATCATATGTGGGTGCCAATGTCCATATTGCGCCACTTGTCAAATCCTCCATTGTCCAATTGGCAGCCGCCGACCCCGGATATGCCTTATCCCCATTATAAGAATATGTCACCATCGGATTCGAGGCACTGGTCGCTCCCTCTACAGAATCTTTTAATTTCACCTTAACCGTCACAGGCAATATACTAAAATTCGCATTCTTCGTCCCTGACCAAGTATAATTGCCGACGCTCAAGCCCGACACCGTCACGGTGTACGACCCGGCATTCGTCTCTGCCTGGTTTGCCGTAATCTCATAATCCGTATTTTCAGCTAGTGTCACATCGCCGTATTTTACGGTCACAGTCGGCGTATGTGCTCTTCCGGTGTATGTATAATTGTAGGTACTCACATCCTCCGGATCCCATGTGTCCAAAACTTCTCCGGCATCCAATAGCAGCGTTACCTGATTACTGCTGATTTCTTTTTTGCCAATCACCAGCTTTATGCCAAAGTCTCCCTTGTTCCAAATCAGAGCATTTGGATGGCTGTCATTCGTATCACCATCCAAAACCATGTAATAGGTATTATTCGCCGTGCAATCATTTACTTTTGTCCCGCTTGCACCCCCTGTATACCAATTTGCACTGCAGGTCACACCAATCTCCTTCGTCAGATCATAGGATACGCCCTGCGGTGTGGTCAATGTCACGCCAAAGGTTATATTGCCGCTTTGATCACTGCCCGTATAATCACCGGAAATCGTTTTTTTGTCATCAGAAATTGACAGCCCTGAATCATCTGCCACGACCGGTACTACAGACAGCCTGTCGGAAACACCTAATACACCTGTCGCCGATACCGGCTGATCAAGTGATAGCGGATCCAATACCCAATTGACAGTTGATGTCTTGCCTTCCGTCATCGAATAGTTGCCATCCGATACCGCACCGAATGTCACAGTATATGTTCCGGTCTGCAACGCTATATTTGCAGCTATATTTGCATTAGAAACCTTTCCTTTATTCGTATCGAATGTCGCATCTATCGTTGTGCCCGTCGTTGTCGCCGCACTCGCCGATGCAATTCCCACTCCCGTAATCGGTATATTCAGTGTCTCGCTCTCACTCTTTTTATATACAGCATAAATCCCATTTGTGGATTCTTTGCTATCACCATATTCCAATGTGATATCATCATTCACATATGGATATTTCAAGACACCGGACGCACTTGTCACACCCGTGCCATCATCCATCGACTTCTTGTCGGAAATAATAATCTTTGTCGGATCGATTTCCTGCGTCTTTACCCGGTAACTAAATGTCAAATTACCGAAATAATACGCATCCTCATCAGCAGTACCGTCTTCGCCGCCCCGACCTGTCACTGTCACTGTCACGACACTTCCCGCGTCATACACACCGCTTGCATCTCCATCGCAGTCATAGGTAACAATGGCATCACAATTACTTGCAGTCATTGATGTACTGCTTACAGTATTCATTTCTGCTGTCGCTTTTGACGCATCATAAAACAGTTTTAATGTTGTTCCCTTTAAATCTGTCAAAGTAACGGTTGGCGGCACCAAACCATAATCCACTTCATAATCCGCAGCTACACTCGGATCACTGTTCGCCGTTAATCCGCTGACAACTGCATTCGCATTGCCGCCCGTCTTTCCGCCAATATCCAATCCCCAAGTGTAGGTGTCGGAGTAGGTTGATCCCGCATAGTTATTCTTTCCTGTGACCGGTATACGGTACTGTCGAATCTCTCCCTCAACTGCCTCCGGAACAGAGAATAAATAATCTCCCGTCGGCGGGTTTTCCGTCTCGTTATAAAGTTCCAATGTGCGCTTTTCAGGCGCCCTATCAGTATCCGTAACAACAACCGGGCTTGGCGTTGTCTCCAAAGTAATTGAACTTGGCTTACTTGCTTTCGTTGTATCCGTTGCAGTCACCGTCACAGAATCATCTGTTACGCTCTTTGTCGTAATTGTAAAGGTGATCGTCTTCGTTCCGGTATACTGTTTCGCATCTTTTCCTGTCACCGTAATCGTCGCTGCATCTGTCGGATTCGTCTGCGGAGCATCCGTCACCGAAAAATAGCCTGTATCCGATGATACCCATGCTCCATCAATATACGCCTTAGGTGTTGGTGTATGTGTCTGTCCATTGTAGGAAACAGCGTATTGTGTGCTTCCATCATTTGCCACCGTATAATAAGTCGAACCATCTTTCTCATCATACAGCCGCCAATCTAACGCCGTAATATCGCGATCCACAATCGTAAAGTCGATTGAGTTTGTACCAGTCAGATTTCCGGACAACCCCTTGCCGCTGATGTCTTCTTCTGTCGCGGAAAGCGTCATAGTTGCAGTTCCGACATCTGTATTTGCCGTATATGTTGCAACAAAATCGTATACTCCCGTTCCTCCTGACACATAAGCCGCAAAGCGCTTCTGCGCAGAAGACATAACATCATAGTCATACGAATCTGTACTGCGATTTACATTTTCACCATTAACTAGTTCGATCTTTTCACTAGTATATATCTTTTTGATCTGATTGGGACTCGTAATCTCCACCATGCTTGAGTCTACTATCTTCAAAGTGCTCAAGTTCAGCGGATTGATGGTAAATGTTGCGCTTGGAAGCGTCGTGCCATCTGAATAATTTCCGTTTGCCTTTGCGTGTGCAGTCACAGTCGCGGTACCTGCATTGATATTCGCAGAATAGCTGATATAATAATCCGTATTCGCCACCAATGGCGTTCCCGCTTCGCTGTTCGTGTATTTCACCAAATCATAATCTGTTGTCTTCAGCGTAATCGCATTCCCAGTATAATCAATTTCACCGTTAGCATCCAGCGTAGATCCAGAACCTTTATTTAATGTCAGCACCCATCCATCAGTCGTATCACCTTTCGTCAGCTTTTCTCCGATAATCGCAAATGTTGCCTTTGCGCTTCCCGTCGCATAAGCACCACCGACTTCATTATCCGCTTCTGCAACAGTAATGGAAGCCGTACCCACATTCGTGTTGTTGTTGTACGCTACTGTATAATGAGTACCTTCCGTCAGTTCTTTTGTTACTGTTTGCTCGGTCCCATTCGAATCCAATGATGTGTATGCATAAGAAACTCTAACATCAGGCGTAATGGCACTGCCGCTAAATGTTTCTTCATGGGAGCTGACATACTTACCGTTCTTATATACCGTCGCATCACCACCAACTGTAATTGTCAAATCATCAGATGTAAAATCCGGGACGATTTCAAATGTCGCCGTTTTGCTTCCTGTGTAATTTCCTTTTCCTTCTACAGTAATTACAGCTTTGCCAATCTTGATATTATTGGCGTAGGATACCGTATAGTCCGTTCCTTTGGTCAGCTTGATCTCAGAACCCAAAACTGTACACTTCACCGTGACATCCGGCTTTAGCTCACTGCCAGTATGCACCATATATTTTTTCGATGGAGTCACCGTTGCGCTTGCCAAAGAAAACTGCCCGATCGTATAGGTCGCTGTTAATTCCCCTTTGTAATTTCCCTTCCCCTCAACCGTCAGTGTATGCTGCCCCGATGACATATCCTCATCCCACGATGGATTCGCACTAATTGCTGCAGTGGACGGATCGCTGATTTTCACACCGTTTGTATAAGTTACTGTTCCAATATCTAAATCATCGTCACTTGTTCCATTGATACCACCCTTTAATTTGATCGTATATAACGGCAAATTGCTTGTATTGCCTGTATATTCAATTTCAGTACTCGCCGGAGACAAATATGCTATATCAGAAAGACTGACTCTAGTCGCTGTCGTAGCCTCTGTTCCTGCCAAAACATAGCTTCCCGTATAATTTCCTTTTCCTGTTACTGTCACAGAATATCCAATGCCTTCTGTTGTGACACTTGTTCTAACCAATGCCACATCAAAATCATCCTCATCCATCAGATTCCTGTCTTCATCGTATATCTCAGATGCAGATTTCACTTTGATTTTTTCATTATCATATGAAAACTCCCAAAGATGACTGTATGTTCCTTTTGAAATATCTTGCGCTGCGATCTTAAAGGTCCTTGTCGCCGTAAAGCCATTATAAGTTGACCCCGAAACGCCACTTACTGTAATCGTTGCATTGGCATCATCCGTGCTCACATTGGTATTTCCCGTATAGGATACTTCAAAAATTCCTGCACTTGCGAATGTACCTCCCGATTCCACAACAAAATCCGGCTCCTGCGCCGTATCTTTTATATAGGTAAACGATGCTGTCGCATCGGCATATTCGTATGTCCCGTCGCTTTTGACAATCCCTAAACGCGACACGGAAATAACAACTTCATCTGTTACGCCCTCTACCCCCAATTGCACCGTCACACTTCCAGTTTTATCATTTGTCCCTTTTGGCTTGATAAAAATCTGCCCATCGGCAATATTCGATGTGTCTGCATCGATGATTGCTGATGTGTTTCCAAATGTATCCGCATTGTAATCTTTAAATTTACAAGTAACCGCACTACTATATACGGTATCACTCAGCGAAACCGTAATTACTGCTTCATCGTCTGTATCATCATAGTTCAAGCTCGTCCTATCTGCAGTTGCCGTCACCGTTCCGCTATAAGGAGCAAACCCCCCAACCTCTGTAGAGATATACATACCAGAACCACCAAGAGATGAAAACGATCCCCCAGCACTATTCGTATAATACCCTATTCCATATTTTGTCGTCGTGTTACCAGAAGTACTCTCAGCAGTCGTGTTGCTCCGATAAAAATATACTTCGTTCCTATCCGATGTTGTCAAAGTCACAACCACGGAATAATATTTATTGTATTCCACGCTAACATCAGAAAGCTTCACCGTCTGGTTAAACGCTGTATAGCTTCCATCCGACGCTGCGGTCATTGGCGCGCAGGATATGCTCTTTTTCAGCGTTCCTTCGGTCAAACTGTCAGTCTGTTCTGAACCAAGCTGATACACATCTATCTGTGTCGTCACCGTTACTCCCGGATTGACATTGTAACGGAAAGTCACATCCTGCAGCTTTTCTCCACGTAACGTCGATGCCTGTTCTGCTGTCGCACTAGACTTAAAAAGAGAGCCAACGGAACACCCTGGCCGTACCGGCTGTGAATTACCGGATAGACTACCCGCATATGCTTCACTTGCACTATTATAATTTACCTTTGCATCCTTGGAATCATCTGATGTATTCGCCCCTGATGCATTGAATGTTACATCTCGAAACCATGCGTAAGTCCCCGTACTGACCAACACATACTTTGAAAACTCGCTCGCTGTAAAGACAGCGTTCTCCTCTGTCGTCTGCTCTACATCACCTGCCGCCAGCTCTGTCGCCTGCCCCTCATTGTCGATGTGCACGACAGTCTGCTCTTCGCCTTCAAGCGGAGTGTCAAGGGATAGCTGTACCTCGACCTCCCCACCATCTTTCGGCTCAATCTCATTGCCATCACCATCAAGGAAAGTGATGTCAGCACCGGCCGCATCGACAATCTCTCCTTCAACTGCATCAGATGCCGCCTCGATTGCCTCTTCCTTTGCAATGTCCGCAACCTCCATCGTCACATTCTCCGGGAACACATTCTCCCCGTAATGCGCATAAACATGGACGCCGCCCTCTGTCGAAGCGACACGGATGCCCTCCGGCATGGATACGGTCTGCTGCTCTGCCGCCGCGTCTGTCTGTGCGGTTTCCCCGGACTGGTCCGCGTCTGCTGCGTCTGTTGCCTCGGTGTCTGCATCTGCTGCATCGGATTTCTGATCTGCGTCCTCCGTCTGGGCACCCCCTGCCAAAGCGTCCCGAATCCACTCCGTGCCGCCCTGCAATGCGTCCTTCAGCCATGCCGTACCATCGTGCGTGGTTTCGCCCTGCTCCGCATCTGCTTTTGCACCCGACTCTTTGTCAGCCGCTTCGCCAACTGGCTCATCCGCTGCCGTCGTATCATTTTTTGCGGCATCATCCACCTCTGCGGAGCCGGACTTTGCTTCAGCATTATCCTTTGCCGCATCTGCCGCCATATCTGTCTGCTCCGGCTCGTCTTTTACCGCTACAATTGCGTACACGGAAAAGCGATCCGCGTAAAATATGGCGGACTGCTTTGTCAGCTTGTCAATGCTGTTGTCACCTACTGCATAAGGGTCGTGGTTTTCATCGATATGCACGATTATCTGGTCATCACCGTTCAGCGGCTCATCAAGATTCATTGTGACCTTGACTTTGCCATTCGGCTTGATCTTCTCACTGCCCTGATAGAAACGGATATCCACTGCCGCAATATCAGAAATGTTTTTCACGCGGTCGCTGATTACCGCCATTACATCTGCCGCCGGCACATCCACGACTTCCATCGTCGTGCCTGCCGGAAATACGCCCGCATCAAAGGACGCTTCGACAAGGACGCTCTCGCTATCCGAATACGCGTCAAGCGTGCCTGCCGTAGCTATTTCTTCTATATCACTCTGCTCAATTTGTTCTGTTTCTACATCCTGCTCAGTTTCATTTTCCTCTTCTGAGGCGGCTTCCTCTGCCTGCTCCGGCTCTTCTGATTCCGTATCACCCTCATCGGTCAGATCGTCTTCGTCATCAATATATGCATCGTCTTCGCTGTATTCATCTTCTTCATCATCAATATCATCTTCCGACGTATACTCGTCATCAGACTCAGCACCTTCTGCTGTATCGTACCCATCATCACCGCTTGTGTCATCATTGGCATCCGAAAGAGCGCTGTCGACCCAATCCGTTCCGTCGTCAGCTTCATCCACAGCCTCTTCACTCCCGTCCGAAGCACCATCCGCGGTCTGTACATCGCTAATGTCATTTTCCATCATCGGCTGGTTCGGATCCGCCGACGCCCCAAGCGACCACCAGTCAAACTTCACTGATGTCACGACCAGCGTGACTGCCAGCAGCAGGGCAAGCCCTCTCCTTCCTGTCATTTTCTGTATGCACTTCTTCATCCAATCCATCTTCTGATTTTTCTTCTGCATACGGCGCTCCTTTTTTACAGAGTGTGATGATTCCTTACGCTAATGTGTTTTTACAAATTGCATTGTCTCAGGCAAATTTTCTCCGCTTCCTGATCAATATCATCTTTTATGCGCTTCGATTCCTGCGACGATTACGCTCTCTCGCAGCAGCCCGGAACGCTTCTGCCATTTCCGGGGTCGGTCTTGGCGAATCCTCGTCATATATGACCGGTCTGTTCGATGCCTCTTCAATCTGCCTGATTTCTTCATCCGTAATCGGTCCAAGATCTTCCAGCCGTATTGTTTTATATTCAAAAACCATAGTCAATTTCCCTCAAAAAAACATATTTCATATAATATATTCGTTAAAAATGCACGAAAAATGGGCATAGATACACTGACTCTATAGATTTTATCGGCTAGTCCGACAACTTATTTTAGTATGAATTGAAACTTTTTTCAACATTTTGGGATCGGAT